>JAUMYV010000069.1 GCA_030528445.1 Porphyromonadaceae bacterium | reverse complement strand
ATAATGGATACTGATTGCATCCCGCCAACTGTCAACTTTTTTCAGTACACGTCAGAGGTTGCAGCGGATTTTACACCCGAGACCTACACACTAAATAGAGTTTTATGCATAATTGGGCGTGGTTAATATTGACATCGAGCTATTGCCAGGTTGTTGATTCCTAATTCTCTAGATATAGGTATGTATTCGTAGATATTTTTTATATCTTTGGCGCAGGATAAATTTAATTTAATAAACTATTTAATTATCATCAATGATTATGAAGCGTTACTTACTAGGAGCTATGGCTCTTTTAGGAGCTAGTGCTATGTCGTTGCCTGCTGGTGCACAAGCAGACTATTCGAACCTTTGTACATGGAATGAAACAGCAAATCCACGCAGAGGTACAACAGGCCGTATTGTTCGAGAACTTACTATTACTGGCGCGACAAACAATGGCCAGCAGCAAGCGTTCTCAGTAGAAATCGCTGGCAAGGGGGCTATTACGCAGACCAAAGTATTTTTTGATAAAACAACTTCAACTCTTGAAGCGACCCAAGGGGATCAGATTCAAGTTACTCCTTCTCTACATGAGCTAGAATGGATGCATTTCTATCTTTACATTGACTACAACCATGATGGAATGTTCGATCAGAAGACAGAGCTTGTATCCTATACACATTATCGTGAGGGGGGAGCAGGAAGCTTCAAAAATAGCCTAGGAGAAACTATTAGGGATGGCAATATCTACAATGACGGTAAACTTCCATTGTTTAGAATTCCCGAAGATGCCCAAACTGGCTTGACACGTGTTCGCTTCAAGGTAGACTGGGACAATATCGACCCTTGTGGGAATATGTCTACAGCCAATAAACTATCTAATAATAGAGGGGCTATCTGCGATTTCATGATCAACATCCATGCAAAGGAAGTAACTCCTCCAGCTCCAGAAGAGAAGTTCATGATCACTGCCGATTATGACAAAAATTTGGGAGAAGTGGAGTTTACAAATACCGAAACAGATGAGGTGATTGACATTACTAAACCTGTAGACAAGGATACTGAGGTTACTATAGATCTGACGCCGAATGAAGGCTATGAGGTAACATCTATTCTTGTAAATGGAGAGGAGAGAATTGGGGATATTGAGGACGACTCGGAACAGCTTGAGATAACAATCACAGAGAACACAACAATCAAGGTTGTGTTTGCTCCAATCTCCTACGAGTTCACTCTGAAGTTTGATGAGACTCAAGTAGAAGTTATCGCAGTTCTAGATGATGATAGTACCGTGGAAAAGAAAGTTCCACATGGGACTAAGGTCTATTTACATGTTCAAGCAAAGGAAGGCTTTGAACTTACGAGCGTCAAGATCAACGATGTAGAGCGTATACAAGATTTGGACGACACTCACACGATTTCTCACACCGTTACAGAAAATACAACTGTCGTCGTAGAGGCCAAGGCGGTAACTCCTAAGTCCTATACGGTAACCTACAGCGTTAAGAACAACGAAGGAGGTGAGCTATCTGTTACGAAGAGTGGAGATGGGTCGGTTCTTCAGTCTGGAGCTACTCTCAAGGCAAACGAAAGCATTATCGTCAAGCCTATTCCTGCCGAAGGGTATAAGCTCTCTCAGCTACTTGTCAACGACTTTGATTTCTTGACAGTGGCAGAGGATCCTACTCAGGCATCATTTGAGCTCATTGTGGATGCCGATTATGTGATTGAAGCTGTTTTCGTTAAGAATACAGCCATTGGCGATGTTGCTGCAACTCAGGCGAAGGTAGTCGCAGGCGAAGGTGCTATCATCGTAGAGGGAGCCGAAGCTGGGGCTCAGATTGAGGTATACAGCCTCTCGGGCAAGCTCGTGGCAAGCGTAGCCGCTCAGGGTACATCGCACAAGATATCTGTAGCTTCTGGCGCTTATCTTGTCAAGATCAAGTCTGCCGTATATAAGGTACATGTGAAGTAATAACTTCGACATAGGTAAAATACAAAAGGCGCATCGAGCAAGCTCGATGCGCCTTTTGTATTTTACTCAACTAGAGTGCTACTTGATGCCTAGATCTGGTAGACAGTCCAGTAGGGTCTGCATATCGGGTAGGACGAGGTCTGCTCCCTGCTCCCAAAGTTCGTCGTCGGGCAGAGGTCCCGTATTCACGGCAATGGTGAAGCATCCTGCCGCATGTGCCGAGCGAACGCCCATAGGTGCATTCTCCACCACTAGAGCCTCCCACGGCTGTACATTGACCTTGGCAAGCGCCATCAGATAAGGCTCTGGGTTGGGTTTGCCAAGGCGCACATCAAGCCCCGTAACCATGCGCTCAGATGCAAAGACGCTGGGGAAGGCCTGCTGTACCTTACCGAGCAGAGAGGGCTGAGATGAGCCCGTTACCAACACACGTGCTAGCCCATGCATAGCCGAGACCACAGCGTCGGCATTGGGGATAGAAGCTCCGCTATTGTAGCGAGCGAATAGGTCACTCTTGGTCTGATAGATCGTTTGGCGCTCCTGCTGCGTTGCATCTCTGCCATGTGTGCGGCGGAAGAGCAGATTGATTGTGAAGCTCCCAGTCTGCCCCTCGAACATATATACATCGCGCTCGCTCATCTCTAGCCCCACAGAGTGAGCCGTTTCGAGCCATGAACGGCAATGAGCTGGCATCGAATCGAAGAGCACACCATCCATATCAAAAAACGCCGCACGAAAGGCCGAGGATTGGACGCCATGCCACTCCCAAAACCTCTTCAGTGCATCCTGTATTCTTGTATTCATCTATTGCTTAGTTTTATTGTCTTGAGCTTAGGTACTCCTGCGTTGTGCCGAAGATCAACCCTTGGGCCTTGAGGTGTCTAATCAGTCTGAGCAAACGTCCCTGCAGTGCCTCCCCACTATTGCGTACAATATAGAAGGGTAACTGATAGGGTAGAGCCTTGAGATCGGCAAACTCCCATGGATGATAGTAAGTATTGAGGTAATGATCTCGCTTGGCGGTAAAGCTCATCAACCTTAGATAGAGCCATTCGGGTAGGTTGTGCATAGACAACCAAAAGAGTGGGAATCGGATGCCTGGGACGACTGAGGCTGGCAGTGTCCAGAGACCATTAGGCTCTTGGTAGGGCTTGCGAGGCTTATCCCAATGATTATATCTGCCGGGCAAATAGGTTGGATGCAGAGATGAGTCGTAGGTGTAGCCAGCGTCTCTCTGGGCTTCATGATCGATAGGCTGCATCCGAGCCATCCGAAAGCCAGAGATTCTCTGCCCCGTCAGCTCTTGTAGTCTCCGCCTGGAGGTCGTATAGTCTGCAGGGCTAAACGACGAATGTGAGATGCCGTGCGAGGCAATCTCGTGCCCGGCCGAGAGTAGTCGCTCCCTGATCCCTCCACGTAGCCGCTCCATGAAGACCACCGTGCTGTAGAACGTAGCTCGAACGCCCTCTTGCTCTAGAACCTGCAAGATGCGCTCTAGCCCCTGCTCCGATATACGGATTTGCTCCGACATATCGATCGCTTGGTTGTACTCAAAGGGAAGATCAAACTCCTCGATGTCGAAACTTAGGAGAACCATCTGGCGCGAATCAGTCGTGGAATGTAACGAAGCTCCGAGCGAAGTGTAGCGAAAGACATCGACGAGAGCACAATCTCGGGGCGGACGTGGCAACGTGTGATCGCGATGTTGAGTCTTCGGCGTGTCGCCAAGGCAATGAATTCGGTGTCGAAAAGGAAGCGATCGATACGTGTGGAGAGAAAAGCCTTGCGCCCTAGAGCCCCGAAGGCTTTCAGTCCGCCTTGGGTGTCATTGGCGGGCAAATTGAGCAAAAGCCTGTTGATAAGTCGTGAGCCACCGCTAAGGAACTTGCGCATCGGGCTCAGCTTCTGCATATATTCGCTTCGCTCTCTCGTAGGGAGCACCACATCCGCACCAGCCTCAAGCGCATCAAGCACCTGCAGGTAGCTCTCGGTGGAGAACGGGAAATCCCAATCCGTGTAGAGCATATAGGACGCCTTGGTCTGAGCTACTGCACTACGCAGAGCATAACCCTTCCCCCGATTGCGTGCGTAGTCAATGTAGGTGATTTGCCCCTGCGCTCCCTCGCTCAGTGCTTGGCGTACGGCTTGGTTATGTCCAACCTTGGAAGCATCTGGCGCGATGTAGAGGTGGATCTCCCAGCGGGGGCGCAAGCGTCTGAGCTCGTCGATACGCTCGAGCGCATACTGCTCCCAGCCCTCTCGAGGGTTATATGCAGGTAGGATAAGGTCTAGTCGGTTCATTCGTTGAGGGGTTTAACTTCTTGGCGGAAGTCTACAACAAGTAGCTCGTAGCTAGCTTTGAGCCATACAAGCGTAGGGAAGAGAGCTTTGAGCGCATAGGGAATTACCCACTGCTCACGCACATATTTTGGGAAAATATCGGTCGGTGATAGCGAACTGAGGACGAAGGTGCCGACAAGTAGGGCTACATCCCAGCGCGTTCGTCTCTGACTTGGTCGCGCCAGATACCATAGGATTACTCCAGGGAAGGCAATCACGTACGAACTGGATTCACTCCCCGTACTGAAGAGCACGGTAAAAAGTAGCGTTACCGAGAGCAACATCAGCGTAAAGCTCCTCGCCTTGTACTGCGAGAAGCGCAGGAATGGCAGGCCGTAGAGGGCTAGTCCGATGCCGATGGGCAGAAGATCGGAGTAAGTATCCACACCGCTGATCTTGCGGATCATGCCTAGGAGCGAGATGTTCTGCATCAGGGCAAATTGATTGCCATTGTTTTTGGTCGCTAGAGTGGAGAACCAGCTCGTATATTCGCCCCAAATGTAGCTCGCTTTACCAGCTACGAACGGCAAGGCCAGCAATAGAGCCGTCCAGAGTATAGACCAGAGGATAAAGCGTCCTTTGTGCCGTGAAATTGGGAAGAAGGCCAAGCCTACGATGCCATAGATCTTCGTAGTCAGTCCGATGGCCAAGCAGAGAGCAGCCCAGTGCTCCTGCTCACGTTCGACGAAGGCATAGCATAGGATGACGAGAGCTCCAATCCCGACATTCCACTGCTGCATCATCAAAGCCGTAATCAGCTCATGAATGGTAAATAGCCCGACAATTAGGCGTTTCTTAGGGCTAATGGGTAAACGACTGATGGCAAAAAAGAGCAGACTGCTGAGCATCATCTGCCAGCCCAAGTAGGCCAATGGCTCTGGAAGGAGTGATAGAGGCGCAATCAGCAGAGCGAAAGTCGGGCCATACAGATAGAGGTCGTGGTATTGCTCGGGATAGGTCGTGTAGAGTGGTAAACCATCGCGCAGATGTCCCCACGAGGAGGCAAATATCGTGAAGTTGTTGTGACGGACGGGGTTGAGCTTGGCCAGAGAGGCAAGTAGAGCTACGAGCGACCACACAGGGAAGAGCCATCGCTGATATTGCGATGCAACTAGATCGAGGCTCGGCAGGTTTAGACGAGTCAGACGCTTCATCCTAGAGCTCTAGCGCATGTCCACGACTTCGCAGCCGGGGAATTGTTTGGCACTTAGGGTAAAGTATGCGCTGGGCATGAGGCTCTGGTGCTTCAAGTCGGCGATACGCACCACTAGGCGCGAGCCGTCTTTGCCAATCACGACAGCTTCCTGGGGCATCGAGGTGCTACGCAGAAAGCTCACCTCGAGTCGCTTCATTTCCCTCTTCGTCTTAGGTGTGAAGCTTAGAATTTCGGCAACCTTGCTTGCAGGGAGTGCCTCCACCTTGTAGCTCTTGCCACGAGAACGCAGGAAGTGGAGCGGATTGATTTGTAGTAGCTCCTCCTGAGTTGGCTCGCTGATGGTCAGCGTCGATTCGTCGGCGTTGTAGTACGTCAGCGTGCCGCCTGCGTAGACCGCTGTAATAGCTCCATACTCTAGGCGGAAGCTCTCGCCCTGTAGCGTCATACGCCCTTTGAGAGATGACTGTTCCTCTCCCTTGGGTCCATAGTAAGTCGAGGTAAAGTCCGCCACGCTACTGCCTACACCATAGAGCACACGCTCGGCACGTTGCATCAGTTCGTTTGGTTTTAGCTGAGCCGAAGCCCCAAAGACTATGCTGCAGAGTAGCACACCTAGGGCCATATATCTGCCGAGGCCACGGCGTAGCCCCTTATTGATTGTATTCATTTTCGTCTGCTTTAATATACTTCTAGTGTTCTAACGCTTGGTAGCATCTTGATATTTCGCTCACCCAGAGCTACGCCACGCTATCTGAGCTGATCGAGCAAATGCTCCAGAGAAGCGATGTCTTTGATATAAACCTCGCGGGGCTTGCTACCGTCGGGTGGGCTAACGATACCTGCGCCCTCGAGCTGATCCATCAGGCGACCTGCACGGTTGTAGCCGATGTTGAACTTGCGCTGAATGTTGCTTGTCGAGCCGACTTGGCTATTGACCACCAATCTGGCCACTTCGTCGAATAGGCTATCCTTCTGATTCGGGTCGAAGCTCTTGCCCTCTGCATCTCCTTCGGGCACGTACTCGGGTAGCTGGTAGGCGGCGGCAGGACCCTCCTGTGCGCAAATGTGGCTCACAATCTGCTCTGTCTCGGGCGTATCTAGGAAAGCGCACTGGATGCGTACCATCTCCTTGCCTTGATAGAAGAGCATATCCCCACGACCGACGAGCTGATTGGCTCCAGGGGAATCGAGGATTGTACGCGAGTCCACCATGGAGAATACCTTGAAGGCTATACGTGCAGGGAAGTTAGCCTTGATCAAGCCTGTGATGACGTCCGTAGATGGGCGTTGTGTGGCGATGACCATGTGGATACCTGCTGCACGCGCTTTCTGAGCCAGACGAGCGATAGGCTGCTCAACCTCCTTGCCCGAGGTCATGATGAGATCGGCAAACTCATCGACGATTAGCACGATGTAGGGCATCAGCTCTCCTGCATGTAGGGCGACATTGATGTTTGCCTTAACCTGTGCATTATACTCCTTGATGTTGCGCACCTTGGCTTGTGTAAGCAGACGGTAGCGGTTGTCCATCTCCACGCAGAGAGAATTGAGCGTAGGCACAACTTTGCTCATGTCTGTGATGATAGCATCTTGGGCATCGGGGAGCTTAGCCATGAAGTGACGCTCTAGTGGGGCGTACACACTAAACTCAAGCATTTTGGGATCTACGAGTACGAACTTGAGCTCCTCGGGGCGTCTGCTGTAGAGCAGTGAGGTAATCATAGCGTTTAGCCCAACGCTCTTACCTTGACCAGTTGCCCCCGCGATGAGCATATGCGGCATCTTAGCCAGATCGAAGACGAATGGCTCATTGGTGATGGTCTTGCCGATACCTATGGGTAGTGCCATCTCGTCCACTAGGTCGTTGTACCTGCGCGAAGCCAAGATCGTACGCATCGATACGGTCTGTGGTGTGGAGTTGGGAACTTCTATCCCGACAGTTCCCTTGCCTGGCATGGGGGCAATGATGCGTACGCCCTCGCTCTTGAGCCCCATGGCAATGTCGTCCTCCATTGTCTTGATGCGGGAGACCTTGATACCCTGGTCGGGGATAACCTCGTAGAGCGTTACCGTAGGGCCAATGGTCGCCTTGTAGGGCGTTACGCGCATCTTGAAGCTGGCTAGCGTATCGATGATGCGCTGCTTGTTGTACTCAATCTCGTCCAGACTCTGCGCCTTGGCTCCCTGCTCATGTTCGCGAAGCATCTCGATGCTGGGGCGGTGGTAGTGCTCGAACTGTAAGCCCGGGGCTAGATGCTCTGGGCGACGTGGTACCTCGACGAGATCGTCCTTGGGCGCTTCCTCTATAATCAGACCGCTAGGGCTCTCTACGCTAAGTACTGGCTCTGGTGCAGTAGGTCTATTGACAATAGGCACGACTAGCTCCTCTTCGACCTCCTCTACACGGTGATGCCCTTCTCTATCCGAAGTCTGACTGACTGGGTGCTCTGCGACTTCGCTCGGCTCTGCCTCCTCTTCGTCGGAGGTCTCCACATTCAGATTGCGCCAAAAGGCTAGGCGCTCTAGCCACTCCTTCTTAGGTCTAGGGATGGCATCTACATCTGGCATACGTGGCTCTTTGACGGCGGCGAATACTCGGTCGCTCATCAGGACAAGCCCCACGAGTAGACTCACCACTAGTAAGACCACTAGCCCTAGCGTGTCGAAGTTGCGAAGGATGGTTCGTACCAGCATCGCGCCTTGTTCCCCTCCCCATAGCAGGTAGCTATCGGACGAGAATAGCCTCTGGATCGAGGCTGCGAACACCGAAATCCAAATAGCCCCAAAAGCCATCTGAACGAAGACTTTGAGCAGGTGTAGCCCGCCCTTGCGATGGTGCCAGAGGAGGAAGTAGGTTAGGTAGAGTAGGAAGCCCATTAGGATGAAAGATCCCCACCCGAATAGGTCGTTGAATAGGGTGTCTGACCAGCGTGCGCCGATGATGCCTAGTGCATTGCGTACTTTCTGCTCGCTCTGCTCCAGCCCCTCTGCATCAATTGCAGCGTTGATAAGATTTTGATCCTGCCCACCAGTGAAGAGGAAGGAGGTCATGGCTAGCAAGGAACTAATTGTTAGGAAGCCAATCAAAAAGCCAAATACTATGGTTAGACGCCCGTTGCGCATGTTATCCATAAATTTCTTGGATATTGTCCCTGCGCCCCGATTTATGCGCTTGAAGAGTGACCCTCCGCTGCTCTTTTTCTTACTCGTTGTGGATTTATTCGCCCCTCGAGGCGCTTTCTTATTGTTATCAGCCATATTGCTCCGAAAATCTTAGTCCACAAAATTAGCAATAATCATACATCTTTTGTCCTCCAATGAGTTGCAAGTGTCTCCTTTGTCCCCAGATAGACTTCTTCTGTTTCGGTCACATATTTGTTTTTATTGCTGTTTAGAACTCCTACATCATACTCCCCCAAGAAGCTTAGTTGGGCGACTCATAATCCTGATGCATCTAATCCCCCAGAGGAGATGTGTCATCATGCACATGCGGCTGTGTCGCTCTCGACATTTGCTCCGCACGGACTTCTAATATTCTTCGGCGCAGATGCTCCAGCGCCATGATCAAACTTGTGAGTGAACTTCCAAAGCTAGGATTAAAAGACCTAAGTCATAATGTCTAAATTCAGCATTCATATTCACAACATTCCTATACACAAAGTAAAGATTTCAGCAACTCCAAAATAACATTTCAGTTTTACGCCCATCAGACAAACAAAGAACCCTCCCTCGCCCTATAGAGGACGGAGGAGGGTTTTTCCTTTATCGTGAGACTAGTGGTAGAGATTACCAGCTAGCTTTCTTAACGCCAGGGATCAGACCAGCAGAAGCCATTTCACGGAACTGAATACGTGAAATACCGAACTGGCGCATGTAACCCTTAGGACGACCCGTCATGCTGCAACGGTTGTGCAGACGAACAGGCGAAGCGTTCTTGGGCAGTGCCTGAAGACCTTCGTAGTCACCAGCTGCCTTCAGCTCAGCACGCTTAGCGGCATACTTAGCCACGAGCTTAGCACGCTTCACTTCGCGTGCCTTCATTGATTCCTTTGCCATGTCTTAGTTGCCTTTCTTTGCGTTCTTAAATGGAAGACCGAACTCCTTGAGGAGTGCATACCCCTCTTCGTCTGTCGCTGCGCTCGTTACGAACGTGATGTTCATACCGAGGATCTTAGTGATGCTGTCGAGGTTAATCTCAGGGAAGATGATCTGCTCGCTGATACCTAGCGTGTAGTTACCACGACCATCTAGCTTGCTCTCGATACCCTTGAAGTCGCGGATACGAGGGAGAGCGATGCGTACTAGACGCTCGAGGAACTCGTACATCTGCTCACGGCGAAGAGTTACCATCACACCGATAGGCATCTTCTTACGGAGCTTGAAGTTCGAGATGTCCTTCTTAGATACCGTTGCCACAGCCTTCTGACCAGTGATGGCAGATAGCTCAGCAATAGCTACGTCGATGATCTTCTTGTCACCCGTAGCCATACCTAGACCCTGGTTGATAACGATCTTCTTAAGTACGGGCACCTGCATACGGCTCTTGTAGCCGAATTGCTCGATGAGGGCAGGAACGATGCGCTCCTGATACTCCTTCTTTAGACTTGCTGTATTGCTCATTACTTAATCTCCTCCCCTGACTTTTTAGAATAACGTACTAGTTTGCCAGCTTCGTTCAGCTTGCGACCGATGCGAGTTGGCCTACCCGTCTTGGGGTCTATCACATTGAGCTTAGCAATGTGGATAGGTGCTTCCACCGTTTCACGTCCCCCCTGTGGGTTCTTGGCACTAGGCTTAGCGTGCTTAGTGATCTTGTTGATGCCTTCCACGATGGCCTTCTGCTTATCGACAAGGATTTCCAGCACACGACCAGTCTTCTTCTTGTCCTTACCGCTGAGTACCATCACGAGGTCACCCTTCTTGATATGTAGCTTACTCATTGCTGTTTCTGTTTATTAAAGCACTTCGGGCGCAAGTGACACAATCTTCATATTCACCGTACGCAGCTCACGAGCTACTGGACCGAAGATACGGCTAGCGCGCATATCGCCAGCGGCATTCAGCAGGACGCAAGCGTTATCATCGAAACGGATGTATGAACCGTCAGCACGACGTACTTCCTTCTTAGTTCTTACGATGATGGCCTTAGATACGGTACCCTTCTTCAGGTCGCTGCCTGGGATAACGCTCTTGACCGACACCACGATAACATCACCGACAGAGGCATAGCGGCGGCGAGTACCCCCGAGCACACGGATACAAAGGGCTTCCTTAGCACCGCTGTTGTCGGCAACTACGAGTCTTGACTCTTGTTGTATCATAATTACTTAGCTCTTTCGATAATATTAACTAGTCTCCATCTCTTGGTACGGCTGAGAGGACGAGTCTCCATGATACGTACAGTATCACCGATGTTGCACTCGTTCTTCTCATCGTGAGCGTGGTACTTCTTTGTCTTATTTACGAACTTACCATAGATCGGGTGCTTCTCCTTCCACTTAACGGAAACCGTAACGGTCTTGTCCATCTTGTTGCTAGAAACAACGCCGACGCGTTCTTTTCTTAATCTTCTCTGTTCCATTGGGTCACCCATTATTTATTGTTGAGTTCGCGCTCACGAAGAATAGTCTTCATCTGAGCAATACCACGACGCATACGGCGGATCTCAGCCGGATTGTCTACAGGTGATACGGCATGATTAACACACTTCTGCGTGTATGCAGCCTCTTCGGCTACGATACGCTCCTGCAACTCAGCCGTAGTTAGAGCCTTAATTTCTGCTAATTTCATTGCTTATTACAGGTTAGTGTTAGACATATCATAGTCACGGCGCACTACGAACTTAGTCGTCACGGGGAGCTTCTGCGCAGCTAGGCGGAGAGCTTCCTTGGCAACTTCGTAAGAAACGCCTTCGATCTCGAAGAGCATACGACCAGGAGTTACGTTGGCAACGAATCCTTCTGGTGAACCCTTACCCTTACCCATTCGGACGTCGGCAGGCTTCTTGGTGATTGGCTTATCTGGGAAGATACGCACCCACACCTGACCTTGACGCTGCATATAACGTGTAACGGCGATACGCGCAGCCTCGATCTGACGACCAGTGATCCAGCGTGTGCCGAGAGACTTGATTCCGAAAGAACCGAAGGCCAGCTGGTTGCCACGCATGGCGTTGCCCTTGGCGCGACCCTTCTGGACTCTTCTAAATTTAGTTTTCTTTGGTTGTAACATTTCTTCTTTTCTTCGTTAAATGTTAGCGATTGCCTCTTCTTCCACCACGGTTGCGACGACCGCCATCACGGCGTCCACCGTCTCTCTGAGCCTTGGGCTGTGCGAAGTTGGGAGCTAGGTCACGCTTCTCGTAAACCTCACCCTTGCAAATCCACACCTTGATGCCCAAGATACCTACCTTCGTCAAGGCCTCAGCGCGAGCGTAGTCGATGTCTGCACGCAGTGTGTGCAGAGGCGTACGACCCTCCTTGTACATCTCGCTACGAGCGATTTCTGCTCCGTTGAGACGACCAGATACCTGTACCTTGATACCTTCTGCTCCGGCGCGCATTGCAGAGGCAATAGCCATCTTCACTGCACGACGATAGGCAATCTTTCCTTCGAGCTGGCGAGCGATGTTGTCAGCTACAATAGCAGCATCGATCTCGGGCTTACGTACCTCGAAGATGTTGATCTGAACATCCTTGTTCGTGATCTTCTTAAGCTCTTCCTTGAGCGTGTCTACATCCTGGCCTCCCTTGCCGATAACGACACCTGGGCGAGCAGTGCAGATCGTGATTGTAACGAGCTTAAGTGCGCGCTCAATAACGATGCGAGAAACGCTTGCCTTAGCCAGACGAACATTCAGATAGCGGCGAAGACGATAATCTTCAAGCAGCTTTTCGCCATAGTTATTGCCACCATACCAGTTGGAATCCCATCCGCGGATGTATCCCAAACGATTTGCTATTGGATTAATCTTTTGTCCCATCTGACTAATTAGTTATTTTTTGTATCCACGAAGATCGTAACGTGGTTTGAACGCTTACGAATTCTATATCCACGACCCTGTGGAGCTGGACGCATACGCTTGAGGGTAGCGGCACCATCCACGAAGATACGTGTGATGAAGAGCTCACCGTCCTCTGCCTTACGCTCATTCTTTTGTTCCCAGTTTGCGATAGCCGAGCGAAGGAGCTTCTCTACACGTGCAGAAGCCTCCTTGTTGGAGAACTTCAGTACGCCTAGGGCACGGTTCACTTCCATACCACGCACCATGTCTGCTACGAGACGCATCTTACGAGGCGACGTAGGCACGTTGCGCAGAGAAGCGAAGTAAGTGCTCTGGAGCGCTTCCTTGCGAGCTTCGGCTGACTGTCTTTTTCTTGCACCCATTTTCTCTTAATAATTTATTATTTAGATATCTGAAGTGTGATCCTACTTCAGCCGATTACTTCTTCTTGTTACCACCGTGACCACGGAAAGTACGCGTAGGAGAGAACTCACCTAGCTTGTGACCTACCATGTTCTCCGTTACGAAAACGGGGATAAACTTATTACCGTTGTGCACCGCAATGGTGTGACCCACGAAATCGGGGCTAATCATTGAGGCACGTGCCCATGTTTTGATGACTGACTTCTTGCCACTCTCATTCATCGCCAAGACCTTCTTCTCGAGCTTGAGATTAATATATGGACCTTTCTTTAGTGAACGACTCATAATTCTGTTGGATTAATCAATTACTTCTTACGTCTTTCGATGATGTACTTAGAAGAATGCTTCTTCGGAGCAC
>JAUMYV010000068.1 GCA_030528445.1 Porphyromonadaceae bacterium | reverse complement strand
GATAACCTTGCTCTATATAGAGCTAAGCTTGCTCCAAAGAGTTCTTCTAGGCTAAACCATTTTTTGGATAAGGCTTTCTCTCCCTCTCGTCCACAATTTGCATTTCCTAGTGGCACCCTAGACTCATGGCATCAGAAGCTAGATTCGCAATAATTCTCCCCAAAGCAAAAGGGAGCAATACTGACTAATTCATTACCTTTGTAGATAAACATTTTAGTATATCTATGTGGAAGATTATTAGTATTCCTCAAGCCTTCAAGAAGAATATACATACACTTCTAGGCTTCCTGCTCGTGGCAGTACTGATTACATTGCTTACCCCTGGCAATGGGGGCTTTCGCTATCAGTTCAGCAAGGGCAAGCCCTGGCAGTATGATCTGCTAACCGCGCCCTACGACTTCCCAATCTATAAGGCAGAGAGCGAGCTAAGGCTTGAGCAAGACAGCATACGAGAGGGAATGAAGCCTGTATATACCTACGACGAAGAGATTATGGCTCTCATGCTCGCCGAGTTTAAGGACGAATACCATGCTCGTATGTCCAAAAGCATTCCACATGCCTACTATCAATACGTACATCAAGAGCTCCGCCGTCTCTACACGCGTGGCCTGATACAGGCCGATCAGCTTGTGAACCTACGAGAACGAGAGAAACTGGAGATTAACCTCGTCGGCAAAGAAAACATCATGAAGCGTGAGCCAATCACACGCTTCTACAGTCTCAAAGAAGCCTACGAACAGCTCTACGACAATAGACCCAAAGAACTAGACCCTGAGCTACTACAGCAGATGGATCTCTCTAGATATCTGAGAGACAACGTGCTGTACAATGAAAGTCTCACAGAGCAACTCATCCAGGCCGAATTAAATGATCTATCTCCCTCTGTGGGACTCATACAGCAGGGAGAGCGCATCATCGACAAGGGAGAGATCGTCACCCCCTACACCTACAACCTCTTGCGTTCACTTGCCCAAGAGCAGGAGAAGCGTAGTGGCGGTACACTACAGCAGTGGAGTCTACGCATCGGGAGCTTCCTATCGATGGGACTACTATTCTTCGTGCTCGGACTATACCTCATTCTGTTTATCCCGAGCTTCGTACAACGACGCAAGAATATGCTGTTTTTGCTGATTTCGCTCTTCATTTTCGTCGGGCTAACGGCCGTCAATATCCACTACGATTTATTCAATCAGTACATTATCCCGTATGTCATGTTTGCCATCATGATGCGTACGTTCTTCGACTCGCATACCTCGCTCATCACATACATCGTTATGGTATTGGCCTCGGCGATATTCATTGCAGAGCCTCTAGGCTTTATCTTGATTCAAGTCGTCGCTGGTCTGGTCGCTCTGATTGCCCTACAGACGCTTAGCTCTAGAGCACAGCTCATCCGTGCAGCCTTCCTTGTGTACCTCTTCTACACGATTGTCTCGCTTGCGGTCACGGTTATGAATGAGGGTAGCATCAGACAGGACTACTGGATTATCCAGCTCTACTTCGCCATCAACCTCATCTTCCTAACCTTCACCTACATTCTAGCATTCATCGTGGAGAAGACCTTCGGCTATGTTTCCAACGTGAGCCTCGTAGAGCTAAGCGACGTCAATACACCTCTGCTCAAGGAGCTCAGTGAGATTGCTCCCGGCACGTTCCAGCACTCCCTACAGGTCTCCATCTTAGCCACAGAGGCAGCTAGCAAGATTGGTGGAGACGTCCAGCTCATCCGCACAGGGGCTCTGTATCACGACATCGGGAA
This sequence comes from Porphyromonadaceae bacterium, assembly GCA_030528445.1. Lineage (GTDB taxonomy): Bacteria > Bacteroidota > Bacteroidia > Bacteroidales > Porphyromonadaceae > Porphyromonas. The sequence continues at coordinate 11,681 of JAUMYV010000068.1, read as the reverse complement.
GATTAAGAATCCGTCCTACTTCACGGAGAACCAAGGAGTGAATAATCCGCATAACCTGCTATCCTGCGAGGAGAGCGCACAGATTATTATTCGTCACGTAACGGACGGGATTGCTCTAGCACAGAAGCATAACCTCCCTCCACAAATCATTGACTTCATCCGTACCCACCACGGCAGGGGGATGACGCGCTACTTCTACAATACGTACTGCAATCAGCATCCCGATCAGGAGGTTGACCCTACGCCATTCTGCTACCCTGGACCTAATCCGTGGACTAAGGAGCAAGGCATCTTGATGCTCGCGGATGCCGTAGAGGCCTCTAGCCGAAGCCTCAAAGAACATACAGAGGAGGGGATTCGACTGCTAACAAATCGCATCATCGACTCAATAGTCTCGGAGGGATTGCTCAATGATACCCCTCTGACTTTCAGGGATATTCAGACCATTAAGGGAGTCTTCCTCATCAAGCTCAAGACGATGTATCACTCCCGTATTACATACCCAGAGAAGCGATGAACCCGATTTTTCTGATTGGCTATATGGGAGCAGGCAAGAGCACCATCGGCCGCAAGCTAGCCGATGAACTGGGCTGGTCGTTTATAGATACGGATATTTTCATCGAGGCGAGATTTAGGGAGCGCATCTGCGATATGTTTACCTCCGTAGGCGAAGAGGTTTTTCGTCGCCGAGAGCGCGTTGTCATCGAGGAGCTGTCGGGCATGGAGAACTGCATCATCGCCACAGGCGGAGGGCTCCCTTGCTTTCATGGCAATATGGATTTGATGAATACCTGTGGCACGACGCTCTATCTCTCTGCTACTAATGAGGTGCTTGCCGAGCGACTAGAGCTATGCAAGCGCACACGCCCGTCGGTAAGAAACAAGACGGGCGAAGAACTACTGCTACATGTACAGGAGGCGATGAGCGTGCGTGATGCCATCTACCGTCAAGCTCAGCTCGAGGAGTCGGTCAATGAGCTACGCAACGAAGAAGACGAAGTAGCTCTAGCCATTAGGCTCGCACAACGGTTAAGGCAGCTTCGTCTCGTCTAATCCATATCGCTAGGAGCATCATGGCGAGCCAATAAAGAAGCAGATGCCACAGCTCTGGTCGATAGTGCTGGTGTAGCCAGTCAATCCGAGCGCTGTGCTCTGTGACGTAGAGCATCATCTGTCCTAGATATTCGGTGATGACATCTAGCCCAAGGAAAGGTAGACCGAAGTACCCTAGGGCATACAAAATGAGGGATATAGGCATGAGTACTACCGCCAGCATTCCCACAGGAAGCGAAGTCCAGAGGAATGCCCATGAGATTTGCCCGAAGTAGTAGAGACACAGAGGTAAGACGAGTACTTGTGCAGCCAAAGTGAGTGCCAACATAGACCAGATATAGCCCAATATGGGCTGACGGACAGCCCCTACCGAGAGGAGCGTTGGGCGATAGAATAGGTGTATGGAGAGTACGGCGATGTAGCTAAGCGCAAAGCCTGCCGAATGAATAAGCTGAGGGGCTAGGAGCAATTGAATAAGAGCTGAGGCTGCGAGGATATTCGTTGTCGATACAGGACGAATAAGCATACGACCACCTAGATAGAGCGAGAGCATCACCGCTGCCCGAACCGTCGGCACAGCCCAGCCCGAGAGGGCGACGAAGCCCCAAGCTGCTAGCAGTAGTAACAGACTACGCCAACGAGGATTGAGTGGCAAGAAGCTCACACGCTGAAGAAGTATCGAAAACAAAAAGACAACCACTCCGAGATGAAAGCCACTCACCGCCAAGATATGCGCCACACCACTCCTTACGAATTGTTGCCTTAGCTCATCACTTGCCTCTCCTCTAGGCAAGAGCCCAAGAGAAATAGCCGCACACAGACGCTGAACCTCTGGACTGACAGAACTCCCTGAGAGGGTCTCGGTAAGCCTCCCGCGCAGGGGATTAGTCTCTGCCTGCCTAAGTTTCATCTCGCTTCCCCCTACGATACGTAGCGAAAAGAGCGAGACCAACACACAGGCTATGCCTATACGAAAGGCAATACTAGGCAAATACGGACTTATCCTATGCACAAGCCTAGACGAAGAAGAGAATATAAGGGATAGTGCAAGTAGCAAAAAGCCACAGATCATCCCCCACCATAGGGGCGATCCGTGGCTCTCGTGTACATAAATATCGGCTAGTAGGTAGCACAGCAAAACCTGCAGAGCTGGGTTTCTATACCACGAACGCTCTGCCAGAGCAAAGAACTTACGGCAAGTATTCCCTAGCCGAGAAGTCATAGCACTACTACACTTAGCGCGAGAGGGCCCTCAGTGCAGCTATTGCAGCCTCGGGGTTTTGATGGCCGAAGACATAGCTCCCAGCAACGAGAGCATCTGCCCCTGCCGATACCAGATCTGCTCCCGTCTCAGCATTGACCCCTCCATCCACTTCGATTAGTGTTTGCAGACCAGCCTCATCAATCATCTGTCTTAGGCGTCTGACTTTGTCCAGAGTACGAGAGATGAATTTCTGCCCCCCATACCCTGGATTCACGCTCATCAGCAGTACCATATCAAGATCTTGTAGGACATCGCGCAGTAGCTCCACGGGCGTGTGGGGGTTGAGCGTTACAGCCGCTTTCATCCCCGCATCCTTGATTGCTCCGATGGCACGGTGCAGATGCGTTACGGCCTCGTAGTGCACATTCATCGTATCGATCTTGAGGGCAGCAAGCTCCTTGACGAACTTCATTGGCTCGACAATCATCAAATGCACATCTAGCGGCTTCTCAATAACTGGGCGAATAGCCTCTAAGATTGGGAAGCCGAACGAGAGGTTAGGGACAAAAACACCATCCATAATATCGATGTGTAGCCATTGCGCTTGGCTACGATTGATCATCTGCACATCCTGCTCTAGGCGAAGGAAATTGGCAGAGAGTAGCGATGGGGATACAATAGTACTCATAGGGATGTTACTCTAGGCTATTAGATGAGAGAGGCTAGTAGGCGCAGATTGATGAGGGTCTGCTGGTGTTTGGGGCTTCGGCGCATCCGCTCTGCATCGAGGGCGATATTGATACGCTGATTGGGAGTAAGCGAGTAAAATTGTTGCATAAGCAAATACGTTTGATAGGTGTAACTACTACAAGACCCAAAGATAATGAGACTACCGCAGAGTACGGCATTCGTAGAGCTGTTTTCGACCTTAGACGAGGCATATACATCGTGTATATACCCTATCTACGGCTCAACTCCAGCATCCGCCGCTCCAGATAAGCACCAAGCCGCTGTCTAATCAGCTCTGTGTAACTAGCGGAGCGATCTCTCAACACCCAATTTTAGGTCTAGACACCTACCAAACGTATCTGACGCTCGGTTTATTGCTGTATATGTTTGCGAAGATTGATCAAAGCGTAGCGCATACGCCCCAGAGCTGTATTGATGCTTACTCCAGTCTGATCGGCAATATCCTTGAAGCTCATCTCTTCCCAATAACGAAGCCTAACGACCTCCTGCTGCTCGGGGGGGAGCAAGGCGAGCTTATCGTATAGCTCAGAGATCGTATCGCGCTGAATGATTTCCTCCTCACCGTTGGGGCTATCGGAGGCAATAGTTAGAAAAACCGTATCCGAGTCTACAGACTCCTCTTGTGGGTAGATAGTTTGCCTAGCTTCCGTTTTTTGCCGACGAAAGGTATCCATCACTAGGTTGTGCGCGATGCGCGTGAGCCACTGCTTAAACTTACCCTCTGGCGTGTACTTACCACGTCTGATCGTATTCATGACCCTAATGAAGGTATCTTGGAAGATATCTTCGATGAGGTCTTCGTCCGCAGTGGAGAATCTTATGTAAGTATGGATATAGGCATCGTATCGCGAGAGTAAAGCATCGAAAGCCTCATTACATCCGTCAGCGTAGAGCAGAGCTAGTTGGTCGTCACTCAACGTTTCAAGTCTATTCATCGTTATTCAATGTTAACTGATTGGACTTCTATTTACCGAATGTAATTATCTTCCTATAGGCGATACGTTTTATTTGATTTGAAATAATGACGGACTACAATACTGCGTAGTTTGAATTGCAAATTAAACAAATTGTATCGAGTTGTGCAAGACTTTTTTTTTGAATTACTCCGATTTGAACCTAGGAAGTCGGGGCAAGGCGTCTAGATCAGCCTACAAACAACTAGCATTGAGTAAACATCTAGCAACGGTTATAGCCTTGAAGAAACCTCCATAATCCCGCAAGGTTAAGTCCGCTCCATCGCTGTTTTTGAATCTCATCGGATAAGACATAAAAAAAATGGTAAATTTGTGGGCAGAGATTTTGACCGAAATATTTATATGACCAAACTTCAGAATATACTCAACAAGCCGATAGCTAGCTCCATATTCATAGGGCTGTGCTCCCTAATGATACTTTTTGGGGGCTCGAATGACCTACTGAGCCAACGCAGGCGTTCGACACCCCAAACCCTAGAGGCACTTTGGGCAAATGCACAAACCAAATATCAGCTCTATCAGTTCGCCGAGGCTCGTCAGAGCCTTGAGCAATACAAAGCTGTAAGCAAAAAAGCACGCAAGGAGGTACCTCAAACTCTAGAACAGCTGCTGCATCGTATCGACAAAGCCGAGAGACTGGCACAGCTATCGGAGACAGTCGAGCTCCTTGATAGCATCCATACAACCTTTGCAGACCTTGGCCTCTCCCTAGAGCTCCTAGTAACAAATCCAGAGACTAGGATGAATTGGGTTGGCTCGTTTCGCACAGAGATGCGCGCAGACAGTAGCCTTCTCTATAGCTACACTACACAGCTGAGGCGCGTTCGGCTAGAGAGCCTAAGCAACGACCACTCTGGCAAGATGATGTACTACGATCGTATCGCAAGCGAGTATCACTTAAAAGATGGCGCTCTAGATGCCCTCTCAGAGGAACATCGCAACCATGCATTTCCGTTCTTGATGAGCGATGGAGTTCGCATCCTTTTCGCGCGCCAAGATCCCAATGGCCTAGGAGGCTACGACCTGTATATGAGTAGGTATAAAGTAGAGGAGGACACCTACTACAAACCTACCCCACTGGGGATGCCTTTCAACTCACCCTACAACGACTATCTACTCATCTACGACGAGAGCAACAATCGCACCTTGCTTGTGAGCGATCGCTTCTGCCCAGAGGGCATCATCGCAATCTATCGCTTCAAGGGGGTTCCCAAGGTATTGGGTGGCGCTGGAGTAGCACAAGGCGAGACCTCCACACAGGCAGAGGCCGACCTTGACGAGGCAATACTCCGAAGAGCTTCTCTCAAGGGGCTACAGATCCCATCGGCAAGGGGCTATACCCCATCGCCTACTCCCCTAGAGGAGCAAACCAATCAAGAGACAAACAATCAATAAAATAGACAAGACTAAAAAAATGGAGACTACAACCGTAGATTCACTCGCTAGTGTACTAAGCCCCGAAGTGCCAGCACCAGCCCTATCAATCCTAGATCTAGCCTTCAAGGGAGGCTGGGTCATGATTATTCTATTGCTGCTATCACTCCTAGCGGCCTATATCTTCGTTACCAAGCTCATGCAGATTCGCTCGGCAGGCAAAGACGACAAGTACTTCATGGAGCGCATCAAGGACTACATCAGCGAGGGCAAGACGAGCTCGGCTCTCAAGCTCTGCGACGATACAGATTCGCCTGCTGCTCGTATGGTCAAAAAGGGCATTAGCCGTCTAGGTCGCCCGATGAGCGACATTCTCGTGATCGTTGAGAACGTGGGGAATATCGAGATCGGCCGTCTAGAGAAGGGGATGCCAGTGCTCGCGACTATCGCCGCAGGTGCTCCGATGATTGGCTTCCTCGGCACAGTAACGGGGATGGTGCGTGCCTTCTTCGATATGGCAAATGCTGGAGGGGCTGGCGTAGATGTAGCTCTGCTCTCTGGCGGTATCTATGAGGCTCTCGTGACTACAGTCGGCGGACTTGTCGTGGGGATCATTACCCTCTTCGCCTACAACTACCTCGTGGCAGAGCTTGATAAGGTAATCAACAAGATGGAGACCAAGACGGTCGAGTTTATGGATCTACTCAACGATTCGCTATGAGCCTAAAGCGCAAAACACGCGTGGCGGATAGCTTCAGCATGGCCTCGATGACGGACGTCATCTTTCTCCTGCTGATCTTCTTCCTCGTCACCAGTACGATTATTGTACCCAATGCCATCAAGGTAACGCTCCCTAGTGCAGCCCAACAGCCAGCCAAGGAGATGCCTAGTGCAAAGGTCATCATCACCCCAGAGGGGAAGCTATTCCTTGGACTAGACAAAAGTGCCGAGATAGAACTACCCATAGAGGAGCTTGGGCTACGGCTAGGGGCTTTCTCTGCAGAGCACCCCAATAGCTATGTGGCAATCCACGCCGACGAGTCTGTCCCCTACAAGTATGTCGTTCGGGTCATCGGCCTAGCATCGCAAGCGTCCCTCAAGGTCGTCCTAGCCACCAAAATCACTAGTGAGCAATAGCGGAGAGCTCTATGATGCAGCAAGAGAAGAATAAGAGGCGATTGATCGGGCTAGGGATTGCCATTGGGCTTCATCTAGTATTCATTGCCCTACTCTATTGGCTCAAACTAGAGGGACGAATGCCACTCCCCAAGCAGACCGAGCTAGTACTCATAGATCTAGGGTTGGTGAAGCAGTCTTCGGGAGAGCAAGAGCCTATGGGGCAAGAGGCATCTGGTGCCCCAGAGGCACCCATACCCATGGAGCCAGCACCAAAACCAGTACAGCCAGCTCCACGTCCTACTCCCTCGCCTGCTAAGCCCAAGCCTACTACAAGGGTCAATAAGCCTACTCCTGCCAAGCCGATACAAACGCAGCAGCACGAGGAGAGTCTACGAGTGGCCGAGACTAGACGTAGAGCAGAGCAAGCTAATAGGGAGGCGGAAGCAGAGGTACAACGGAGAGCAGAGGTACAGAGACAGATCGACGAGGCTCGACGTGCAGAGGAAGAGGCCGAGCGACAGCGCAAAGCCGAGCAAGCAGAAGCTCAGAGACGAGCCGAGCAAGCTCGCCAAGCTGGCTCTCGTGTTTCTAATGCTTTCGGTGTAGGCAGAAATACGGGACAGAACCAAGGCTCCACCGCTAGTGGTGCAGGCAATCAGGGGCATCCATCGGGTAGCTCGGGTAGCTTTAGCCTTATAGGGCGTACCATAGTAAGCAATGGCGGACGACTCAATACACCTCGCACGGCTAGAGCGATTCGCGGACGCATCAATGTACGCATCACAGTTGATGCCTCTGGTCGCGTTACCGAGGCACATGTAGACCCTCGTGGCACGAATATCGCAGAGCCTGCAATTCGCTCCGCTGCCGTTGCTGCTGCGAAATCAACTCGTTTCAATACCCAAGAGGGAGCCGAGGAGCAACGAGGGATCATCACCTACGACTTCGAGATCGAGTAAGCAAAGACTACCAACACTTTTAATACATATCTACAATGGCAAAGAATGTTTATGTTTTCCTAGCGGAGGGCTTCGAGGAGATTGAGGCCGTCACCACTATCGACCTACTCCGTCGCGCAGGGCTCTCTACGACCACCATCGCCGTAGGCAACAGTTTGGAGGTAAGTGGAGCGCACCACATTACTCTTCGAGCAGATAAGCCTCTCGACGAAGTAGATCTATCTAGGGCTGATGCTTTGGTATTACCCGGAGGACTACCAGGCGTAGACAACCTCAACTCAAGCGAAGTGCTACGCTCTATGCTCCGCCAGATGTACGACTCAGGTCGCCTAGTGGCAGCCATCTGTGCAGCACCCATGATTCTAGGACAGCTGGGCATACTCAAGGGTAGACATGCTACCTGCTATCCCAGCTTCGAGAGACACCTGACTGGATACAAAACCTCGGAGCAGAAAGTTATTACCGACGGACACGTCATCACAGCTTGTAGCGCTGGAGTAGCCGTAGACTTTGGACTTGAGATCATCAAGTACCTACTCGGCGATCAAGAGGCACTGCGTGTAGCTGGGGAAATCATCTACAGATGACGTTCCTTGAGCGAAGCAAGTACCCATAAGCGAGGCTCCACGACGAGGACTGGATATGATTCGTTTGGATATTCCAGTTCGGTTTGCTAACTTTGCTGATACAAGAGGAAGATATAAAGCCACGTTGTCGATAGGGAGACTCAACGTTAAAAAAATTATTCCGAGACAAGCTTCTCCTCCGATGGCGTGTCGTAATCCCCTCGGGGATATGCGAATTACAAAGGTTGCGGGGCACTCAAATCCTGTCATTCGGAGTTTTCACTTTTATCGCTCGTGGCTTTTCATAACTATTAGGGGCTGTGTCGAACTCACTGTTTCGGCACAGCCCTTTTAGATTTGTTGAGGCTAGAGCTCAACGACCAAGCAGTCGGACAAAAGCGCCCTCGCCTACCCGACAGAACGTATCACATGACTAAGTATTTATTCCATTTGATATTTAAGAAGAAATTAATGAATCGAGTATTCTATTTACTAACTCTACTCCTAGCTCTAGGAACAACTATCCCTCTTAGGGCGAGCATTCAAATCAAACATGTAGCCCCCCAATTCTGGTGGGCAGGGATGAAGAACCCGAAGCTACAGATCCTCCTACATGGGGATAATATCGCGACCTCTCAGGTTAAGCTCAAAGGCGAAGAGGTTCGCCTCAACGAAGTGGTTCTACAGCAAAACCCCAATTACCTCATCCTCTATGTAGATCTAACCAATGCTCCTGCACAGACGATGCAGATTGAGCTACGCAAGGGCAAGAAAACTCTAAGTATTCCCTACGAAATCAGACAGCGACAGCCAGAGGCCTCACAAGTGAAAGGCTTCGATGCCTCCGATGTCCTATACCTAATCATGCCCGACCGCTTCGCCAATGCCGATAGTAGCAATGACCAAGTCAGAGATATACGCCCCGATGTCCTCGACAGAGGAAATGGATTTGCCAGACACGGGGGCGACTTGCTCGGTATCGAGCAGAGACTCGGCTACCTCGACAGCCTCGGGGTAACGGCTATTTGGCTCAATCCCGTTCAGGAAAATAATATGCCAGAGGGCTCCTATCACGGCTATGCAATCACAGATTACTACCAGATAGACCCTAGATTTGGATCGAACGAAGACTTCCGTCGTCTAGTACAGCAGGCTCACAAGCGCGGGATGAAGGTTGTGATGGATATGATCTTCAACCACTGTGGCATTCACAATTACCTCTATACGGATATGCCGAGCCGCGATTGGTTCAACTATGACGGGCATTATAGACAGACGAGCTACCGAACCGTTACCCAATCCGATACTTACAGCACCGACTCTGCTCGCCGCATCGCGCTAGATGGTTGGTTTGTTTCGGTGATGCCAGACTTCAATCAGCGCAATCGGCATGTAGAGACTTACCTAATCCAGAATAGTATTTGGTGGATTGAGTACGCTGGCATCAATGGTATTCGCCAAGACACTCATCCCTATGCCGACTTCGATATGATGGCTCGTTGGTGCAAGGCGGTCAGAGAGGAATATCCACTCTTCAACATTGTAGGAGAGACGTGGCTCAATAGCAACGTGCTCATCTCCTATTGGCAAGAGCATAGCCGTCTAGCCGCTCCACGCAATTCGCACCTGCCTACCGTAATGGATTTCCCGCTGATGGAACTGATGAATAAGGCTTTCGACGAAGAGACGGGCGACTGGGGTGGAGGTCTATTCGGTATCTATGACTATCTCTCGCAAGATATGGTCTACCCAAATCCAATGAACCTACTTACCTTCCTTGACAACCACGACACCTCTCGCTTTGCCCGAAACGACAAGCAAGCTCATAATCTAAACCGCTACCGACAAGCCATAGCGATGTTACTTACCATACGCGGTATCCCACAGCTATACTATGGCACGGAGATCCTGATGGCGGCAGACAAAGCCCACGGAGATGGGGCTCTACGTGCAGACTTCCCTGGTGGATGGGCAGGAGATTCCATCAATCTATTCTCTTCAGCTCAGAGAGGAGGCGCAGTCGCCGAGGCTTGGAACCTGATGAGTCGCCTGCTCCATTGGCGCAAGGGTAATGCTGTGATCGCACGAGGAGACTTCAAACATCAAGCGCCTCAAAACGGGCTATACATCTATAAGCGCAGCTTCGGGGGAAAATCCGTGAGCGTAATCTTCAATGGTAGTAGCACTGCGCAGAAGCTAGACCATACCTATTGGCAGGAGCTACTCCCCGAGGGAGAGGCTCTAGAGGTGCTCAGCAGCCAATCGATCGATATACGCGAGCATACTGATCTACCTGAGCGTAGCGTCCTTATCCTCGAATACTAGTCTCGTAGGTAATAGATTGACTTTATGCTCACCCCAAAAGATTACCCAATCTCTCCTATGCAGAAAAGCGGTATATTTACATCAACTAAAACAACGAACTCGTATCCAAATCATTCATCATCTAAACATAACTTATGAAGAAAAGTATCATTGCCGCAGCTGTCATTGCGGCGGGGCTATTCGCTTCTTGCGACAAAGAGCCACAGGGCTACACCATCTCTGGTACAGTGCCAGCAGAGGCTCAAGCTAATGGAGCGTATGTGTACCTAATCACGTTCGATGCAGAAGCGAAAGATTACAAGCGCATCGACAGTACCAAGGTCGAGAATAACGCTTTTACCTTCGCCGAGCGTACCCCAGAGGATCTGATGGCTGATGCCTCACTCATCCTCAAGAATGAGTACTCAACCCCTCTAGTTCTAGAGAGAGGTCGCATCCAAGTAGATATGACCGCCCCCTCGGCTACTGGCACTAAGCTCAACGACGCACTCGCAGCCTACACGAGCAAGATTGACAGCATGTCGAAGACTCTCAATGAGCACTTCCAGCGTCTGTACCGGATGGAAGATCAAACAAAGGCAACGGCCGAAGCCTTAGATCTACTCAAGACCCACAACGCCCAGATCAAAGCAGACTCCGAGCGACTGCTGGCCGAGCATCCCAACAACATCCTCGGAGTACTAGCCTTCGAGAACCTGCTCACCTCCGAAGAAGATCTTGACGCCAAGCGTCTAGAGGAGCTCAAGGCTAAGGTTTCTGCCGAGATCCAAGCCTTGCCTCGCATCAAGAAGCATCTAGATATGCTGGAGGCTAAGTTCCGCACAGATGTCGGTCAGATGTTCATCGACTTCGAGGGTGTGGATAGCCAAGGAGTAGCCAATAAGCTCAGCGACTTCGTAGGCAAAGGACATTATACGCTTGTAGACTTCTGGGCTTCGTGGTGTGGCCCTTGTCGCAGAGAGATGCCTAACCTTATCAAGGTACGCGACACATACGGCAAGAAGGGGCTTACTATCGTGGGCGTAGCTGTATGGGACGAAATGGAGAAGCACGTCAAGGCGGTTGAAGAAGACAAGATCACATGGCCACAGGTCTTCAACAAGGATGAGGCAACCAAGCTCTACGGCATCACGGGCATTCCTCATATCATACTTTTCGGCCCCGACGGCACGATCGTAGCGCGCGACCTGCGTGGCGAAGAAATCTCGAAGAAACTCGACGAACTCCTGCAATCCAACAACGGTAAGCTCTAGCCAGCCTTCACTAGAGACAACATTCGCTACACGTTTTAGCTAGACAGAAGGGGCTGTGGCAAAATTCATTTTTGCTGCAGCCCCTTTTAGGTGTTTCAGTGAAT
>JAUMYV010000067.1 GCA_030528445.1 Porphyromonadaceae bacterium | reverse complement strand
GCTAAGCTTGCTCCAAAGAATTGGCAGAGAAAATCCGACGTTCTTTGTTGTTGCTCTCCAGTAAAACTATTGGCTTGCTAGTCGTCGTCTCATGTAATGTCTAGTAATGTGCAATCGCAAAAGGGGCTGTGCGGAAGTCAACACCTCTACACAGCCCCTTTTGATTGCGTTTTAGTCTAGAGCTAGTGCTTAATCACCGCCTGGGTCTCTGGAGCCAGCGACTTGAGGACAATCTCACGGTGCTTAGCCCCTTGGAAGAATTTAGATGAGAAAACCTTGACCTTATCGGCCTTCATCTGCTCTAACAAAGCTTTGCGATTGGAGCCATAGTCGGCATCCGAAGGCATACGCCCCTGCTCTATATAGAGGTTGATCATGGACATCCAAAGTAGGGGGTCATTGAGACTACTTTCGTCATCGTCTTCGCTACTAGAGGCTGCATCCCTCTGGGTGGCTTCGAGCAATAGAGGCACCAGAACATTCTTGAACTCTTGGTCAGAGAATCTCCCAGCCTTAATGTCTTCGATAGCTTGATAGGTCTTGCCCTTGAGTTCGTCTGCCTTGGTACGCTCGGTGCGGAACCGAATGCGTAAATTGCCTCTCGGAGTTGGCTGAGCGATATATTCACCATCTACACCAACACTATACACACCGCTCTGGCTCTCTCTCAGCTGGTCGAAGAGTCTATTCTGCAGCAGCATCTTGAAGAGATCGAGCGATACCTGCTCCTCGGATGTAAGCTCTATATCGTTGCTAAATGAGATCTCAACCTCGCCGATATCTCCGTCAATCTTCTCCTCAAGCTCGACAATGATTTTCTGCTCGGGCGAAGACAGATCATGCATCTTATAGGTCTCGGCCTTGCCAGCTTGACCTGGGAGTGAGCCTATATAGCGCAGGATTAGTCGCTTGGCCTCTGGCTCTGGAATCTCTCCGACAAGGCAGAATGTGAAGTCGCCAGCATTACCATAACGGTCGTTGAATAGACGAGGCAGATCTTCTAGACGCATCCGATCGTAGAAGGCCTCATCCTGAAGAGGATTGCGCGCCGATACGGGGAAAAGAATCCGTCTGATAGTATCTTGAGCAGCATCCATGCCTGTAAGCACACGAGTTTGATACTGATATTTGTTGCGCTCTACATATTTTCTGAAGACCTGCTCATCGAATCTCTGGCGCGTAAACAACAGGTGTATGTACTGGAAGAAGTCCTCGGCCTCAGTAGCTAAGGCATTTCCCCCAAGCCCCTCGGTGTGGTCGGTCAGGGAGATATTGGCATCTATGCTACGAGCCTTGATCCAGCCATGGAGCTGATTTCGGTCGTATTGATATAGCCCCGAGCGAAGGATGAGCGACTGCATAGCCGTGTACGAGGGGAGGTCTTCGTCTGCGACGAGCGATTTGCCCCCAAGGCTAGAAGCCACGAAGTAGATCCTCTTTTGCTCGTTGGGTACATGCTTGTAGATCACCTTACCACCATTGCTTAATATCCATTCCTTAGCTTCGAGCTCTGGGATTGTTTTCTCCGCAACGATACGCCCAGCCTTAGGCTCGAAGTCCAAAAGGCGTGTGATAGGCTTGACTACTGGTGCAGGGGGCAGGGGGCTAGTCTTAACCTCGTCGTAGAGTGCTTGAAACTCGGAGAGCGACATATTCATCTCCTCTGCCTTGGCCGAGAAGGTCATGAATGCGAGGTTGTCGTCGCCCAGTTGCTTGGCTACCCAGCTATTTAGATCCTCTACCTCCATCTCCAGCAAGGCGTGCGAAGTCTCTTCGAGACCTTGTCTTAGCGTGCGGATAGGAGCACCATAGAGGTAATGCTTCTTGAACGAGTCCATCATATCGCTCGGTGAAGAGAGCGTCTTGCTTGAGATAAGCTTCTTGAGGTCTTCGTACATAGCGGTTCTTGTAGCCTCAAACTCCTCGGCTGTGAAGCCCTCTCTGCGTAGACGCTCACGCACCTGCAAGAGCTGCTTCAGAGCAGAGCGTTCGCGACCATGATAGGGTACGACATCCCAAGCGATCTGATAGTAGGCGCGCACGAGAGGCTCGTGGCTTACAGAGGCTGCCACGAAGTCTTCGCGCCCAGCATTGCGCAGCACAGAGAAGTAGGTGGGAGCAAGACGGTTGAATAGAAGCGAGTTTAGATTCTCCTGCGTGAAGTCGATGCGGCGATCGGTAGGATCTAGGTACGACCTCTGGTAGAGACCAAAAGAGTTCCCCTTGTTTTCTGGATCGACAAATCGCTTGTAGAGCGGAGCCTTATTGTCGGGGATCATCAGTGTAGTACGTGGCAGAGGCTTTTTGGCACGAGGCATAGAACCAAAGAGCTTCTTGACCCTAGCCTCGTATTCGTCGGGGTTGATATCCCCAATGATCATCACGCATTGTAGGTCTGGGCGGTACCATGCATCGTAGAAACGCTTGAGGTCCTTGGCGGTGAACCTGCGCAGCACCTCTTCGCTCCCGATTACATTGCGGTGTGCATAGAGCGTATTGTTGTAGATAATAGGTGCCATAGCATCGGATAGTCGCTGATCGGCATTGCATCTGCCTCGCCACTCCTCGATCACGATACCACGCTCCTTCTCCACATCTTGTGGGCGAATCTTGATGCCATGGCTCCAGTCTTTGAGGATAAGCATCATCGCTTGGGTCATGTGGGTACTATCTGTGGGGATATTGTCGATCTGGTAGACGGTCTCGTTGATCCCTGTAGTTGCGTTGAAGGTATAAATCCCATTCTTGCGCAGATAGCTCATGATGCCATCGGGATAGTGCTCCGTGGCATTGAAGGCCATGTGCTCGAGGAAGTGTGCTAGACCATTTTGGTCGTCGGCCTCCACGATCCCGCCAACATTCTGGAAGAGATAGAAGTTAACCAACTTCTCGGCACCAGTGTCTCTATATATGTAATAGGATAGCCCATTGGGGAGTTTGCCTGCACGCAGTCCGTCTATTGCCTTCTGGGCAAAGCCAACAGATAGAGCGACGAAAAACGCTGCAAGGATCAGAAAAAACTTATTCATAAACAAATTGGGAATAATGAGTTAATAGCGATGGTTGCCCTAGACTACTGATTGGCAACCATAGATGTGAAGCGAAAAAAGTCTCTGGGAGCTACACCCAAATATATCCTCCCAGAGACTTCTTCCTTGTCGTAGTCGTTTATCTGCTATTTGCGCAGTAGCTCGAGCTCTGCAAGTTTGCTTTTGATGGAAAACTGAATCATGTTTTGCGTCATCTCCATATCGGCCATTTGCAACGACTCTACATAGCCTTGATTGTAATACTGCTGTGCTAGGTCGTACTTCTTCAGACCTTTGTACGAGTCGCCAATCATGACCAAATAGTTGATGCGATTCATCAGAGGGGCATCTCCCTTGAGGGCCTCCTCGAGCCACTTGATCGCCTGCTCATGAGCAGAGTCGTTTAGTCGACCACTAGAGGCCTTATAGAGATCCTGGGCTGCTAGGGCGTAGTCGTTGGACGAGGTGTCCTCTGGGTATTTGGCAAAGTAAGCATTTAGACTTTTGATATACTCAGAGGTGTCCTTGTCCTTGTAGAGATGGAAGAGCGCATCGTAGTACATTTTGGACTTGTCGTAGGGTGTACCATCCTTGTACACGACTACAGAATAGGCGTCCTTGTACTCTCCTCTAATCTTCTCCAAATACTCTTTGTACTTATCACTAGCATCCTTCACTGCCTCGGAGAGTTTGGCCTCGTTTTGCTCAATAACGAAATAGGCAGCTGCATCGCCAACGACAGAACGCCATTGATCTAGATTTTTGTTGATGAAGTCCACCAGCTTCGCCGTCAGTTCTTGATCATCGCCACCGAGCTGCGTGATGAGCTTGTAGTCCTCTACATTGATGAGGTCTGGACCCATCTTCTTCTCTATGTAGCTTGCATAGAGACGACGCATACGTACGATCCACTTCTCGGCTTCCATGTCCTCGAGGGTGCCGATGAAGTTGCCAGATCTCTGTAGTAGCTCCTGCTGTATGGCCAAGTCGTCCTTATTTTTGCGATAGCTGTCGTATAGGTCGGTGAAAGAGACTTCCTCGCCCGTAGCCACTTTGGCAGAACCGATGAGTAGCTGGGCTGTTAGGCCACCTGTTTGTATCAGCTTGATTTCTCCGTCATTGGAGACAAAGGCCAGTGTAGGGTAGCCCTGCACCTTGAACTTCTTGACCACTTCCAAGTTTTCGGCCTTCTCTGCGTTGAGCTTGACGCTCACGAAGCGAGGATTGAAGTAAGCGCCCACCTGAGGATCTGGGAATATGTCTTTGCTCATCATGCGGCAAGGGCCACACCAAACAGTATAGAAGTCGATGAAGAGCATTTTGTTCTGCTTTTTGGCTTCTGCGAGAGCTTGCTCGTACGAGCCTTCGAAGAAGACAATCCCTTTATTGCTGTCTGCATCTTGAGCTTTCGCCGAGCCTGACAGACTTAGTATGCCCCATAGGAGCACCAATAACCATGATTTTACTTTCATTTGCTTTGTTGTTGTGATGAATCGGAGCAAAACCTCCAGATCATCTTTGGTTAGATCTTATCACTGTTTATTCATCGCCTTCCGCCCCCTTTTCTTGGTCTTGGGGTAGCACTGTCGGAGGCTCCTGGTCGGATACTACGACGGTTAGTATATCCTTGAGAATAGCCGAATGGCCATCATTGTAGACTCTCAGCGTCAAGATGTAGACACCATTGGGCACTGTCTCTAGAGCTTTTGGGAAAATCTGCACAATCCCCCCGAAGATGAGGATATCTCCTGCTGCTACAGCCTGACGGAATGCATGGGCATCTCCGCCCTCGGTCGCTTTAACGTCCTTGAACTCGTAGTTTATGGGGTTAGTCCCAGATACCCCTTGGATGCGTAGCGATGTCCAAGGGGCACCTGTCTTAGCTCTCTCGGAGTTTGGATCGACGATGCGATAGGCATGAATCGTATCGGGCTCGAATACGGCATCACGCGTCTCCAGATAACCAATAGGCACCTTCTTGCACGAGCCGAATGCTAGGATGCAGCACAGCAATGCAATGCTTGATATATAGAACGCTTTCATCTGGTTATAGGTCATTTAGTCTATAGTGATAGGGTAGAGAATGTACGATACCAGTTTGAGTAGTGATATCGGAAGACGCAATACGTGTAATCTTCTGCGAAGTAACAGATCCTACGTATATAGCATAAGGACCCGCGTTGGGGATATTGCCATAGGGTTCGCGGAAAGTGAACAGCCAAAGCTTGCGCCCTTCGAGGGTCTCGTACTCCTTACCACCCGTGCCGACGAGCTGCTCGGGGTCATTGGAGCGTCGACCTGTCGGTATATCTGCGAGCTTATGGCGACCAGAGATAATTGAGGTTTTGAGGAATCGTTCACAGTCTTCCTTGGGGATATCCGTTACATGCTTGTAATCATTGGCAAGCATATAACTGCGGATGCTATGGTTAGTGAAGCCTAAGAAGGTCATATCCTTGCCATACTGCCCCCTACCCTCAAAGACATCAACCATATCGGCATGCTGGATCATCAAGCGTAGGGAATCCCAATTGTAGGAGTCTGTCTGGAGATACCCCCAGAGGGTAGTGTCATGATTGCCATTCACGTCCCCTGTATCTATCAGATTGTATTTTGTACAGCTGGTGGTACCCATCAGCAATAGCGCCCATAGGGCATATATTAAGTTCTTCATTACTTGATGTATTTAGACCAATATACATGTTGTCTGATCAACGTATTGACGATACGTCCATCTTTCGTTCTCGATGCAGTCGGTGGGATTGGCAATACCAACGCTCCGTCGTTGATATCCTGCTGAGTCAGCTCACGGAACTTCCCCTCTAGCTCTTGGCGCATGTAGCCATTGCGTAGCACGTCGAAGTAACGTTCGTGCTCTCCAATCAATTCGCGTTCGCGCTCCCTAAAGATCTCGAGCTTGAGTTGCTTGCCAGAGCCAGAGTAGTCCCCCAAGCCTGCTCTACGACGGATGGTATTTAGGTCGTTTAGAGCCTCACCATCGAGTCCGAGCTTTGCCGCATTTTCTGCACGTAGCAGGATGATGTCGGCCAGACGCCAGTAAGTGTAATGGGCATCTATAGTTCGGAAGCTCTTCCCCAGCTCAGAGTCTGCATCTACAGTATAGATACTCTTACGCCACTTGTACATCGGGGCGTATTTGGAGGCTGGATCATCGGGGTCGACGGCCTCGTCGATATTGTAGAAGAATGCACTTCTTCTCTGGTCATTCTCCAGGGGATATAGACGCTTCTGTACGGACTCGCGGAGAATACGTAGAGGCTGATTAACTATATCACCCTTGGTTTTGGTTTCGTCTACGGGCCAGCCCACATAGCCCAATACAGGGACTGGAGAGATGGAGTGCTCGCTGCGATATCTGTCGAAGATGAGAGAGAAGATCTCCTCTGGGTTCTCTTCTTCTGGAGCAGACAATCTCTGGCAAAGCTCTTCGGGAGATTGGCACAGGAGATATGAGCCTACCTGACCATTGATCAGCATATTTGCGTAGGTCATCGACTCTCTGTAGGCCTCGGCTGCATCTCCAGGTAGCTTGTATAGCTCTATGACGCTACCTTTCCAGGCATAGAGATGAGCCAGAAGGGCTGCACTCGTACCCTTGGAGGCAAATTGCTTGTAGCGTAGCTGAGCGCCATTTCTATCCGTAAGCTTGTCATGAGTGGGGAGCACTTCTAGGGCACGCTTGGCGTAGCCGATAGCCGCATCGATGACCTCGAGCTTGCTAGATAGAGAATAGGTCTTGATGACGGTCGAGTTCTCGGTGATGACAGCCTCCCCAAATCGCTGGGAGAGGGTAAAGTAGCAGAGCCCCATAGCGAAGTAGGCCTGACCCGTATGAAAAGCTTTTCGCTCTGGAGTTAAGTCTTTGGTCAGATGAATATTGTCCAGGAGCAGGTTGCTCTCGAAGATAGCACTATATAGCCATGTCCACCCATCGCCCACGTTGTCCACAACCTCCTTTGGGTTCCATTGACGTAGAGAGGGGTAGTTGCTTTCGTCTGCAATAGTGCTAGCTAGATAGAAAGGCGAAGCCGACGAGAAGTATGCATTCAAAAAGAAATGTATCGAAGCTGTCGTGGCATTCAGTTCATGCTCCGTACTGAAAGCCGTTGCGTAGGTTAGATCATTCTCCGTAACCAAGTCCAGGTTGCACGAAGATAGAGCCAAGCCACAGCCCAATGTGATGCCTATGATATATTTCATCTTCATTAGTTTCCTAAAATTTAATGTTGATACCTAATGTAAATCTGCGATCCAGAGGGTACGCACTTCCACTATCATGGCCTGTTTCCTCGGGGACAAGCTCAGGATCCAGTCCCGAGTAGTTGCTCAAGAGCAATAGGTTCTCGCCCGTCAGGTATACCCGTACATCTTTGAGCGCAGTACGCTTAATCCAGTTGGATGGAAGTGAATAAGATAGCGTTAGCTGCTTGAGGCGTGCATAGCTCACATGCTCTATCATAGAGTCGAGCTCTCCATCGAACTGCCCGATATAGCCAGTATCTGCGAACTCGAGAGAGGGGAAATCGGCCTTATCCCCTGGCTGCTGCCAGAAGGTGTATTTGTTGTAGTCGTTTTTGATGACACGGAACTCTCTGTCGAACTGGAAGGCCTTGTTCTGTACAGAGTTGAGCATCTTACGCCCGACGGAGAAGTTGACAAGCGCCGTGAGGCTAAAGCCTTTCCACGAGAACTGGTTAGCCCAACCTCCATAGAACAGAGGGAGCGTAGAGCCAGCGTAGTAGCGGTCGGATTCGTCGATTTTTCCGTTGGAGTCTTGGTCCTTGATCTTGCGCCCACCCACACGTAGGGGATAGTTTTCGTTACCAAAGTATAGAGGAGTCTTCTTGCCTACTAGGCTGTAGTACTGGGGTATCTGATCCTCGCTCTGTACGATGCCTTGATCTTGGAATACATAGAGTCCGTATAGAGGACGACCGAGAACACGGCCTTTGTCATCGATATTGGTATGCGAGCGCATGAACCTATTCCAGTTGCTCGAGATATTGAAGCGTGTCGTCCAGTTAAACTTCTTGTCTCTAAGAATATGTCCAATAAACTCTAGCTCTAATCCCTGATTCTCAATCTCTGATGCATTGCTCCAAACATCGGTCAGCAGGAAGAAGTCCCCAGGAAGAGAGGTGAAAGCGACGAGAGCACTTGAGTACTTGTAGTAGTAGTCTAGCTTAACCTTGTAGCGATAGTTGAATAGGTCGACATCGATACCAAAGTCGTATTGGTCGCTCTTCTCCCACGTCAGCTGAGTATTGGCTAGTGTGGTAGGTGCAAGGCCTAATGTACCAAGGAAGATATTGGTCGATCCCATGATACCATGTGCCAGATAAGGCTCGTTGAGTTTTTGCCCCGATCTACCCCATGAGGCTCTGAGCTTACCGAAGCTCAGCCACCAGAGATCTCTCATGAAGCGTTCTTGAGAGAACGACCAACCTGTGGCAAGAGAGGGGAAGGTTGCCCAACGGACATCCCTACCGAAGACAGACGAACCGTCCACGCGTAGCGAAGCCTCCAAGAGATACTTCTTGTCGTAGTTGTATGCGAAACGCGAGAAGTAGCTGATCATAGCCTGCTCCTTGAGGCTGGCTGTGAACTCCTGTAGGTGAATGAAGTTGCCAGTCTCATCAATACGAGACTTGGGCCAATCGGCTCCTGGGTAGCGAATGTGGTTGCTGGGGCCCCCTCTAGAGGTACCTATAGAGGATTCGAAGATATCCTTGTAGAAGGCAGTACCGACGAAGGCATCGATATTGTGCACATTGGCTAGTTCCTTTTTGTAGCTAAGTAGCGTCTCGGACTGCAGTGAGGTGATGCCCGAGAGATTGAGGCGAGACTGGCTAAGACGATCCGTGGTCAAGAAGTTGGGTGTAAACTCTGTATTACTATTTCGATAGTGGTCTACCGAAGCAGAGCTACTTAGGCTAAGCCCTCTAGTTATCGTATAGTTGAGTCCAGCATTGAGACGCGCGTTGTAGCTATAGCTCTTGTTGACGATATCCCTAAGCTTACTGATTGCCTCTCGCTCGATTTGGGTGCCCTTACCAGGCAAGAATGGACTAATGGCCTTGGGGTCTACCTCCAAGCCTGTCTTCGCTCCAGACACATCGGTATAGGACATGTTCACTCGTGTGTAGGCACTGAGCTTGGGCGAGAGGTTAAAGTCCAAGTTGGAGATGAAGCTAAAGCGGTTAAACTTGGAGTCGATCATAATCCCATTCTCCGAGTATAGCCCAGCACCCACCATATACCGTACATTCTCTGTCCCCCCAGAGGCGTGGAGATCTGCTCTGCTCACACGCCCAATCTGGAAGATGCTTTTCCACCAGTTGGTCTTATTGTTGTAGAAAGCATTGAGGGAGTCCTGCATGTGCATGGGGATCGCCGTATTGGTTAGATCGGTGCTCCCGTTATTCCAGAGGTAGTCATACGAGGCATCCCCAGGCTCGATACCCCAAGTGTCGTTGTGGCTCTTTGGGAAAGCTGTCCTATCGGTACGCCAGTCATAGTAACCTATGCGTTGCTTTTTGGCTAGTAGTAGGTTGAAATCTCGCTCGCCCTTGCCAATGATCTGCAGAGGTGTCTCTGGCAGATAAGATATGGATTGAGAGAAGTTGACACTAAACTCAGGCCGCCCCGAACGCCCCTTCTTGGTCGTGATGAGGATGACGCCATTGCCTGCACGAGATCCGTAGAGAGAGGCCGAAGCGGCGTCTTTGAGCACCTCGACCGACTCGATAGTCGATGGGTCTAGCCCTGCGAGCATATTGATCCCTGTTTCTCTAGAGGTGTCGGACTGTACGGGCACGCCGTCCACGACGAATAGCGGGGAGCCGCTGTTGATATTGGCATTGCCACCAGCCTGTCCCAGGGTATTGTGTCCTCTGATAACGATAGACGAGGTAGACCCAGGTCTACCAGAAGACTGGATTGAGACCCCCGACATATGCCCCTGTAGTAGGGATTGCAAAGAGGGAGCACTAGCGTCCTTGAGCTGCTCCGACTTGAGCGAAGAAATTGAGCTGACGACCTCACGAGTTTTGCGCTGTCCATAGGCAACGACAGAGACCTCCTCCAGTTCCTTGGTCGAGGACTGAAGGACAATCTTCATCGACTGCCCCACCTTGTACGACACGACCTGGGGGATGTATCCCATAGACGAGACATCAAGCTTGCCAGTTAGGTTAGAGACCTCAATCTCGAAGATCCCATCTAGGTCGGCTACAACGCCCTTCTTAGTCCCGTGGATGACTATTGTCGCCCCAGGGATACCAAGCCCTGCAGCATCCCGCACCACGCCACCGACTTTTAGTGCTGTCTTTTGGCTAGTCGTCGTAGGGGTATTCTTCTTGAGAATCTGCCCAGACAGGGGCATTTGGCTCATCGAGCAGGCTACAGCCAATGCGACTACCGAGAGCACCCTGCGGCTTAAGCCGAATCGTCCCGCTCGGGAAGGTCTCTCCAAGGAATTCCTTTTCAATTTTTGCATATACCCTTTTTGGTTAAGTTTTATTTATTCTGTCCATTTTGCAAAGCCTCTAAACAAAAAACACCACACCCCCAGAGCTTCTCTAGGGGCAATAGTGTTATTCAATCCTGTATCAGGCTTTACTTCGTCCTTTACACTTAGCTATATAATTCTAGGCTCAGAAACACCTAGCTAGCAGCACAAAAATAATGTTTTTTTGGGGCTCTACAATCCAAATCTAGGATATTCATCCATAGCAAGGCGAGGCTAGAGATCTGAGGCAAGGATTGGGCGACATACGAGCCTGATAAGGATTTTGCGCATGTTATGACACTCCATCTTGTTTCTAGCTCTATAAGCCTTCGCTTGCGGCCTCTTTGACTCGGACTTCTTGAGCTCTAAATTGCTTCATCTGCCACGTAATCAAAGCAACTCCCAGCAGCCCCGAGAGAATATCTGCCATGACCCCAGAGTACCACACACCATCGACACCGTACCGATAGGGAAGGATAAGCAGTAGCGGGATAAAAAATAGGCTCTGACGAGAGATACTAAGCAGAAAGGCACGACGAGCAATGCCGAGGCTCTGCAAAAACTGCGTCGCCGTAATCTGAAACCCAACAAAAACAAATCCCACTAGTGCGATAGAGAGCGATTTGCTCGTCTCCTCCAGTAGCAGAGGACTCTGTGTGAATATGGAACTAATAAAATCCGGGGCTAAGATAGAGCCGAGCGTTACGACGAAACCGATAGAGATATTCACCCAAGCACATCGCCAAAAGGTCTCTCTCACACGATCGTACAGCTTAGCTCCATAGTTGTAGCCGACGATGGGCTGCATCCCTTGAGCAATCCCGAGCATGAGCATAACGCCCAGCATAGCTATGCTCACGATGATTCCATACGACCCGATGGCGATGTCTGCAGCCTCGGGTGTAGGCGATACTGCGATGAAACTTTTATTGAAGAGCATACTCACCAAACTCCCGAGCAACTGCACGGCAAAAGGGGATAACCCAATCGAAGCAATGCCCCACATAGGCACCCAAGAGAGGCGCAGATGCTCACGACGGAAGCGAATGACACTATCTGCAGAGAAGAAGTGGCTAAGTACGTAGGTGGCAGATACAAGCATCGCCACAACTGTCGCCCACGCAGCACCAGCTATCCCCCAGCCGAAGACATAGATAAAGAGGGCGTCGAGTACGGTATTGAGCACCGCTCCAAGAATCATAGTGTACATGGCCTTGCGTGGATAACCAGAAGCGCGCATCACTGCATTGTAGCTAAAACAGAGAGTAGCAAAGATATTCCCTGGTATTGTGATCGAGAGGTAGTCCATAGCATAGGGAATAGTCCGTTCACTCCCCCCGAAAGCCTCCAGTAGAGGCCTCATCCAAATCAGAGATGGGACAATCGTCATCGCCTGAGTAATTAGGGTCAAGACGATAGCCGTACCCAAGACACGCTCGGCTCCTCGGGTATCCTTCTGCCCCAACAATATCGAGACACGCGCTGCTGCTCCAGCCCCAACCAACATACCGAAGGCTTGCAAAAAAATCAATATCGGAAAGGTAAGCGTGAGACCCGCTATGGCGTACTCCCCTACCCCCTGACCGATAAATATACGGTCTACAATGTTGTACAGGGCCGTAACCATAGTCCCGACGACCGCTGGCACCCCATAATGTAGCAGCAGAGAGCCTATCGGCTCGCGCCCCAATTTGTATATACGCTCATCTCTATCCATACACACATCAGCCCTAGACAGCCAAATATCAACAAATATACGACCAACAACTCATCTAACCTTGTCGCTGGGGTTATCCTCCGATGACGCTGACCAACCAAATCATCGGGATAAAGCAAGGGTATCGGACGCTCTCTCGAGGTCGATACCCTTACCTATTTTGTGGGGCATAACCACACCCCTAATATCTTGCGACTATTAAGAGAAATACTCCTTAACAGACTCGTTAGGAACCATTTCTTCTTGGAAGGTATAAGCCCCTGTCTTAGGAGACTTCACCATCTTGATCACCTTGCTATAGGTACGACCATCCGCTTTCTTGAACGATGCAACCGCTTTCTTTGCCATTGTACTAGTCTCCTATTATTTAATTTCCTTGTGAACAGTCATACGCTTGAGGATTGGGTTGTATTTCTTCAACTCCAGACGCTCAGTCGTGTTCTTACGATTCTTCGTCGTGATATAACGAGAAGTTCCGGGCATACCGCTTTCCTTGTGCTCTGTACACTCCAGAATCACTTGCACTCTATTGCCTTTTGCTTTCTTTGCCATTGTCGTTACTCTTGTTTTATGCGTTTAGATAGCCCTTCTCGGCAGAGCGCTTGATAGCCGCATCAATACCGATCTTGTTGATGAGACGCAGACCTGCTGCAGATACTTTGAGGATTACCCAGCAGTCATTTTCTGGCCAGTAGAACTTCTTCGTAAACAGGTTTACGTCGAACGTGCGCTTCGTGCGTCTTTTAGAGTGCGAAACGTTATTGCCGACCATTGCCTTCTTACCTGTAATCTGACAAATCTTAGACATTTCTATTCTATTGTTAGTTATTAATCAATATGATATGAGTTGATCGGCCACTCGTAGCATCATTGAGTCTCGCACAATCAGGATGCAAAGTAACCACTTTTCTATAAAATATGCAAGCCCTGTTTCATTTTCAGCACCTTAACGATCGCCATCTATCCCCAAACGGAGGGTGCTACGACACGACGACATATGCCGAATACGAGACTAGCCTTGTGGTGTACTAAATCATGCGCTAGGCTCCCAATCGACTTCTCTCATTTTTGGTTAAAGTATGCAAATGGATTTGACTCAATTTGGACAAACCGAAAGAGTCATTCGGGGCGACTGATGACGTGTACTGAAAAAAGTTGACAGTGGGCGGGATGCAATCAGTATCCATCATG
>JAUMYV010000002.1:9456-68819 GCA_030528445.1 Porphyromonadaceae bacterium | reverse complement strand
CCCACGACCCAATGATTAAGAGTCATTTGCTCTACCAACTGAGCTACAGAGTCTAGAATAAAGTTGCTTTGAGTAGTGGCATCAACCACAATTCGAGTGCAAAGGTAATACTAAATTCGATTTCTGCAAGAGTTTACACCTACTTTCTCGCTCCTCTCTATCGAAATCAACACGCTAGAACAAATAAAAACAACTACTTAAATGCAAGAAATAAAAAATGACGCATCAGCCATTCGGTCAATGCGTCATCCATTAAATTTCAAGAGATAGCCTTACTCCTTGATGCGACCGATGTACGAACCATCGCGTGTATCAATCTCAATTAGTTCGCCCTCTGTGATGAATAGAGGTACGCGCACCTCTGCACCAGTCTCTACAGTAGCAGGCTTGAGCGTATTGGTTGCTGTATCGCCCTTGAGACCAGGCTCTGTATAGGTTACACGCAGCACGACGTGGGCAGGCAATTCGCAGGTCAAGATCGTTTCGCTCTCTGCATGAACCATTGCCTCAACCATATCGCCCTCTTTGAGGAACTGAACACCATCAATAGCAGCCTCTGGGATAGAAATCTGCTCAAAAGTCTCTGGGTGCATAAAGTTCATACCCATATCATCCTTGTAGAGGAACTGGTAAGGACGACGTTCAATACGCACTTCCTCTACTCGCACACCGCTATTCCATGTCTTATCTAGGACACGACCTGTAGCCACGTTCTTGAGCTTGGTACGAACGAAAGCTGGGCCTTTACCCGGTTTAACGTGGAGGAACTCGGTAATGAAGTAGTACTGCCCGTCGATGTCTAGACACATACCATTGCGAAAATCTGCTGTTGTAGCCATATTCTTTACGTTACATTTAATATTGAATTCTTGCGTCTACAAAAATAGTCATTCCGATTATGAATGCAATAATGACGTGTACTGACGTATGACGTACTGAAAAAAGTTGACAGATTTTCGTACGTACTCCGATAAATTTTCTTACGTACGAAAATCTTCTGCCGTATCTACCTTGCGGGAAGAAGCCGATTACCTATCTAAACCTCGCCAATATATGTTTTAGTCCCCCCTTAGGCAACTCCAGTTTCAGCACGACCATCAAAAACACCAAACACATCAGCAGGTTGAAGGGTAGCGTCACCCAAACATAGTCGGTCACGTACTCTGCCACGAACGACTCGACGAGAAGCAGACTTATAACTAGCCCTACATATAGCCCTATCCGCCCCAATTCGTAGCGAATAGGGTAATATCTCTGCGCCAAGAAGTAAGAGAGTAGCGTAATCACACCATTAGACACGACGCTCGCCCAAGCACAAGCCATATAACTGTAGTACGGCGTCCCGAGAACGATAATCAATACCGTGAGCACACAGCCAATAACAGAGAGTATTGCCCCCCAGTAGGTTCGATCCGTGAGTTTGTACCAAAGAGAGAGGTTGAAGTAAACACCAAAAAGGAGCTGCCCGGCCATTACCCATGGCACGACAGCTAGACCACCTCGGAAGTCAGGCCCCACAAAATACTGCAGTAGCTCAAGGAAAGACATCACACCAAGGAAGATGAATAGAGTGAAGATGATGTAGTACTTCATCGACACCGCATAGGCAGATTTAGCCGCCTCGCCTCCCTCTCTGCTACGGGCGAAAACAAAAGGATCATAAGCGTAGCGAAATGCCTGAGTGAAGAGAATCATGATGACGGCAATCTTGTAGCAAGCGCTATAGATCCCGAGCTCCGACTCGCCTAGAGCTCTATCCTCAAAGAGACGAGGGAATAGTAACTTATCCGCTTGGTTATTGAAGCTCCCAACCAAACCAAGGAGCAGAATCGGCCAGCCATAGCTCAGCATACGTTTGAATAGCCCCCAGTCGAAGCCCTCACAAGCATGCTTGAAGGTCGGCGAGAGCATCAGAATCTGAGCGATATTACCGATGAGATTAATCCCCATAATGTAGTATAGCCCATTACCAGAGACCTCCCACCCACCAAAGAGGCTAGGGAAACTCTCCGCCAGCCAAGGCAAGCCATAGAAAGCCAGAAGCGTAAGCAAGATGGTCTGTAAAATAAAGCCCATCCGCACGCCCATAAACCACCACGGCCTTTGGGTATAACGCAGATAGCCTAGAGGGATGGTCGCAAAGGCATCTAGGGCTACGATACCGAGAAGCATCGCCACAAGCCCCTCATCGCCCTCTCGCCCTAAATATGCCGTGATGGGCGAGAGAAAAATCAAGCCCAAAATCAGAAAGAGAGCCGAGGTCGCTCCGATGGCACGGAGCACCGTAGAGTAGACCAGATTAGGTCGCTCATGCATGGAAGAAAAGCGGAAGAAGCTCGTCTCCATACCATAGGTTAGGACAATCAATAGCAGTGCGATCACAGCATACAGGTTCGTCATCACACCAAACTCGCCCGTAAACAAAACACGCGAGTAGAGAGCCGTAAGCAACCAATTAAGAAACCGCCCAACCACAGAGCTAAGTCCGTAGACGGCGGTATCCTTAATGAGAGATTTGAGGGGGTTGGCCATACTCAAGTTTATAGTACACAGATATTAGTCAAATAGATCAACCATACGAGGCAAGGGCGATCGTCCGAGATGGGCATAGGCCCGCTCGGTTACTTCGCGCCCTCGTGGTGTGCGCTTAAGGAAACCCTCCTTGATGAGGAATGGCTCGTAGACCTCCTCCACCGTCCCAGGGTCTTCGCCCAGAGCGGTGGCAATGGTAGTCAGCCCCACTGGCCCACCAGCAAACTTATCAATGATGGTACCGAGAATCTTGTTGTCGATATAGTCCAGACCGTAGCGATCTATATTGAGTGCCTCTAGAGCTACGCAAGCGATATCTCTATCTATCGCCCCCGTCCCCTTTACTTGGGCAAAGTCCCTCACTCGACGCAGTAGCGCGTTGGCTATACGTGGTGTACCACGGCTACGCCCAGCCACCTCGACAGCGGCCTCTGGGGCGCAGGGGGTCTGCAGTATTTTGGCCGAACGCATCAGAATACCCGCCAGAGTATCCTTGTTATAGTACTCCAGATGTAGGTTAATTCCAAATCGAGCCCGCAGGGGAGCAGTGAGCAGACCACTACGCGTAGTAGCGCCCACTAGAGTAAACGGATTGAGGTCAATCTGAATCGAACGAGCGCTAGGTCCCTTATCGAGCATGATATCTATGCGATAGTCCTCCATAGCCGAGTAGAGATACTCCTCTACCACTGGGCTTAGGCGGTGGATTTCGTCGATAAAGAGGACATCATTGGGTTCTAGCGAGGTTAGCAGACCAGCCAAATCACCAGGCTTATCTAGGACGGGTCCAGAGGTAATCTTGATCCCCACTCCAAGCTCATTGGCTATGATGTGCGAGAGAGTGGTTTTACCTAAACCCGGGGGACCATAGAGCAAAACATGGTCTAGGGCATCTTGGCGCATACGTGCCGCCTCTACGAAGATTTTGAGGTTATCTACCGCTTGCTCCTGCCCACTGAAGCTGTCGAATGAGAGTGGACGGAGGGCATGATCGCTCTCCTGCTCACGTTGGCTCTCACGTATATCGAAGTCTTGCATCATCAGAGGGCTATTTCGTATTTCGGTAGAGAATAGGAAACTTAATATCAACCTTGCCTGCGAGACTATCAACCGACGTGCTGGAATGATCCTCGATCGCACGCTCTACGACAGGTCGGCCATTGGCAATATCTCTACGCTCCTGCATTCTAAGCCAAAAGAAAAGGGTATCGTAGGCCATACTGCGCGCGAAATCGTCGGGCGAGAGGAAGAGGTCGTGTATCCCATTGGGGATCTTGGCGAAGTGCACTTCGCGCCCTAGTCGTGAGCCATAGCGCCACATGTCCTTGACGTCGAGTACTAGATCAGCCTTGCCGTAGCGCTCTTGCCACTGACCAGCCCTAGGGCGTATACTGGCATCGCTACTCATCAATAGAATAGGTACGTTGATATCTAGGCCTGCCTGCACTCGGTTGTGTCCACGCTTGATCGCACGGAGCCACGAGGTACGTATCGGGTAGCCCTGTGGCATCTTCCAGTCTGTACGGTAGTTCCATTTGCCATGCTTCCCTTGGAGCAGACTGCTGCTATAGTGGTCATAGTCATCTTGGCTGGAAGGTGGAATAATCACCATATTGGGGACGAGCCAGGCAACGGAGGTCACCAGCGGCAAGAGGATACGCTCGTTGAAGGAGGTCGAATTGAAATCTATGAATGGGCTATTGAGGATTAGGCCTCTGATGCCATCTTTATTCTTCGTATCGTGCAGATAAAGCGCAGAGATAAGGCAACCAGTAGAGTGCGCCATCAGATAGATATCCGAGTGTCCCTCCTGGCGCATCATCTCGAGCGCTAGAGAGATTTCGGCTTGGTACTCCTTGAGGTCAAGGCACTCAAAAGCCCTCTGCCCAGCACGAAGCGAACGTCCGTATTTGCGTAGGTCTAGGGCATAGAAATTGTATCGGTGCTTGACGATGCTATCGCCAAGCTCTGCTTGGAAGAAGTAATCGTTGTACCCATGAATGTAGAGCACAGCACGGGTAAAGCGCCTATCCAGCTTGTGGCGAACGAGCGTCGCCTCCACGGATCCACTGTAGTCGTCGGGCAGGCTAATCGTTCGGCTTTCGTACGGTTCGCCAAGTATATCAGGTTTGTAATGACTCTGCGCCTGTAGGTTTGCTCCAAAACAGAGCAACAAACCAAAACAAAACAAGCCGATTAATCGAATTATCTTCATACTTTGTTCAATCATCAATAATGCTTAAACAAAGGTACAAAAAACACCAACACGGCTAAGACAGCGATTAGGCATGGGCGGGAACCAAACAAGGATGAGGCAGAACCATAGTTCCACCTCATCCTTGTTTAGATAAATGAATTTGCTAGGCTAGAGACCTCTGCCGTGGCACTGCTTGAACTTCTTACCACTACCACAGGGGCAAGCGTCGTTACGCCCGACTTTGTGTTCGGCGCGTGCTGGCTGACGGCGTGCAGCCTCGGCATCCTCTGCCGAACGGCTCTCGTGGTAGCGAGGTTGCTGACGCCGAGGAGCTGGCTCGTCTTGTCTAATCTCTACTTGGCGAGGAGCTTCCTGCTCTGCTGGTTGCTCGGGAGCATGTAGGTGCAGACGCATCAGCACAGAGGCAGTCTTGCGGTTCATCTCATCGAGCATCTTACGGAATAGCTCATAGCTCTCGAGCTTGTAGATCAGGAGCGGGTCTTTATTCTCATAGCTGGCGTTCTGCACTGAGTTACGCAGTTCGTCCATTTCTCTGAGGTGTTCCTTCCATGCCTCGTCAATCATGTGCAGCACGAGTACCTTCTCAAACTCCTTGGCGATGCAAGCTCCATGCGTCTCGGCTGCTTCCTTGAGGTTGCAGCTCACGTTGTAGAACATACGACCATCGGTGAGAGGAATCTGAATGCGTTCGTAGACATGCCCAGCCTCGGCGAAGACTTGCTGGAGTACTGGGTCTGCCTTCTCGGCTATAGCGCGTGTCTTGCGGATGAAAGCCTCATGAACGACATCGTAGAGCTGATCAGCGAGCGCCTCGGCACGTCCACGGCGGAAGTCCTCCTCCTTAAATGGGGTCTCGATCGCCATATAACGCATGAGGTCTACACAGAAAGTCTGATAGTCCTGTGTCTCCAAGTGCGTATCGATGATCGAGCGGCCTGCATCATAAAGTGTATTCATCACATCCATCTCAATACGCTCACCCATTAGGGCATGGCGACGACGGCCGTAGATCACTTCACGCTGCGAGTTCATCACGTCATCGTACTCAAGCAGACGCTTACGGATACCGAAGTTATTCTCCTCAACCTTCTTTTGCGCACGCTCTACGGCAGAGGTCAGCATCTTATGCTCGAGCATTTCACCCTCTTCTAGACCTAGACGATCCATCATAGCCGCTAGGCGATCGGAGGCAAACAGACGCATCAGATGATCCTCTAGAGATACGTAGAAAACAGAGCTACCAGGGTCTCCCTGACGACCAGAGCGACCACGCAGCTGACGGTCTACACGACGAGACTCATGCCGTTCGGTACCGATGATAGCCAAACCTCCAGCTTCCTTAACTGCAGCAGGGAGCTTAATGTCGGTACCACGACCAGCCATATTGGTCGCAATGGTTACTACTCCAGGCTGGCCAGCTAGAGCTACGATTTCAGCTTCCTTTTGGTGTAGCTTAGCATTAAGCACGTTGTGGGGGATTTTGCGCAGCGTAAGCATCTTACTGAGCAACTCAGAGATCTCAACCGATGTAGTACCTACAAGTACAGGACGCTTCTGCTCCACCATATGCACAACCTCTTCGATTACGGCGGCGTACTTCTCACGAGCCGTCTTATAGATGCGGTCGTTGAGGTCTCGACGAGCAATGGGACGATTGGTTGGGATTACCACCACATCTAGCTTATAGATATCCCAGAGCTCTCCTGCCTCTGTCTCGGCAGTACCCGTCATACCAGCAAGCTTGTGGTACATACGGAAGTAATTCTGCAAGGTAATGGTAGCAAAAGTCTGAGTGGCGGCCTCGACCTTCACACGTTCCTTGGCTTCGATCGCTTGGTGCAAACCATCCGAATAGCGACGACCGTCCATGATACGGCCTGTCTGCTCGTCCACGATCATCACCTTATTATCCATCACCACGTATTGGTCATTCTTCTCAAATAGAGCGTAGGCCTTGAGGAGCTGATTGACCGTGTGTACACGTTCGCTCTTGATTGAGTAGTCGGCTAGTAGTGCTTCCTTGCGCTCGGCCATCTCTTCGGTGCTTAGCCCTTGCTCCTCTAGCTCTGCTAGGCGAGAAGCAATGTCGGGGAGGATAAAGAATTGCGTATCGTCCGTTCCTTTAGTAAGCAAATCGATACCCTTGTCCGTCAGCTCAATACTATTGTGCTTCTCATCAATCACGAAGTAGAGCTCATCAGTTACAATCGGCATATTGCGCATATTGTCTTGGATGTAGTACTCCTCCGTTTTGAGCATACCAGCCTTAATGCCTGGTTCACTCAAATACTTGATGAGTGCCTTATTCTTTGGTAGCCCCTTGAAGGTACGGAAGAGCAATAGGAAGCCTTCTTCCTGCTCCTTCTTGTCTTCGCTAGCAATCTTTTTCTTAGCGTCGATGAGAAGTTGCTGGGCGAGCTTGCGCTGTGCGTCTACCACCTGCTCTACGTTGGGGAGGAATTGCTCGAAGAGCTGATCATCACCGCGAGCCACAGGGCCAGAGATAATGAGTGGTGTACGGGCATCGTCAATCAAGACGGAGTCCACCTCATCGACAATTGCGTAGTTATGCTTGCGCTGTACGAGATCCTCCGGGCTAGTCGCCATGTTGTCGCGCAGATAGTCGAAGCCGAATTCATTGTTTGTTCCGAATGTGATGTCGGCATTGTATGCGGCGCGACGCTCTGGTGTATTGGGGCGATGCTTATCAATACAGTCTACGGTCAGGCCATGGAACATGTACAGAGGTCCCATCCATTCGCTGTCTCGCTTGGAGAGGTAATCGTTGACCGTCACTACGTGTACTCCGTTACCCGTAAGGGCATTGAGGAATACTGGCAACGTTGCTACAAGCGTCTTACCTTCCCCGGTAGCCATCTCGGCGATCTTACCCTTGTGCAGTACCGTACCCCCGATGAGCTGAACGTCGTAGTGCACCATATCCCAAGTGAGTTCGTTACCACCAGCGAGCCAATGATTCTGATAGATCGCCGTATCGCCCTCGATGCGAACGAAGTCTTTGCTCACAGCCAAGGATCTATCTAGGTCTGTGGCGCGTACTCGTATCTCCGAGTTCTGGGCGAAGCGACGAGCTGTATCCTTGACGATGGCGAAAGCCTGTGGCATAATCTGATCTAGAGCCTCCTCCATCTTGTCGAGAATAGTCTTCTCGAGCTTGTCGACCTTGCGCCAGATATCCTCGCGCTCGTCTAGCTCCTTGCCTTCTACCGAGGCCTTTAGCTCCTCTACTTCCTTACGCTCTTCAGCCACATAGTCCTGCACCTGCTGGCGTAGCTTGGCTGTGCGCTCACGGATCTCATCGTCGCTGAGAGCCTCGATCTCGCTGTATACAGCCTTTACCTTCTCCACCCAAGGCTTAATTTCCTTAAGGTCTCGCTGTGATTTATTGCCGAATAGCTTCGACAAAAACTCATTTAATCCCATATATTGTTTTGTTTTTATTTACTTGATGATGTGTCATATCCTCTAGTGGGGCGTAATTGATGTGGTTTAATCTGCCCACATTAGAGTGCGGCATTGGGTGGTCTAATCCTCAATACCCACGAGATAGCCCGAACGATGTCGGTAGCCTGCTCCACGGGGTAATCAAACCGCTTGGGATCCACCCCCGCTCCCATAAGGACAAAAGGTGAAGCAATAGCCGTAGTCGTAGCACGCTGCAAGGTCGGATGCTCGGCTACTTCCTCTAGATACCACCCTGGTGTAAGGCTCCAGTAGACATCCGCTAGATATTTATGATGAATGCTCCGCCTAAGTGCTTGCTGCCGTTGGTTGAGAGCGTTGGAGGTTAGGAGCTCATGCGCCGAAGTAGCAGAGCCTATTCCCTCGACCTGACGCAAGAATAGTGCGACCTCCTCCTGTAGATTACGTAAGGCAATCTTCTTAGCCTCTGCCAGTTTGCCATTGAGGTATAGACACCCATCCTGTACTTGCTCAATCCAGTTGCCAGCTCCATGTAGGGCGGAAATATACATATTGAGCAGGGCTGTAGCTCTCTTGATGCTAAGCTGTCGAGATAGCTTGCCTCCAACCTGAGGCTTAGGCACTTCGTAGCTGGTGTAGCCTGTACCCGATAGGCTAATGAGGCAGTTCTTAAGCCCAATCTTCTCCTCTAGAGCTTGGAAGATTTGCTCTAGATTTTTGTCTAGACGCAGATAAGTGTCGGCATCCTCGACCTCTAGCTCCCCCAGCCCCTGCGAAGCGGCAGAGTAAGCCACCGAAAGCAAACTAGGAGCCTTACGGTATTCGTAACCACCCTGTCTAATAAGCTGTAGGGCGAGGGTCGTAACCTCCTCGTTGGCTAGGGCACTACGCTTATAGGCAGCAGCCTCATGCCCCTGATAATATTTGGTAAAGTTTTTGTGCCAAGGCGAATAGGCGACAGATCGCTCTGTATAGGAGCGTAGAGGCGACCATCGCATTTCCCCCGAGACGAGCCGCCGATTGGGGCCATCATTAGATTTATTATAGCGATCGACGTACTGAGGCATCGCTGGGTAGAAGCTCGAGGTAGACCAAGCTGCGACATGATTGTCTAGCCAAAAACAACCATCGGCCAAGACGCCAGCCCCAGCCATGGCCTCTTCGGCATTGACACCTACACTATAGACAAGAGCGGAGCCAGAAGAAGCCTCCTTGAGTCTATCGCCGAGCGTATTGACAAGGATGCCACGGGGAGACAATTTATCTCGGGTATAAACTCCATGGACAGATTCGTCCCAGAGTGTCGGCTGGGCTTTGTTTTTGCTACGTAGATAGACCGTGCGTCCCCCTACCCCATGTGTCTCCGGGTAGGCGGAGGTATAAATTGAGGTCGTGGCAGAAGCGCCATCAATAGGCATAAGGGGGAAGCGAACCGAGCGATAAACCTTACCCTCGTGCAGCATACGTTTGAAGCCACCCTGACTCATCATAGGCTCCAACTCGGCCAAATAGTCCGAGCGAAGCTGATCTATGGTGATGCACACGACCATACGCGGCAGCTGCTGAGCACTTGCCTGCATCTGTATGGCCACTAGGGCTACGAGCGATGAAATGAGATATCTGATATGTCGCTGTTCCATTTATTGTAAGTGGCTCTCGTCGGGTTGCATCCTCGAGCGCTTGATCTGTGACAACGAAAGCAACAGAAGCGAGAGGGAAAGCAGATAGACCGCTACGTTGAAGGTCTGTGGCAAAGACCATGCCAAAACCAGAAACATTGCCTGAGCCACAAAGTTAGCAAAATGATAGCGATATGCCCAACGGGACTTCTTGCCGAGGAGCATCAAGGGGACGGCAATCAGCAGATGCAGCGGGTGCAGTACCCACAGATTGAAGTTGGGCCACACGTGCGGATGCTCCGAGAGTACTGCGATGTAGAAAAGCAGAGAGCCACCTAGACCACTTAGCGCGAAGATCAGTATCACGAGCCATCGCCCCCCCTCCCTAATAAATATGTATAGAGAGAGCAGAGCCAAGAGCCCAAATATCACTATGGGGTGCGTCAGGTAGCTCTCCCATGGGCGAGACTCTAGAGGAGCATGCTCACCGTAAGTATTGACGTGAGCTATAATGCCTGCCTCCTGCTCTACGAGTACCTCTCTAGACTCCACTACCCCATCGCTCAGCCGTTCGTGATACTCCAGATACGAGCTCTGCTCAAGCGCCTCCTGCAGTAGATGAGGCAGAAAAATACGTTCGGCATCGGCCATCTTTTCATCTGTCGGCATTCCCAGAGCCAGATCCGTCCCGAGCACCAACCAAGGGAACTCACCCTCTAGCTCATTGATCAGATCGCGCCACGAAAGGCTATACTTATTCACGCCCACATTGATACCAACGCGAGGGATATACTTCCAAGGTCTGTCTGCGTCCACATCTATGTTCTGCTCGACCTCTGCCCCAGGGAGCTGCAACCGATGCACCTGCCGTAGCATCTCACCAGTACCCTCAATGGGAGCTATGCGGTCGGTCTGCCTAATCGCGTCGGCGCAGATCTGTACTAGACGGGTCGCACAGTTGTCATAGAAAAAGTTGTAGCGATAGGTTCGATTCTCGGGCTGAACGTTCCACAGAAGATAGCGCCAAGCGTTTGCTTGCACTTGTGGCGATAAGTTAAGCACCAGCTCGGTCACTTGGCTTCCACGATGGAGATATTCATCCATATAATCTTGCGTCCTCTGCGCCACGACGATGTAGTCAGTTTGCCCCTTGATGAATCTAGGCAAGAAGTCGTCGGAGAAATCGAATATCCCGTAGTTGAAAGTCACATCAATTCCTTGCACTGAGTCTTGTACCCGATAGCCAGCATGCCCGTAGAGGGTGTATACCTCCATAGGGCTTGGGCTAGCCACCAAAATACTCATCTGCGCCCGAGTGCTAAGCGAATCGGGCAAGCCATAGTAACCCTCGGCACGGAGTATAGCACCCGAGAGCATCAGCCCCATAACGAGGCAAAGAACCTTAATCTTATCTAATATCATATCTAATCTTGTTACGCTAAACGCTCTGCCTAACCCAAAGCCACACCATCGGGGCTATCTCTCGGTCGGTGGATAGAGCATGGGGCTGTACATCATCACAGCATGGTTCTCTGCAAGGAAGCGCTCCTCCATCCTGCCATCTGAGTATGTGATGATCTGCACAATCTGATTGTGCCGCGTATAGCCACCCCACGGCTGAGCCACTACACGATGCCGACGCTCCTCGACCCGGTACTCTGCCTCGGGGGGCGTGGATAGCCTAATACGTCCGTTCAGATAGGTATCATCAAGCCACAAGTCTAGGACGAACGTGTCCTCGGTTCGGTTCTCAACCCGCAGATCAAGATAGTTGTACGAGAGCGTAGCGCCTGCTCCAAAGGGAATACTACGGTTAATATCTGGGAAGACATCGAAGCTGTGTCGATGCCGTTCTGTGATGGTCAGTGGCGTATGGGCGAATAGCCAAAAGAGCAAATTGCCGAGCTGACACAGCCCTCCACCGACACCCTTATCAATCCGACCTTGCTTAAGCACTAGACCCTCTAGATAGCCTTTGCGTGCCGAGGGACGACCAACATTGTGCCAAACGGAGAAAGTCTCCCCTGGGGCAATCACCAAACCATCAAGCTTGGCAATAGCCAGCCTGAGATTAGTCCGCTTATTCTCCTGCAGATACATATCTACATCTTTCAGTGGACGCAAGATCACAGACCGATGCTCCTTGAGCGTGTAGAGCTGGAGCGGTTGAACTCGTCGCTTAGCCCACTTGATCGTGCTAAACCAATCACGAAGCACCCTCCTGATGGTGTAGTACTCGCGACCAAGGCGACGCCTTAGCTCTCCTCTAATGCGCAGTTGCTCTACATAATCCATAGGGACTAACTACATAGCTACAGTATATCTAGTTGGGCACCTTGATTGCCGTTGTCCCACGCTCTGTCTTGGCTTGTAGGATAAGAGGACGAGGGAGATGAGGCTCAAGCGGAATCTGATGTTCGCCTGAGGCAAACGTTCTAGAGAATACTCGATGCCCCTGTAGCGTGTAGGCGGATAGTTCCGTCTCGTCTAGAAGGGACAGATACACTTGCCCAGCATGGACATACATTACAGGCTCTGCATTGGGAGCATCTGTACTCGTCCTATGGGCTGATGTTTGGGTAATGGTGATGGTCAGTGGCTTATAGTAACGGCTTCCCTCCAGCACGATATGCCCAGTACGGCTCTCCGTACCTGTATTAGCCTCAATAGCAACCACTAGAGGGACATCATCGAGAGAATACCTAGGCGACAGCACACGTAGCCAGGCAACATCCGCACGTGGCTCAAAAAGCTCAGAGGTTCTGACTAACATACTGATGGTTTGCGCACCTGAGGTTACCTCCATCTGCTCATGATCCACATAATAGCGAGGCTCTAGATAATCACCAAAGCTAGCGACCTCGGCTAGACGCTCCCTAATTTTGCGCACGCTATTCTCTCGCTCGGAACCAAGCTGTACACCACGCCAAACACTCTTGGGACTAGAGAATATAGGAGCTAAATCAGTAATATCCCCCACTGCTGACCCCATAACGGTATAGTAAGGCGGATTGCCTACGCCCACGGCATAGGGATGATCGCCTGCATCCTCTTGGATACGCGAATGATGGCAACCGAAGATATGGCCAATCTCATGAACAGCCGTGAGAGAGTTGAAGATGCTCGTCACATGAATACTACTATAGGCCGACATACGCTTCGCCTCCTGTGCAGCTACTCCACTAAGCCCATCGTTAAACGGATTGCTACATAGAGTAACCAAATCGGCCTTGAGCTCAGCACGCCTCATCTGCACACTAGCTAGATTATGGATGCGATCTAACCCCTGATTGACACTTGGAATCTCCTCATCAAGAAGCATAATACCCACTAACCTAAGCTCTGCATTGATATCGGAGTTGCGAAATACTTCATTGGCCGAGGTCACAATCTTAGCAGCGAAAACCTCCGCTCCCCCTTTATCGCTCATATAGAGCTGAGCAGAGCGATCGAATACGACCATATAGTCCAGCCTGATAGTTTCGTCGCCATCTAGGGAAGCGGGAACAGCTGGACTAGAACTGGTCGGTACGCTGTATCTAGCCCCGTCGAGACAGGTACCACAGCGGATGGGGTCTAACCTCTGGCTATGCGCAGACTTGGGGACTACTTCTTGCGCACAGAGGTTGGCTACTACGAGTATCGCTAAACACAAGGATGCGCCTAGCTTGGTACTGATAAGATATTGTCGGATCATCTCCTAAGACTTCGTTTTTATTCGTTGTCAAAGATACAATAAACTCCATCAACGAAAGCAGGTTGCTTCACTCAATAAAACAGGGGCTGTGCCTACTTTGCAGTTTCGGCACAGCCCCTCTTTGATTCTATGGATGCGTATCTACCCAATCACTAGCTAAGGAAGCTAAGCAAGATACCAGCGGCGATAGCCGAACCGATCACCCCCGCCACATTGGGTCCCATAGCATGCATGAGCAGATAGTTGCTCGGATCATACTCTAGTCCCACAACCTGGGAGATGCGAGCAGAGTCGGGTACTGCCGAGACTCCTGCATTACCGATGAGCGGATTGATCTTATTCTCCTTGGAGAGGAAGAGGTTGAAAATCTTCACAAACAAGATCCCACAGATCGTTGCCACGACGAAGGAGAATGCCCCCAAGGCAAAAATCTTGACTGAGTCCCCAGTGAGGAACTCTGTAGCCTGTGTAGAAGCACCCACCGTTACCCCTAGCAGAATAGTGATGGTATCAATCAGCGGTCCACGAGCCGTATCGGCTAGGCGCTTGGTCACACCACTCTCCTTGAGCAGATTGCCAAAGAAGAGCATACCCAAGAGAGGAATAGCCGAGGGAACCAACATCGTAGTGAGCAGAAGGCCCGCGATAGGAAACATGATTTTCTCTACCTGGGAGACCTGTCGTGGACGTTTCATACGTATCAGACGCTCTTCCTTGGTCGTGAGCAGACGCATAAATGGAGGCTGGATAATAGGCACCAGAGCCATATATGAGTAAGCCGACACAGCGATAGCCCCCATGAGCTGGGGAGCTAGCTGAGAGGAGAGGAAGATGGCCGTGGGACCGTCGGCTCCACCGATAATCCCGATAGCTCCAGCCTGACTGGGTTCGAAGCCAAGAGCCAGTGATGCCATATAGGCGGCAAAGATACCAACCTGAGCAGAAGCACCGATGAGCATCAGCTTGGGATTGGAGATCAATGCCGAGAAATCGGTCATAGCTCCAATACCCAAAAATATCAGCGGCGGATACCAGCCCTGTTGTACACCTTGGTATAGTATGTTGAGTACAGACCCCTGCTCGTAGACCCCTATTCTAAGGCCTTCCTGAAAGGGGATATTGCCCACCAACATACCAAAGCCAATCGGTATCAGAAGCAGAGGCTCGAAGTCATACTTAACAGCCAAGAAGATGAAGACCATCCCGATCAAGAGCATCACGAAGTGCCCCAGCTCTGCGTTGGCAAAGCCCGTGTACGACCAGAATGTCTGTAGGTTCTCGACCAAGAAGCCACCAAAGCCCAGCATAGTCTTATCCAATTAGGATAATATCTGACCCCTCAAGGATTGAATCACCCTTAGCAACCTTAACGGCTGTCACCACACCATCGATCTCTGCGTTGATGTTATTCTCCATCTTCATAGCCTCAAGGACAGCAACAGTCTGACCAGCCTTTACCTGATCGCCTACCTGAACCTTGATGTCTAGGATAACGCCAGGTAGAGGAGAGAGTACAGGTTTACCTGAGCCACTAGCCGCAGCTGGAGCGGGGGCTGGAGCGGATGTTGGGGCAGCAGGAGCAGGAGCAGCGGCTACTGGCGTTGGTGCAGGGGCGGGCGCTGCCTTGGGGCGTGCCACTGGTGCAGCCATACCTTCTGGGATCTCCACCTTGTACGACGTTCCGTTCACTTCTACGGCAGCTGTATTGCCATCTAGATCGATAATGGCTACTGTGTATTCGTTGCCATTGATG
Organism: Porphyromonadaceae bacterium; assembly: GCA_030528445.1. Taxonomy (GTDB): domain Bacteria; phylum Bacteroidota; class Bacteroidia; order Bacteroidales; family Porphyromonadaceae; genus Porphyromonas. The sequence goes on along the minus strand of JAUMYV010000002.1, from coordinate 53,556 downwards.
CTATACTTATACTCTTTCATATTGGATGATGTTTTTAATGTCTTTGATGAATACTTTAGTTACGCTGGGGAAGTGTGCGCACGGTCTGGGTCTTGAGAGCCCAAGCCGAGGTGGGGTTACGCTTGATTGTTAGGACAAACGACTCCTGATCGTGCGTATACTTGCCTAGCTCTTCGTGTAGAGCGTAGGCAATAGCAGCAAACACCTCCTTATTTATTGTCTCTGATTTCATTGTGAGCAGCGAATTATTAGTAATTGTACTTGCGCATACCTTGGCTGCGCGAGTGCCACTGTGTATTGCGTCTATTGATTGTCAATACATAGCTCTCCACATCATGTCTTTGGTCGAGCTCGGCACGCAAAGCCATAGCTATAGCAGCTACAACCTCGCCAGAGCGAGCTCCGAGCTCGGTATGTAGAGCCAGAGTAATAGCTGCCACAGCCTCGCCTGTAGGTTTAGCACCACCAGCGGAGGTATTGGTCTTACATTCGGTTGGGCTCTGCGCCTTATCCTGACGGCTCTTACTCATACGCTGCATCACCTGACCGATGAAGCGGAATACGATGACAAGCATCAGCAAGGAAGAGAATACGACTAGCACCGCGGTGAGTGTGAGGATAAAACCCTGCGGATCTTGCTCCCCAAGCGCTCTAGATCGTTCACTCTCGGCCCAAGCAGGCAGAGCAGTTGCCCCCCCCAAGAGGAGGGCAATGCTCAGGACTCTGCTAAGACGTAAGGTATTCATAAGTCTGGACTAACTGAGTTAGTTTACAGAGGTAGGTTGTCGTGCTTCTTAGCTGGGAGCGTCTGCTTCTTGGTGCGCAGCTGCTCGAGAGCACGAATGATGCGGAAGCGTGTGTTGCGAGGCTCGATCACATCATCCATAAAGCCGTAAGAGGCGGCATTGTATGGGTTAGCGAAGGCCTGACGATATTCTTCTTCCTTCTGCATAGCAGCCTCTGCTGGGTTCTCGGCAGCAGCCACTTCCTTGGCGAAGATTACCTCTACGGCACCACTTGGACCCATCACAGCGATTTCGGCACTTGGCCAAGCATAGTTCATATCCGAGCGTAGGTGCTTGGAGCTCATCACAATGTAGGCGCCACCATAAGACTTACGCAGCGTTACCGTGATCTTGGGCACTGTAGCCTCTCCGTATGCATAGAGGAGCTTAGCACCATGCACAATGACCCCATTGTACTCCTGACCTGTACCTGGGAGGAAGCCTGGCACGTCTACGAGCGTTACGAGAGGGATATTGAAGGCATCACAGAAGCGAACGAAACGAGCAGCCTTGCGAGAAGCGTTGCTATCGAGTGCACCGGCCATCACGAGAGGCTGGTTAGCTACGATACCTACGCTCTGACCATTGAAACGAGCAAACCCGATGATGATGTTCTTGGCATAATCCTTATGAATCTCAAGGAACTCGCCGTTGTCGACAATCGCACCGATGACATCATACATATTGTAGCCGCGATTGGGCTGGTCTGGGATGATCTCGTTGAGCATATCTTCCACACGATCGATTGGGTCGGTACACTCTACGATAGGCGCATCCTCCATGTTGTTCTGCGGAATGAAGCTCATCAGATGACGAATCAGACGGATACCCTCATCTTCGTTCTCCACGGCGAAATGTGCTACACCACTCTTGGAGGCGTGTACACTAGCACCACCGAGCTGCTCCTGAGTTACATCCTCGCCAGTTACAGTCTTCACCACCTTAGGGCCAGTGAGGAACATATAGCTAGACCCCTTAACCATGATGTTGAAGTCGGTCAGAGCAGGTGAGTACACAGCACCACCAGCACAAGGGCCAAAGATGGCTGAGATCTGTGGTACCACCCCAGAGGCCATAATGTTGTTCTGGAAGATGTCTCCATAGCCCTGCAGTGCATTGATTCCCTCTTGGATACGAGCACCACCAGAGTCGTTGAGGCCAATTACGGGAGCACCCATCTTCATAGCAAGCTGCATGATCTTGCAGATCTTAGAGGACATCATTTCCGATAGGGCACCACCAAATACCGTGAAGTCCTGAGCGAATACATAGACTAGACGTCCATCGATCGTACCATACCCTGTAACGACACCATCGCCCATGAATTTGGTCTTATCGATACCAAAGTTGGTTGAGCGATGTAGTACGAATGTGTCGATTTCCTCGAAGCTACCTTCGTCTAGGAGGAATGAGATACGCTCGCGAGCTGTGTATTTGCCCTTAGCGTGCTGGCTATCGATGCGCTTCTGTCCGCCACCCATGTGGGCTTCGGCGCGACGTTGGATCAAATCCTTGATTTTTTCTAATTGAACGCTCATAATGCTGTATTAGTAAGTTATGATTTATGCTTTTTGATGCCTCTTAAAGTAGTAGAGACCTACCGAAGCCCTTGGCCTCGTAGGTCTCTAATCTCATTGAGGGTTACTTATCCTTGCAGTCGCAGAGTTCTGTGAGTACACCTAGAGTGCTCTTTGGGTGGAGGAAGCCTATATTCAGCCCCTCGGCGCCCTTACGAGCCTGCTTGTCGATAAGTGCCACGCCCTTCGCTTCTACTTCGCGGAGTGCTTCGTTGGTATCTGCTACAGCGAAGGCAATATGGTGGATGCCTTCACCGCGCTTCTCGATAAACTTGGCAATCGTGCTGTCTTCGCTGGTAGCCTCAAGTAGCTCGATTTTAGTTTGCCCTACCTTGAAGAAAGCAGTCTTAACTTTTTGGTCTTCTACGACTTCGATGTTGTAGCACTTCAAGCCAAGTATGCCTTCGTAGTAAGGCAGAGAGGCTTCGATACTCTTAACCGCAATCCCTAAATGCTCAATGTGCGATAGGTTCATAGCTAGTCCTTTTTATTATGATAATTAATAGTTTGCCAAGACTGGAACTCCACTCCAATCTCTCATTTCTAGCCACAAAAATAGGAAATATTGAGTTAGCCACACCAAATTACGGAAAAAAGTTGCCATTACTCAAGAAATACTTCTCCCCGAGGCGTAGATCTATTTAGTAAATCGTTAAGCCATGCCTACAAAGCGAGCAAGATGTATTGAATATAGGACGCAAGATAAGCCCACCGAGAGTTATACTTTAGCCCATTTCTCAAAGTGTTGATGTGAGAAATGCCTAGAATGGCGGATGAAACACATAAACACGCCTTCTCTTACTCGATGAAGGCGTGTTTATAATAGTCTTGTTGCAGAGTATCAGCTATTGATTGACGACCTTATAGGTGCTACCACCAATAGAGACCACAAAGACACCACAAGCAGGTAGAGGAAGCTCCAAGGTCGAAGAAGTTGCCCGTACTCTAGCGACCATTACTCCGTCTACCGTGAATACAGAGACCTCTGCCCTAGGTGGTAGCTGAGATAGACGAAGGACATTGCCCAAGCAGGTGTAATGGATCGGACTAGTGTCGATAGATGCTAGCCCTGTACCAACGTTTACACCTACACTATTCTCCCTAACAAGCACACCATCGGCAATGGCCTTGATACTCCTCTTGGGTATGACGATCGAGTAACCTTTGCCTGGAGTTAGTTCAATCCCTCCGAAGTCAGCAAAGAGCAACCATCTATTACCCTCCTTGCGAACAGCTGCTCTCGGAGAGGCGATGAGCTTATCTGGCAATTCGTAGAGCTGTAGGGTGGCATTGGGCGCCGCGATGATCTCCTCGTTGTAGACGAAGTAAACCTCATTGAGTCTGCCGAAGTCTTTCAACCCAAAGAGACTGCACCAAACAAACATTAGATCTCTTGCAGGTTCTTTGTAGGCTCCTACAAAGTCCATACGTAACTCCTCGTTGGTAATGTCGTCTCTGTGTAGAGCCGAAACACTTCCTCTAGGGAGCAAGATACTGTAGTGAACCCCATGCTCGAAATCTGTACTCTCTCCGAAATACACTATCGCCTGCCCCAAGTCCCAATCATAGGTCGCTTTTACGGGTAAGCGGCGTACGATCTCTCCCTCTCTGTATAGAGTAGCCTCGGGAGTACCGAGAGCCTTAATCTCGGTGGTGAAGAAAAAGGTAACCACCTCCTCTGTAGCGATACTACCGCTTGGATATGTCTCCGTAAACTTCAAAGTCTCGGGCACGGTGAAGCTCTCACGTAGCTCCTGATTATGCCGCTGAGGATTGGCCTGGGAGCGTATTGTCCCTTGAGGAACCACCAGCGTATACTTGCGTCCCTTGGTTAGCTTGACGTTGTCGAAGGAGATGATGGCCAACCCTTGGGGTCTAGGGTTGTAGTTTTCGCGTGAGACTCTTTGGCTTGTGGCGACAATCTGATCGCCATCGTACACAAAGGCAGTAGCAGCTGGAGCTACCTCAATCTCTTCTCCAAAAGAAAACTGAACTAAATTGAGTGGCGCATAGAGTTCGGAGCTACCACTTGTGAGGGTGCAGTACTGGGGTTTTAGGGTCGAGCCACCCTGTGCCCTGCATAGCGTTGCCACACTAGCCAGTAGGCAACACAACCAAAATTTCATCGTTTTCATAATCATAGTTGTTGTTATGAGTTTTTACTCTGCACAGAGGGTCACTCATTGCTTGCTGTAGTCTTTGACCCTCTCTGTGCAATCTATTCTTCATGAGTGAGGGCTAGCTTCCAGCACTTGTACGAGCATACACATCATAGCTCCTCTTACTCAAGGGAGAGGTTACATCTCAATCTTTTTCTCTTTGCTTCAAAGTTACAAATAAACTCTTAGAGAATACTCATAATCAGCAAAATATCATTACGCTATTTATTTTCACACCAGCCTGTAGCAACGTAGCGCGTAGCATTGAAAATCCAATGATTCTAGAAATCGGTTTTTCGCGTTTTTGGTTAAAGTGTGTAAATGGATTGTTGCCAAATTGGATCTATTTGGTCAATCACCTTGTGGAGCAAGTCCAACTTCTAGGAAAGAACGCTCAGAGATTTTTTCGGATTGTAGGACTAATCCGCCACGATGTGTACACACATCCAAAAAGATTAGTGCAGAAAAATGTTGAAATCCGTGCTTAGCTTGAATCAAACTGGGCAAAAATCCATTTTATCCATCTAAATATCAACAAGATACAAAACACGCATTTTAAGCGGCCATTTTTATTCGGCTAGAGGTCAAGAGCCAAGACGATGTCGGACGCAACCTAGAGCCTCCTAGGAGCCAAATACGCAATTTGCCGTTTTTCCACTCGCTCAAGTCATTGCTCTCATCAACATTCTGAAATCTGAGCTAAAATATAAATCTTACCCATCAGAAGATTACGATTTGTAAACGTCATACAATGGGCGATAGATAGAAGCTCGAGATGTAGGCATGCGTACCCGCCACTTGGAGATGCACAAAACTCGGACAAATGAGCTGTTTTACACAGAGAATTGGCTATCTTTGAGGCATAACATACTACATCGGATATCATCATATTAAACAAATTATTGAGTAGAGCATGAAAAGCGTATTGACCTACACCCTACGACTCGCTTGTGTGACCGTGGGGCTTATCTCTGCCACGCCTAAGCTAGAGGCACAGCAGGGCTATCAGCCCTCCCCTGACAACTTACAAGCCCGTGAACAATTCAGAGACAAGGGCTTCGGGATTTTCCTCCACTGGGGACTGTACAGTATGTTCGCCCAAGGCGAATGGTACATGACCAACGCCAACATCAATCATCTCGAGTACGCTAAGGCTGCAGCAGGTTTCTACCCTGCCAAGTTTAACGCGGCGGAGTGGGTCGCAGCAATCAAAGCCTCTGGGGCAGGCTATCTGACCATAACCTCGCGCCACCATGATAGCTTCTCGCTCTGGGACACCAAATACAGCGACTACAACATCGTCAAGGCGACCCCCTTTGGCCGTGATGTACTGGCCGAGCTACGGGACGAGTGTCGCAAGCAGGGGCTCGGCTTCCATATCTACTACTCTCTACTCGACTGGCACAGAGAGGACTATTATCCCCTCGGGCGCACGGGGCGAGGCACGGGGCGTACCAAGCAAGGCAAGTGGCAGGACTACGACGACTTTATGAACAATCAGCTCACCGAGCTCGTGCGGGACTACGACGCCGACGCCATCTGGCTAGACGGCTGGTGGGACCATGATATTCACCCCGACTTCGATTGGAATTTTGGGCGTATGTACAGCAACATTCATCAGATCAAACCTAGTTGCCTCGTAGGGAACAATCATCATCAGACACCTTTTGAGGGCGAAGACTTCCAGATGTTTGAGCGAGATGTGCCGGGCGCTAATACAGCGGGTCTATCGGGGCAGGACATCAGCCATCTGCCTCTAGAGACCTGCCAAACGATGAATGGCATGTGGGGGTACAAGATTATTGACCAGAACTATAAGTCCGACAGCACACTCATTCGTCTGCTCGTGCAGACGGCAGGGCGCAATGCCAACCTCCTGCTCAACATAGGACCAGAGCCCTCGGGCATGCTCCCCAGCTTGGCTCTGGATCGACTGGAGAAGATAGGTCGGTGGATGCAGACCTATGGCCGAACCGTCAAGGACGGCGTGCGTGGGGGCATTATCCCTCCGCAGGAGTGGGGCGTGACGACGCAGCGTGGCAAGACGCTCTACCTACATATCCTCGACTGGCGGAGCCGTATGCTCTCGCTCCCGCTGGTAGAGCGTGTGCGTAGCGTCAAGGTCTTCGATAGCGGTCGCCCTGTGCCTTTCCAGCAGACGAAGGCAGGGCTGACACTTACTTTCGACAAGGCTCCCTCGGAGGCGAATCCGATTGACTATGTCGTAGAGGTAACGCTCAAGTAGAAACTATGGAGTATCGGATAGAGAACTGTGCCAACTGCGCCGAGAGTGCTCGCCGTGCCGAGATAGGTGGGGCCTATCGTGTGGAGCTGTGTGCAGGAATGCCAGAGGGCGGTACGACGCCCTCATACGGAGAGATTAGAGCCACGCGCGCACTCATCGACATCAAACTGAATGTGATCATCCGCCCCCGTGGCGGAGACTTCCTCTATACGCCTATCGAGGTAGAGACGATGCTCTACGACATCGAGATGGCTCGCTCGCTCGGGGTCGACGGTATTGTGGTCGGATGCCTGACGGCAGAGGGAGATGTAGATAAGGCTACGATGCGTCGGCTCATCGAGGCTACCGATGGCCTGCCCGTAACCTTCCACCGAGCCATAGATATGTGCCGAGATAGGGGTAAGGCCTTGGAGGACATCATTGAGCTAGGCTGTGCACGTGTGCTCACCTCGGGAGGTGCAGCCATAGCCATAGCTGGGGCGGAGGAAATAGCTCGCTTGGTGGCGCAGGCTAGTGGGCGCATCATCGTGATGCCGGGCAGTGGCATCAATCCGTCTAATGTCGCCGAATTGGCGCGCAAGACGGGAGCCCACGAATTTCATTTCTCGGGTCGAAGTGGAGAGGATAGCCCGATGCGCTACCGCCACTCAGGAGTATCGATGGGCGGCACGGTGACGATCGACGAATACCGCCGTGAGCTCACCGACCCAGACAAGATCCGTGCCGCCGTAGAGGCTCTAGCAGGAATTTAGCAGACTGGTAGATCTTGAGCCAAAACTCCACAGTTGGTACAGCTAATCATCGTAATGAAACATCATTGATAAACTCAAAATAGCAATGGCAACACGAATCTTATCTTTAGCTCTGGCGCTTGGCCTCTTGGGTATGGCCTCTGCCGAGGCGACGCCACAGGGCAAGCCTCTCACGCCGCTAGAGCGTAAGCAACAGATCTTCCCCGAGGGAGATCTCTTCCGCATCTTCAAGACGCCGATGAGCGAGCAGGAGCACGAGGCAATGGCATTCCTCTATACCTATATGCCTGCCAATGACCTCATCGACTACTCGGGCGAGTTTTACCTCAAGCAGGTTCGCTCTGCGCTACAAGCACGCCGAGAGATGCCTTGGGGTAGTAAAATCCCCGACAGAGAATGGCGTCACTTCGTTCTGCCCGTACGCGTCAATAACGAGACGCTCGATTCGGCCCGTATGGTCTTCTACGATGCGCTCAAGGATCGCGTCAAGGGGCTTTCGCTCTACGATGCTGTGCTAGAGGTCAATCACTGGTGCCACGAACACGTTGTCTACACGCCTAGCGACTCTCGTACCTCTTCGCCCTTGGCTACGATCCGTACGGCATACGGTCGCTGTGGTGAGGAGTCTACCCTGCTGGTCGCTGCCCTGCGCGCTGTCGGCATTCCTGCACGACAGGTCTATACGCCACGCTGGGCTCATACCGACGACAACCACGCTTGGGTAGAGGCTTGGGTAGACGGCAGATGGCACTTCCTCGGGGCTTGTGAGCCAGAGCCCGTACTAGACCTAGGGTGGTTCAATGCTCCAGTCTCACGTGCCATGCTTGTACATACTAAGGTATTTGGCGACTATGATGGGCCAGAGGATGTGATGAGCCGAACTCCGACCTATACCGAGATTAACGTCATCGGCAACTATGCCCACACGAGCCCCGTAGAGGTAGAAGTCGTAGACGAGGCTGGCAGACCTCAGCGCGATGTGTCGGTTGAGTTTAAGGTCTATAACTATGGCGAATTCTACTCCGTAGCGACTAAGCGCACAGATGCGCATGGGCGTACCTCCCTCACAGCTGGGCGAGGCGATATGCTTGTCTATGCGAGCAAGCCCGAGGGTTCTGGCTATCGCTATGGCATGGGGCAGGTCAGCTTCGGGCGAGACAAGGCACTTCGCCTCGTACTCAAGCATCAGCCTAGCGACAAGATAGAGATGCAGCTCACCGTGACGCCACCACGAGAGGACGCACGCTACCCAGAGGTAACGGAGGCTCAGAGAACAGAGAACAACCGCCGTATGGCTCAGGAGGATTCTATCCGCAATGCCTATGTGTCTACCTTCCTAGACAAACAGCTCGAGGGCTTGGATGCACGAGGCAACTGGCAGACACTTAGAGCCTTCGTAGACGGCGCTAAGGATCGCAGCAAGGCACTCGAGCTGCTAAGTGCCATATCGGCCAAGGACCTTAGGGATGTGGAGCTAGAGACCCTTCTCGATCATCTCGAGCACACGCAGATTCAGCCTGCCTACCGTGGGCAGAACGAACTGCAGATGGCATACATCTACAACCCTAGAGTAGCCAATGAAATGATTGCACCCTACAAGCGTTACTTCCAGGAGCAGATTCCCCTATCCATTCAGCACCGATTCAAGCAATCTCCCGAGCAGATTCGTCTGTGGTGTCTAGAGCATATCCAAGACGTTAGTGGCTACAATCCGTTGGCCTACCCCATTCAGCCTAGAGGTGTTTGGGTGAGCCGTCGTGCCGACGCACATTCGCTTGGCATTTTCTTCGTTGCCCTAGCACGCTCGATGGGCTGGCCCGCTCGTGTGGATGGCGTTACGGGTAAGGTGCAGTGCTACACAGAGGACAAATGGCAGGATATTTCGCTAGCGAAGGCTTCGACCAAGCCAACAGCACGCGAGGGAGTGCTGCGCTTGAGCTATGAGGACAATGGAATCGTGGATAACCCGAAGTATTATTACCACTTCTCGATCTCCAAGTTCAGCTCCGAGGGACGTCTAGGGTTGCTTAACTACGATGAAGGCGATAATGGACTAGAGCAGGGGAGTAGCTGGGCTGGAACGTTTAGGCAAGGTGCTCCGATGGACGAGGGACAGTATCTCTTGGTTTCGGGTTCGCGCCTAGCGAATGGTAGCGTGCTAGTAGATATGAAGACCTGTGCAATCGAGGCAGGACGAACGACAGATGCCCAGCTCGTGATGCGTCGCGACACGACGGCCGTAGCAGTACTAGGTAGCTTCAATTCGGAGAACCTCTACAAGCATCTTGGCGATGCGCACGAGCTCGCCACTACGGAGGCTGTAGCTGGGGCTACAGGACAGACCAAATCTATCCTCTCCACTACAGGACGTGGCTACTATATCCTCGGGATACTAGGGGCAGGCCAGGAGCCTACGAACCATGCCCTACGGGATATTATAGCAGAGCGTGAACTCCTCGAAGGATGGGGACAGAAGATGCTCTTAGTCTTCTCGGACGAGACGAGCCGTGGTCGTTATCGCGCGGAGGACTTCAAGAATCTGCCCAAGACGGCTACTCTCGGAGTTGATCTAGAGGGCAAGCTCTTGGCTAAACTCAAGGCGAATATGAAGCTCAAGACGAGCGACCTACCAGTCTTCGTCATTGCCGACACATTCAATCGAGTGGTATTCGTCTCCCAAGGCTATACGATTGGTCTAGGGCGTCAGCTCCGTAGCGTCATTACAGCTCTAGAGGCAGACCGCAGCCAGACGCCCACGCGCACCTGCGCCGTACCGTAGTCGGATACGCGCTTAAGGATATAAAAGGGGCTGTGGCAAAATTCACTTTTGCTGCAGCCCCTTGTAGGTGTTTCAGAATGCGCAAAATGCAAGGCACTAAGACTGAGGCTAAGGGAGCATACTAGAGTATGTGACCGAAGCCGAATGTCGCAAGTAACACAGCAGTTTGCGTATTATGACACACCATCTTTTGTTTATGAGTTTGATAGACTATTTGATCGGGACGTGTAGCAGGTGGCGACCGCATAGATAGGCATCAAGCTTCTGACCAATCTGGCACTGCCCTACGCCAGCAGGAGTTCCCGTGAAGATGATGTCGCCCATCTTGAGTGTATGGTAGCGACTGATGTGGGCGATTAGCTTATCGATGCTGTGCAGCATCTGCTCCGACGAGCCTTGTTGCCGAACGACGCCATCCACCTCTAGGGAGAAAGTCATCGGCTCGGCTGGGAAGTTTAGCTCAGCTTTATTCACCCAAGTGCCAATAGCCGCAGAGCCATCGAAAGCCTTAGCCATAGACCACGGACGCCCATGAGCAATCGCCTCTCTCTGTAGGTCTCGGGCAGTGAAGTCTATCCCCACGCTCACCTGGTCGTAATAACGATAAGCAAATCGCTCGGCGATGTGCTTGCCCACACGGGTAATATGCACGACAATCTCCACCTCGTAGTCAATCTGACTGGACCAATCGGGCAAGAAGAATGGTGTTCCAGGGCGCAGGATCGAATCCCCTTTGTGAAAGATGATGGGCTCCTGCCTTGCGTAAACCTGATTGAGCAGGGCGGGAGACTCTGCCTGATGGGTAAGATAGTTGAAGCCAGTGGCTAAGATCTTCATTTCGTCTGCAGACTAATAGCATGAGCTTGTAGCCTCATACGTGTGAAGATGAGGGCTAGGTGTGCATACATAGAGGTATTCTGCACGACGACTCCCTCGGGCACTCGGATGCGTACGGGCGTGAAGTTCCAAATCGCCTCGAAGCCAGCCTCTACTAGCTGGTCACACATGGGTTGAGCTTGCTTGATCGGAACGGTCAGGATAGCGATATGTACGTCATCGTCCTGTATACGCTCAGGTAGCTCGTCTATGTGGTAGACGGGAATTTCTCCGATATTGTGCCCCACGATCTCGGGGTCAATATCAAATCCCGCGACAATCTCTAGCCCGAATTGGCGTAGCCCTCTATCCGAGAGCAGAGAGCCCCCTAGGCTACCAACACCAAAGAGGTAGGCGCGATGCGTAGTGGTGAAACCGAGAAATTCCTCCAGAGCTTGGATTACTTCTTGAGTCTTGTAGCCGACGCGCGTACGCCCCTGTAGGGTTACGTAGGATAGGTCTTTGGCCACGAGAGACGCATCTACGCCGACGCCCTTGGCTATGGCTGTGGAAGATACGGAGCGTTGTCCGTCTGCATGCAAAAGTTTGACGTGGGATAGATACCAAGGCAGACGCCTCAGTGAGGGCTCGGGTATGAGCGTGCTGGTTTTATTTTGTTTCTTACGTCCAGGCATTCTTTAGAGAGAATTAGCTATTTAATTCCACAAAGTTATAATGTCTGCGCCTAAATGCAATCATTTTCTGGGCGTAAAATGCTGTTTTCGGCTAGATCAAGTAGCCGAACCCGGGCTAGCTGTCGTCGCCGAGCGTAAGATTTCGATAGAGCGAAGAGTGGGAAAAGCAGGCAGATGCAGCCGATAGAAGAGCATCAGACGGTCTAGAATAATGGCTCGATCATGGCGATTGTACCTAAAAGCCGATAGATTGTCAAAGCGAATGCGTGCAAAGAGCCTTAGGTGTGCGGCCTCGTGTGGGGATAGTGCATACTGGATGGAGCGTGGTCTTGGCGTGAAGCAAGCCTCCGCAAGGTCGAACCATGGAGTCGACCCTTGCCCCGACTCGCGTTGAATCTCGGGCGCTACGGCTAGGAAATGCAGCAAATGATACGTGAAGCAAAGGTAGAAATTGGCCACACCACTCTGCAACATCTCTAGGGTGTGCATGGCAGAGGCTATGTAGTCGTAGAGCGCCTGGTCGGCTTCGGGCTGGCTAAGTATGCGGTAGAGCAATTCGCTCAGGAAGATTGCTTGGCTACATTTGGCTGGATGGATCCGAATCGTGTGGTAGGCAGTAAGGATTTTCACCTCTTTGAGTAGAGCTAGGTCGCGGCGTGGCTTGAGCTCTGCCGTTAGGTCTACCTCGGCAAGGGGGGAGAAAAGCAGATGATGACGAGAGCGCGATCGCCCTCCACGTGGGACAAGGACGTTGAGACGCCCATGCTCACGCGTGTATAGATGTACGATAATGTATCGGTCGTTGTAGGCCGTACTGTGCAGGACAATAGCTGGCGTCTGGATAAACACAATCGCTCGTCTCCGATGAGCACTAGAGGAGCGTCTTGAGCTCCGCTAGGTTGTTGATGATGTGCAAGGGGGGCGTTATGCCTTCGGTCTGGGGCATCGGGAAGGCATAGGCATTGTACCAAATACTACCAATGCCAGCATTCGACGCACCCGCGATATCGCTCGAGAAGCTGTCCCCAATCATCAGGCTCTCGCTAGGTGTAGCCCCCATCCGCTCTAGTGCAATGTGGAATATCTCTGGCGCTGGCTTATTGATGCCCACATCCTCAGATAGCACGACCTGGTCGATGTAGGGGGCTAATCCTGTTTTCTCGATTTTGGCGTACTGTACCTCTCCGAAGCCATTACTTAGGATACAGATGCTATAGCGAGCCTTGAGATAGGCCATTGTCTCCAAGGCATTGGGACAAAGCAGAGTTTGCTGCTTGACGAGTGAGAGAAACTGCTCATCAATCTCTCGCCAGCTCTGTTCTGGTAGGCTTAGATAAGGCTCTAGAGGCAGGCGAAGTCGCTCCAGAGCTAGCTCCTGTTTGGTAATACGGCCATGGTTGTATCGCTCCCAGAGCTCTATGTTGATGCGGTAGTAGGCAGAGAAAAAGTCCTCGAACGAAACAAAATACTGCCCCCAATTGAGGGCAGTATAGAGCTGTTCGAGACTTTTCTTATTATTGACGTAGGTCGCCCAAAGGGTGTCGTCTAAGTCAACGAGAAGTAGTCTGGTTGCCATTAGTCGACTTCTACAACGAGGATTTTGGAGTTCGCCCAGAAAGCCTTAGGATCCTTAATGTTGAGCGTTAGCTTCTTTTCGCCATCGGGCACTAGCTCGTAGCTATCCGAAGAGTGTACCGTGAGGAGCTTGGCACGCTTACTCATCAGAGGAATCTGTGTAAGCTCGCGTAGATCTGCCTTGGTGAAGTAGCTGTCGTTGGCGTTCTCGGTAACGATGCGCCCACCCTTGAGCAGGTTCATGTCCTTGAGGTCGCGCTTAGTTCCCATACAGAAGCGTACGGTATTGAGCTCCTTCTCTTGGCTGGCCAACGCTGCTGCCTGGCGGGCAGCCGTTTCGTTCAAGCGATCCACATCACCGCTAAGACCCGTTACCATAGCGTCGAGTGCACCAATGGTCATATTCTTGCGCTCTAGCTCCTCGGTAAGGGCTAGCACACGGCTCTTCTGTAGCTCCATCTCACGTTTGAGAGCCGATAGCGTCTGGCGTAGTCTCTTGTTCTCGGTGCCGCTACTCTCAAGCTTCTTAGTCAGGGACTCTAGTGCCTCGCTGCTAGCGCGTAGCTTCTCTGAGATAAGTGTAACGTTATCCTTGATTCTTTCCTTCTCGCTCATACGCATGTCTCCCTTCATCGGGTTGACATTGATCATACTCTCTACCGAAGCGATCTCCTGAAAGTTCGTCAGCACGCTGGCCACGAGCGAGTCTGTCTCACTCAAGTCTGCTTCGTAGGTCTGGTTGACCATAGCAACTGAGTCGTACTGTGCCTTAAGTGCCTTGTAGGCTGAAGAATTTTCTCCGCACGAAGCAAGCCCTAGGGCCACTACTCCGGCCATTAATAATTTCCTATTCATAATTTATTATTTTTTAGGAGAATAATTTATTTCGCTGTATCAAAGGTAGTACTTTTCCCGATAATAAGCACAAATTCGCCTTTTGGAGGTGTTTGTTGGAAGTGCCCAATCAGCTCTTTGAGCGTCCCTCGTACGAACTCTTCGTGCAGTTTGCTCAGCTCGCGACATGCTACAGCAGGGCAATCCTCGCCTTTGTATTCGGCCAGTTGGGTAAGGGTCTTGACGACTCTGAAGGGCGATTCGTAGAGGATAACGGTTCGTTCTTCGGTAGCCAATTCCTTGAGTTTGGTCTGTCGCCCTTTTTTCTGAGGCAAAAAGCCCTCGAAAGCAAATCTATCGCACGGGAGCCCCGAGGCAACTAGTGCAGGCACAAAAGCCGTAGGGCCAGGCAAACACTCCACTTCTATGCCACGTCTGATGCACTCACGTACGAGTAGGAAACCCGGATCACTGATGGCGGGCGTGCCAGCATCCGAGACTAGAGCCACGTCTTCGTACTCCTCGATGCGGCGACAAATAGTATCGAGGGTCTTGTGCTCATTGTGCATATGATGGCTCTGTAGAGGGCATTTAATCCCAAAGTGAGCAAGCAAAACTCCTGTAGTACGCGTATCCTCGGCGAGAATAAGCCTTACGCGCTTGAGAGTCGATAAGGCTCGCAGAGTAATATCCTCTAGATTGCCAATGGGGGTGGGTACGATGGTCAGTTTAGCCATAGCCGTAGGGGGATAGAAATTGCTAGGGTTCTAAAATGTACATAGGGGAAGGGGTCGTTCGCCTTAGAGCAATAAGATTGACGTCTTTGCCTACGCGAATGCCCTCGGCGAATAGTCGATTCTCTATGGTCTTCCAGCAGAGGTCAGGGTGATTATTGTCCTTGCTTAGATGGCAGAGCCAGATATTCTCCAGATCGGGGTGGAAAATCTCGCTGAGCACCTCGGCGGTCTCGCTATTACATAGATGCCCCAGAGGTCCAGCTACACGCTCTTTGAGAAACTCTGGGTAAGGGCCACGCTTGAGCATCTCTTCGTCGTAATTAGCCTCAATCACTAGATGTCTTACTTGCGAAGCAAAACGCTTGATATCTGGGGTAATATGACCGATATCTGTGATGAGAGCAAAGCTAAAGTCGCCTCGACGAATGCAGTAGCCGAAATTCTGAGCACTATCATGAGGAACCAAAAACGAGGAGACCTCAAAGCCTGCCAACTCAAAGTGCTGACCTAGCTCAATCGTTCGTCGAGAAGCGCCTAAATCTTCGTCGATATATCTATTGGAAGCAATGCGGTTGTGCACAGGGACACTCGCGTATATGGGGATATGGTAGGTACCTCCCAACACTCCCACAGAGCGAATATGATCTGCGTGGTCGTGCGTAACGAGAACACCTCTGATATGTCCATCATCTAGACTGATGCCCTCTGCCTTGAGCGCCTTGCTGATGCTACGAGTGGCGATACCTGCATCGATAAGCAGACCGCCCTCTTCGTGACCGAGATAATAGCAATTGCCACTGCTACCACTGGCCAAACTCATGAACCTAATCAAAATCTGCTGTTCCTTTCCTTTGAGTTATTGATATACATATGTAATACAGCATGCATCTACATTGTTTAGCCCCCACGTACATTGGCTCAACGCCTCCAGCAGTAAAAGTCCTCATGATCTAGGCTTAAACTCATTTCACCGCGCAGGGGCGTCTCCATCAATTCCCTTACCCGCTCGACGGGTAGCTCCTGCCCTAGGAGATACATCATCTTGGTTACGGCACTCTCGGTAGTCATATCATACCCACAGACCACTCCTGCCGAGTGCAACTGGCGCCCTGTCTCGTAGCGAGACATATCGACCATCCCAGAGGAGCACTGAGTGACGTTTACGATGACGATGCCGCGAACTGTAGCCTCGGCTAAGCACTCTGTGAACCACTCAAACTTAGGGGCATTGCCACTCCCGAAGGTCTCAAGGATTACCCCCTTGAGGTTGGGCACACGGAGAATAGCCTCTACGACAGGGCGAGTAATCCCAGGGAATAGTTTGAGAATCGTCACATTAGGGTCTAAGGCAAAAGACACTTCCAGACGACGATGTCGGGCGTCTCGGTGAATAACGCCTTCGTTGTAGTGTATGTCTATGCCTGCAAACGCCAACTGAGGATAATTGTGGGATTTGAAAGCCCTAAACTTGTCTGCACTAACCTTACTCGTCCTATTACCACGCATCAGATAGTCTTGAAAAAAGATGCTGACCTCGGGCACCCGAGCCGAACCGTCTTCTCGCTTGGCAGCGGCAATCTCAATAGCCGTGAGTAGATTCTCCTTGCCATCGGTGCGTAAACGCCCGATAGGGAGCTGAGACCCAGTGAATACAACAGGCTTGCGAATGCCTTGAAGCATAAAGCTAAGGGCGGAAGCAGAGTAAGACATCGTATCTGTGCCATGAAGAATCACAAAGCCATCGTAGTCGTCGTAATGCAGCTTAATCAAGCTCGCCATGTTTACCCAGTTCCCAATCGAGATGGTAGACGAGTCTATCGGAGGATCAACCTGTTTGATGTCTATCTGGCAATCTAGGCGCTTCATCTCGGGGATGTTGTCGTAGAGATAGGCGAAGTCCAGAGGTTCCAGAGCGCCTGTATCTGGGTTCTCTACCATACCGATGGTTCCGCCCGTATAAATCAACAGGATTGATGTAGATGTCGCATTGCCACACATAGCCATTCTAGATCTTTGAGTGAATAAATAGAGCCTTAGCCTAATCGAGCAAACAAAGATAAGAAACTGTTTTTATAGTTGTTTCCTACAGAGTGTAAATCAATCAATTCGCCTCGGTTCCATGATAGATGGGGCTCTAGGTGCGAGTCGTTGGGCTAAATGGTGGTAGCCTTCCTTTTGGTTTAGATTTTAGCCATCTGCGGTTCTCTAGCACCTCTGAAACCAAAAAGGCTCTCTACGCTACCCGCGCAGAGAGCCCCCAATTCTAGGGAATATAAGCTCCTAAAGATATAGAAGCCTATGCCAATTATTTCAGTTCTAGTGTGCCTCGTCCATTTTTCGTTCTCTCCTTTCTGATCCGACAGCTCTCTCGACAATTCGAATACAAGACTGGGCAGTCATTCCACCCCTCTTGATGTGTACTAGGTCACTTGCCCAGTCCCGAGGGCAGATGCAAACGCCTCAAGACTGTCGAGGTAGGAGGCTCCAAAATAAGCGCCTCGCCTCAGTGATACGGTTTTGTAGATTGAGTGGTTGTTTCTGTTGTAATGCCCCAAGCGAATACTTCAAGAGGCATGCATCTTTGTAGAGCGTCAAGATGATTATTTCATCGTTGTCCGCGCTAACCCGTCTCTAGCACATCCTTTCTCTTTAATCCTGGAAGTCAGCCGCATGCTCACCTCATCTATTTCTCATCTGCAAAGTTAGAGCACTTCGAGTTGCAAAAACAAATCATTAACAACCTTTCGTATCTTGATTTTACAAATTGACGATATTGGAGGGTCTAATCATAGTATCAAAAATCGTAAATTGATGATTTCTGATAGTTTTTTGTACGAATTCTGATAGTTTTCCCAGCTTAAAATACCAATCAATCTTCTTATAATAAGACACTTAAACAAGAAATCTTCAAATATGATATTGGACACACATCTAATGCGCGTGTATACAAGGAAATGGGTATTGGATAAGACTCTAGAGACACCAATTTGTGCTCAAAAATACGCTTGACAGACTAGATAGTTATCCCATGCGGGGGTGTCGGCCTAGTTCCCGAGAAGTTAGCTCCGATAAATCGCTCAGATCAAGTGATGCTCAATCGTAGGGTGGTGTGTCATAATGCACAAAATGCAAAACATTGAGCCTGGGAGCACAGGGAGTCTACTCATGCAAATGACCAAACCCGACGACGCAGTCCGTGCGACTTGCATTTTGCACATTTCCAGGCACCTAAAAGGGCTGCGAGCAAAAGTGAATTTTGCCACAGCCCCCTCATTCCCTAGAGAGCAAGAGTGGATTTAGTGATGAGACATTTCTCGGATTACCTTGCGGTATTCGTTGGGCGACATCTGCTCACTCTTCTTGAATGCAGCGTAGAAAGTCTGCGTACAGCCGAAGCCACACTCCATCGCAATGACACCTATCTTATCATTGGTAGTAGCCAAGCGATGTTTGGCCTCCTCTACGCGGTAGAAGTTGACGTAATCGGTAAAGGCTCTACCTATTCTGTGATTGAGGATGTGAGATAGATAGGTTCTGTTGGTAGCGACTTTTTGAGCCAGAATCTCCAAGCTAAGCCCAGGACTGAGGTAGGCTTTCTCTTGCTCCATACATGCCTTGAGTCTAGCAAGTAGCGCGTCGCTCGCATCAGTAGATGCCTCCTCGAGGTTGTCCGATGCCTCCTTAGGAGTGTCCTCTAGAGAACCGTCTGTGATCTCTGCGACCTGAGTACGAGAGTCTTGCGCTCCTGTGGGCGTTAGGTTGCGATTGATCATCTCGGCGAGCTGGTTATTGGCTAGAACAAGTGCTCGCTGCTGTCGTAGGGTACGCCTACGAACCCAGACTGCGAAGCCGAGTATCAGGAGTAGTAGGACAATGAAAGAGACTAGAAGTGTCCGATGTAGGCGACCTATCTCTAGCTCAGAGTATGCTTGCTTGAGCTCTGCATCCTTCTGAGCTGTCTTGTGCTTAATGGCGACCTCTTGCAGAGCCTTGTACTTCTCCTCTGTGAATAGAGAGTCCTTGAGTGCAATCTGCTCCTTGAGAGCATCGATAGCCTCTGTGTACTGCCCCGCTCTCGCAGATATATCGGCTAGGGTACTCCAGACGTCCATCTGCAGCACTTTATTATCCGTCTGCCTAGCCAGCTCGAGCGCTTGCATACCATATCGATGGGCCAACTCGGGGTCTGCCAAGGCCATAGCTAGATCCATTTGAGAGGAATAGACTTGAGCCAGCCCTGAGAAATCCTCCTTCTCCCGACGTATCCTCTCTGCTTCGTCTAGGGCTAGTCGGCTGTTCTTATAGTCTCGCATCGCCAGATATATACGCCCACGGTTGGTATATAGTATCCCGAGTAGATGAGTGTAGCCTATTTTTTTGGCTAGAGCCTCGCACTCTTGGTTGAGAGCTAGAGCTTCGGGATATCGATGCATGTCTTGTAGTACCGTGGCACGGTTGCTACGTGCTGCTAGAGCTTCTTTCTCCTGTTTATGCTTCATATGTGCCTTGTCCGCTGCCGTGAAGAAAGTATAAGCCCGATCCAAATCTTCTTGAACGAAGAAGCTATTACCCATAGCCTGTAGGATGCCTCCCTCTAGTCGTTTATTTTTACTCGTGTCTTCGGACTCTCGCACACTAGCTAGTGCCTTGTTTAGATAATCCAGTGCCTCGGCTTGCTTGTCTAGCGTACTGTAGGCCATACCCATATTGGTCCATATCAGTGCAGATATCTCGGACTTGATGCCGGTCCTCAAGGCACAAGCTTCTGCTTCTTTGTATAGACCGATAGCCGCCTCGCTATTGCCACGACGTAGCTCATTGCTCCCAAGGTTGGCATAAGCATGTGCTACCTTGGCAGAGTCTCTGGCAGAGGGAGTCAGGTCTATTAGACGCCAGAAGCAACTATCGCTCTTACCTAGATCCATGTGGTAGGCATAGTTACATCCCAGCTTGTAGAGAACGATGGTCTCAAGGTAGGTATCGTCTAGGATTTTTGCCTTGTCGAGGAGGTTAATTAGGTATAGCTGCGCGGAGTCGATATTGGGATACTGAGCTAGCTCAGGCTCCAGCGATGCCAAACCAAGTATTTCTCTGCGTATCTGTGCTTCTATATCATCAGCTGGGCTATCGATACTATTACAGCTACTGAGTACAGTACCGACGAAGATGAAGAGCCATGCAAGATGGCGAAGATATTGATACAGAGGAGGCATAGTTGTCCTAGTTTTATGATAAGATGTTATGTATTCTAGTTGGAAAAACGTTGAGTCAAAGGTAAGTAAAAATATGCGACAGAAAATACCTAATATGTTTTTCAGCATCTTTTGAGCCTATATTTAGCCATTTTTCCTCGTTCATTTTACTGCATAGACGGGTTCAATAAGGCTTATAATATCTAGGATTTGGATAGGTCGGGCTAACGAAGTGTAGAGACAGAATTTTTTTTCTGGAATTTTTCTTCCGATTCGTGTTCAAATAGGTCATGAATTAATCAAAATACAAATTGTGAGGTCTCTGACTAATCTACACGCTAAACACGAGCAAATCAATTATGTGTTAATAAATGTAATCACCCCAACCTCAAATCTTGATGAATGGGGTGAGGATTTTGGCGGATTGATTCTAACTCGAGGAAAAACTCTAAGCGTTTTCTTCGGATTGGTTCTACAATCCGATGCGATGTGTACACACATCTAGAAAGATTAGTGCAGAGAAAATCTGAAATAATTGCTTCGCTTGGGATAAATCAGCCCAAATTCAATCATATCTATCTGTATATCAGCGAACTAAAAAGCACAGGTTTTAAGCGGTTATTTTCACGCATCTGGAGCCTAAGTGCCCAAACGAGGCAGGACGCAACCTAGAGCCTTCTAGGGGGCAAATACGCGGTCTTGCACTTTTTGCCCCTCCTCAAAGCATTTCTCTCATCAACATTCTGAAATTTGAGCTAAAATATAAATTTCGTTACTCCATACTCCATCAAGAGTGTTTTTCCTTCTCCTCACTTCGTAATTTTCTAGTCTACCAGTTTATCCCCATCCCCATTGGTTACCTATTTTTCTACTAGAGGTCTATCTGATGGGTGGTATAGTTGATGTATCTTTGTACTGTATCTACTAACCGTCAACACACCAATGTGTGGATATAGTTATTGATACCTTAAAAAAGCACAACATCTCCTAGAGTTATGTTTCTATCCTTCCTAGGCTCATATACAAGGCTAGCCAACCAGTCTACATCTCGAAGCATACGAACCTAGAGGCACTAAACGAGGTTGTTATGAGAGCTTGATATAGCGGGGCAATCCTAGCTAATTATGCATATATTTGTAACGTTTAATCAAGTAAACTGAAGATATTTTATAAATCATTCTGATTATTTTTAGGCTTATGAATGTTTTAAGTAAACTTCGCCGCTCCGTGGTTGCTTTGACCTCGGGCGCTTTGTTGGCCGTAGCTACTGTTGCCTCCGCACAGCAGCTCCCCCCACCCCTGCCAGCAGATTCTGCTCTGCGCATGGGACAGCTCGAGAACGGACTGACGTACTTCATTCGCAAGAACGCACTACCCGAGGGACGTGCAGACTTCTACATCGCTCAGAAAGTCGGGTCGATGCAGGAGGAAGACTCACAGATGGGTCTTGCGCACTTCCTTGAGCATATTGCTTTCAATGGAACAAAAAACTTCCCTGGCAAGGGGATGATCAACTGGCTAGAAACCATTGGGGTGCGCTTTGGCTCAGGTATCAACGCCTACACGAGCTTCGACGAGACCGTCTACACGCTGATCAATGTACCTGTGGAGCGTCAGTCTGTCGTAGACTCATGTTTGCTGATCCTACACGACTGGAGCAACGCCATCAGTCTGGAGGATAAGGAGATTGACAATGAGCGCGGCGTTATCCAAGAGGAATGGCGCTCACGCGATAGTGGCAACCAGCGCATCAGTGAGAAGTCTTTTGAGGCGGCCTTCCCAGGCAATCGCTATGGCAAGCGTATGCCTATCGGCAGCATGGATATCGTACGCAACTTCAAGTATCAGGAGCTCCGCGACTACTATAAGAAATGGTATCGCCCAGACCTACAAGCCTTGATTATCGTTGGCGATATTGATGTGGATCATGTAGAGGCTACCATCAAGAAGCAGTTTGCCGATGTCCCCAAGCCTGTCAACCCAGCAGAGCGCGTGTACACACCAGTAGAAGACAATGAGGCACCCATCTCGATTATTGCCACCGACCCAGAGGGGGTAGGCACGCGCATCTCTATCGCCTTCAAGACGGATGTAACCCCAGCAGAGGTCAAGGCTACTGTCTTTGGGGTTGCCGAGAACTACATCAAGAGCGTTGTCTCTGCGATGGTCAATGAGCGCTTCGAGGAGATTACCAAAAAGCCTAATACACCGTTTATCGTAGCCTCGTCTAGCTTTGGTCCGTACTTCCATGTAGCCAAAACCAAAGATGCTTGGACCTTCAATGCTGTCTCTGCCGATGGCAAGTACAAACCTGCTCTGCAAGCTCTCGTGGCAGAGATCGAGCGTGTACGTCAGCATGGCTTCACCGAGGGCGAGCTCAAGCGCGCCAAGAAGAACTTCATTGTAGGCATCAAGACGGCCTACAACGAGCGAGCTAAACGCAAGAATAGCAGCTTCACATCTGCATACGTCGATCACTTCATCAACGGTACTACACTGGCAGATATCGAGACGCTCTACCCTATCTACGAGCAGTTTGCCGAGATGATCCCTCTGGCTCAAATCAATGGTATGGCACAGCAGCTACTTGGTGAGACCAACATCGCTGTTGCCCTCACTGGCCCAGAGAAGCCAGAGTTTAAGTATCCAACCCAGCAGGAGCTGGTAGATCAGTTCCTCGCCGCACGCAAGCAGCCTGTAGAGCCATACAAAGAAGCTGTGAGCGACGAGAAGCTGATGAAAACTATGCCCAAGGCTGGCAAGATCGTCAAGGAGGACAAGCAAGGTCAGTTTGGCTCTACGGTCTGGACGCTGAGCAATGGCGTCAAGGTGGTCTACAAGGTGACAGACTTCAAGGAAGACCAAATCATGATGAGTGCGACACGCCATGGAGGTCTAGCTTCTTTCCCAAAAGCAGATCCTACGGAGCTACGTATGATCAATGAGATTAGCAGTCTTGGTGGTGTTGCCGAGTTCGACGAGACTGCTCTAGGTCGTGTGCTTACTGGTCGTGTAGTTAGCCTAGATGCTTCTCTCGGTCAGATTACAGATGGGCTATCAGGGCACTCGAGCAAAGAAGACCTAGAGACTCTGCTACAGCTTGTGCACCTGAGCTTCACAGCACCACGCTTGGATAAGCAGGCCTACGAAGCATTCCGCGAGAAGATGGCCAATGTCATCCAAACCCAGAAGAGTAACCCGATGAGCTCTGTGGGCGATAGCATCAACGCTGCTATCTATCCTGGCGATAAGCTATTCCAGAGTGTAAGTGTAGAAGAACTGAATGCGATGAGCTACGAGGGAACGATGAAGCTCTACAAGGAGCGTATGACGAACGCCAAAGACTTCCAGTTCGTCTTCGTAGGCAACATCGAGCCCGAGAAGTTCCGCCCCCTAGTGGAGCTCTACCTAGCATCTCTCCCAGTGAAGAAAAACCTCGACACCAAGCCTATGGAGAGCCGTCTGCCCCGCATCCGCAGAGGTGAGTACACCAACCACTACACCAAGAAGCAGTCTACGCCAGCAGGTCTCGTCTTCGATTTTATCTCTGGCACACTGCCATACAGCCAGCGCAATACGATGATTATGAGTATTGCTGGCGAAGTGCTCAATCAGGTCTACATAGCGACCATTCGCGAGGAAGAGGGAGGCACGTATGGCGCCAACGCCTCAGCCTCCGTAACGCGCTTCCCAGAGGGAGAAGCCAAGCTGCAGGTAGCCTTCCAGACAGATCCAGCTAAGGCACATCACCTCAACAAGATTGTCTACGCCGAGATCGAGCGCATCGCTCAAGAAGGAGCCAAGGCCGAGAACTTCGACAAGGTAATTGAAAACATGAAGAAGTCTCATGCTACACGCCTCAAGGAGAATGGCTATTGGTTGAGCCAGCTCTCTACCTACTACTTCAGAGGCATCGACAACGTGAGCCAGTACGAGTCTACACTTGCCAGCATCAAGCGCGAGGATATAGCTCCGCTCATCAAGCAGCTCCTAGCACAGAAGAACCGCATCGAAGTGATGCTGATGCCGGAGGCAGAAACCAAGTAATTCTGTTGTAGGGCTCTACAGACAAAAGGAATTGGGGCGTGGTGAATGTACATTCACCACGCCCCAATTCCTTTTTACCTTGTCTCTACTATGACTAGAAGCGGTAGCTTAGGCCGACAAGGAAGTTGCGCCCTGGCATATTATACCCATCTTTCTCGAAGTAATGTTCGTCTAAGAGGTTATTCAGATGTACGCTAAGGCGTAGCTTGTCGAAGAAGGTATAATGTGCCGATGCATCGAGAGTCATAAAGCGAGGATTCAAAATCTGCCTATTCTTGGCAATCTCTGGATACTCTGCAGCCAAAAGCTTGGGGAGCT
This sequence comes from Porphyromonadaceae bacterium, assembly GCA_030528445.1. Lineage (GTDB taxonomy): Bacteria > Bacteroidota > Bacteroidia > Bacteroidales > Porphyromonadaceae > Porphyromonas. Next base: position 29,045 of record JAUMYV010000002.1, on the reverse strand, counting down.
CAGGACGAATAACGGTATTGCTTGCTCCATCTCTGGTATTCCAGTTGTTGTCAATCGATGGTCCTGCATAGCGTCCCTTGAGGTCAATCTCTAGGTCTCTGTGCTTGAAGTCGATCCCAAAGGTTATATTTTGCTTGCGCACGAGAAGCATCTCATCCCAGATATCCGCCTTCTGGTTGTACATCTTACGGTCAAGCATCATCGTAGCATTCAGATAGGTGCGGAGAGAGAAGTCGTAGTTCACGAGACTACCGAAGTCGTATGAGATCAGAAACTCCAGCCCTGATAGGCGTGCCTTATCGCCATTGGCAAAGGTCTTGACCTTGTCTGCCCCCGATACCGAGTAGATAAGATCCCGAATATCGGTGTGGAAGTAGGTCGCATCGACCGAGAGGCCAAGCTTCTGGTTGGAGTAGCCTATCCCCCCATCTATGGTAAACGAGCGCTCAGGCTTCAGCTCGGGGTTCCCTCTTGTCTTGCCGTAGTCTCCTTCATATTCTCCAGATTTCTGATAGGCATCTGGAGCCGAGAAGCCTCCGCCAGCAGTCGCATGAAGCAATAGCCCGGGGATGAGCTCATACTTCAGACCGATATTAGGTGTTACGTTTAGATAAGTCTCGGTTTTTGAGGTATTTTTGAGATAAGGGTCTGCCTCAAGGAGGAATTTGATGTAGTCTAGACGTGCTCCTAATGATAGATTCAGACGATCACCGAAGAAACCTAGATTACTCTGTGCTAGAGCACCAAGCGTTCTTGTCCCATAAGCTGGTTGATAGGGCTTCTTGCCTTGTCCAGTTTGGCCATCGAAGCTAAGACTCTCTCTATCCATACGCTGTCCATCTAGCCCGATGGTGAGCTTTTGGCCAGCGATGCTGATGTTGTCTTGTAACAGGAACCCTAGAGTTTTAACCTTAGTTTTGGTTGTGGCGATGGCATCTGGGCTATCGTATTTATTGAGATAATTTGCCCGCTCTAAGTTGTAGTAGGGAGTGAACTGAAGTGCATGACCTGCGAGGCGACCTGATAGCTCGAGTGATGTAGAGTAACGGTTGAGGTCTTTGCCCGTAAGAGGTCCAGTGAACCAGTGATGACTACCTATGGGGAGGTTATTGGCAGAGAAAAGGGAGTTGTAGAGATTCAGAGACCATTCGGGCGAGAAGTCGTACCCTAGGCGGATGCGCCCTGTCATAGATTTGTATTGGCTACCGCGCTTGGCTGCTGCTTGGGTTTTAGGATCAAGGATTGTACGCTCAAGTTCGGTTTTGGAGATCAGATATTTACTTCCCGAGATGTAGTCCTTGCCTTGAGCATTGTAGGCTAGACTAGCATCAAAAGACAAGCCGCCTACGATACCGCCTCCTAGGGTTAGGGAACCACGTGCCGTAGAGTAGCTCCCATAGCTCACAGATGCTGCACCTGTGATGTCGCCTTTACTTTTGCGGGTAACGAGATTGATTACTCCCCCCATCGCTCCAGTACCATAAATCGCAGAGAAAGGACCCTTGAGAACCTCTACTTGATAGATGTCGCTGATGCCTAGAGAAGACACGTTCTCGGTTCCCGTAGGGATGCCATTGGTCAGCACCATGACGTAGCGACCATTGGGTCGTAGACCACGCATCCCGATGTTGGTTAAGAAACCAGGATATTGTACCACATCTACGGAGCTGTGCGCCTTGAGCAGATCTCCTAGGTTGAGACTGCTGCTACGCTCTAGTACGGGGGCTTGGATGAGCTCAACCTTGCTAGGAATTTTCTTGAGCGGTACGATGGTGCGCGTACCATAGACTGTTAGCTCCGATAGTTGCTGCAGAGAGTCAGCTGGATGCTGCGTGGCCTGTAGCTGCACCGTAGCCAGACCAGCCGCCAGTAAGGCGAGGATTAATTTCTTTTCCATTGTCGCTGTCTTTATTAAATAGGTAAATATGCTTAGTGTGAGCGATGTAACGCAATATGAGCCAAGACTAGGATTATATCGCTTATGAGCAGACGATAGACAGGCGTCTCTGGCTCTGAGGCGTGGTTCCGCTCTCGTCTTAGGTTGAGTGTGGCGATGCCTGCTCTCTCGAGCATGGCATCGAGCATCGTTTGGGCAAGATCTAGCAGGCTATCCGCAGCGACCATTCCCCAGCGATGCTGATCTACCAGATGGACGATACTGACCACCGAGGCGAAGAGGTGGCTATCTCTGTCGATGCTCTGTATCGTAGGCTTGAGCTTATCGGCATCCGCCCCTACGTCCATATGCAGGGCAAAGTGTAAGATTCGCTCCTGAGTGATGCTGTAGCGCTTGCATTGCCATTCGATAGAGGCTTGGCGATGGGGCGTCATACCTACTTGGTTGGCTAAGGCTTGCTTCACTGCTTCCTTGACGCTCTGCCCAATCATCTCGCCAAGTAGGACATGTTTGCCCGTATTGAAGAGCGTGGTAGAGGACTCTTCATTGCAGACGGCGATGATGCAGTCCGTTCCCGAACCCGTGGCGAGGTCTTCGGAGTACAGGCTTACCGCCATCAGCTCCTGCAGGGCAGCCGTTTTGGCCTCCGTCGCCGTCACAATAGCACGCGTCAATGCGCCGGGATCTAGGCGAGCGTTGATGAAAAGCATGATGTTGATGGTTCCCGGAGGAGGTAGGAGGCTCGCTTGAGCAAACTCATCGTAGGCTGCGGGGTCGCCAGCTCGTCCGCCATTGACATCAACCCCTGCGGTGGCGACCGCCATAACCTCCACGCCGTAGTGGGAGCGTGTGGCGATAGCTCTATTCTCAATCAGAGCAGCCGTTCCCATGCCTGTAGATAATTCGGCTGGTAGGCCGATCTCTGTGGCGGTGATTGCATAGTGCTCTGCAATGTTTTTGCCTTTTATCCCCGGGCATTGCTTCTGCTGTATCAACGGATTTCGACCACAGCTGTGATTAAAAACATAGCGCAGGTCATCACGATAGCCTCCGTTGTGGTTCGATGCGCTGACGACACCTCGTTTTCCCGCGAAGACGACAATTAGGCTCTCTTCGTGGAAATAGGCTTTATCGCCCATCGGGGTAGAGAATAAGTAGTTCTCAAATTCAATAGTCTCCATATTGCGTTGTTTTATTTAGTTGCTTGATTGCGCTCTGCTGTATCAGCTGCTCCATAGGATAGCATGCCGATGCGCCGAGATGCTCGGCTAGCTGACGAGCTTTGCCCATACGGATGAAGCCCTCTTCGCTATCTATGACGAGTATCTTCGCTCCAATGTAGCTAAACTCCCACCCAAGCTGGCGCAGTGCCTCGGGGCTATTCTCCCCTGGATATCGCGAGGTCGCACGTCCATCGGTCACGACGACCAAAACGGGCGTTACGCCTTTGCCCTTACGCGCCGCGTGCTGCAGTACCTCTAGGCTACGACTCAGACCGAGGTAGAGCGGCGTGCGCCCACCCGTCTGCAGATCCTTGAGTAGCGTATGGGCTCGAGCGATGCTTTTGGTCAGAGGTAGGATGAGCTTGGCCTCATCTGCTCGGAAGGTTAGTAGGCCCACATAGTCTCGCTCTTCGTAGGCACGACGTAGGAGCTCTATGATTAGCCCTTTCACTCGGTGCATACGCTTCTGGGCACCCATAGAGCCACTGGCATCTACGGCGAAGAGAATATGATAGCCCGTACGTCTGCGGCAGAGCTTGTAGCGCAGGTCCGAGGAGGCTATGATGATGGCGAGCTCGGAGGATTGTAGCTCTCTGCGCTGCCTCTGATAGGGTATGGCCTCTCGAATGGTCGCCAGTAGGGCGACTTTGTAGCTTGCATCTGTTCTATGTACTGTCGACTTGTAGTAGCGTCCTCGTGGTCTTGCAGCTAGACTCTTGAGCCGTGAGCCCAAGCCTACAGCCTCCTTGCTGTGGCGAGCCAGTAGGCTGATGGGATCGGACTCTAGATGGATCGAGGCAATGTCCTCCCGTTGCTCTGGGATGATGCCGAGTCTCTGTTGTGCATCTCGATTGGTTTGCGTGGTTGCTCCCGAAGACTCCGCCGAATGAGGTGACTCTAGCGGTTCATACTCTGGAGGTGTGTTCTCTCGGGGAGGAGGTGTTTCGTCTGGCTGACGAGGGGAGTCGTCTGGCGTCTCTGTGGGCGACTGCGTGTTGTTGATGCGATGAACTAGCACCAAATCTTTGACGGCAGCGAAATCCTCTGCAAGTAGTGTCGTTCGCTCCTGCATCGTAGCATAGACAGAGGCCGTACGCAGTAGGGCAATGTCGGCACGATGCCCTAGCACGAAAGCATTGCGACACAGCTCTGCGGCCAGTACGAAGTCGCTGTCTGTGGGCGAAATCCTGAGGCATCGCTCTCGGTAGTCGCGGAGTTTGAGTGCGGTGTCGTGATCTAGCTGGGCGGTAGAGGCTTCACTTCGCATGGCTTGTCTCATCACTTGTATGCGGACGAGGGGATCTCTTAGCTGAGCTAGCTCTACGTACATATCGAAGCGATCGAGCAGTGTACTGCGCAGACCGCCCTCCTCTGTATTGACAGCTGCGATGAGGCAGGTCGGCCTATCGTGAGGGCTACTGGCTTGTAGGTCTAGCAGACGAGCCAGCACCTCGGGAGACATCAGATGAGCGTTGTCAATCAACACGACAGAGCCCCATATCCTCTCGGGCAGGCTACTATGATAAATTAGTCTACCCTGCCTAAGCGTCTCCTCAATATCGCTGTGCGCTCCTAGCTCCTCGGCCGAGAGTGTGGCAGGTAGTGACAGCACTCTGCGCTCCCACGGCAGAGAGCGTACCGCAGACAGCAAGGCACTCTTCCCCACGCCCGAAGCTCCGCTCATCAGCAGACTGCAGGGATAGGGCGAAGCCAATGCGATGTGCAGGGCTTCGATGGCTCTTGGCTGTGCGATGATGTCTGCCAGTAGCATGGGGATTAGCTGAGTGTTTCACAGAAGCGACGCATATCTTCGGCGCTGAAGTCGGCAGAGTCGAAAGGCAAGCGTCTCATTCGGTGCGGGAGTGCCAGTTCGGTCGCTCGGAATACATCCATGGGCTTGACCTCCTTTCTCCCTTCGTAGGCGGCTAAGGCAATAGCAGTCTTTAGGAGCGTCAAGTCCGCCCGATGCCCATCGACCTCTAGCTCGATCGCGATGCGAGCGATGAGCGATAGGATTTCTTGTCCGTATGTAACCTCATGCACCAGGCTACGCGCTTGGGCAATAGTTCGGGCGAGATGCTGCTCTTCCTCCTGATAGGCTGCGATAAATGCGTCGGGCGAACGGTCATAGGCGAGCCGACGGCGCAAGATCTCCGTGCGTAGCTCAAGCTCTCGCTCCCCTGCCACGCGTACCGATAGACCGAAGCGGTCGAGGAGCTGAGGGCGCAAATCACCCTCCTCTGGGTTCATCGTGCCCACTAGCACAAATTGCGAAGGGTGGCTGTATGATATGCCCTCGCGCTCTATGTAATTGACTCCCATGGCAGACACATCTAGCAGGATGTCTACAAGATGATCTTCTAGTAGGTTGATTTCGTCCACGTAGAGGATGTTGCCGTGGGCTGCGTGGAGTAGTCCCGGCTCGAGGCGAGTCTCCCCCGTGCGGATTGCGTGCTCTACGTCTATGCTCCCGACTAGCTTATCCTCCGTGGCAGATATGGGTAGCTCCACGACGCTCATCTCGGGGTCTAGCCCACACAGGCCTCGCACGATTGTGCTCTTAGCCGTACCTTTCTCTCCGAGGATGAGGACGCCCCCGATTTTGGGATAAATCATATTGAGCAGCAAGGCTAGCTTCATGCGCTCCTGCCCTACGATGGCCGCGAAAGGATAATAAGTTCGTATCATCTATTGTCGTTGTTTGTCCACTTGATTGCTCTCTAAATAGGCTGTCTCCCCGAGAGCTATTCTTCTATAATTGTACCACCATCCTCGAGCAAGCCCTCGCTCGAGAGATAAATATCTTGTGCCAGACGAAGGGCCTCTTCGCTGGGTTCTTGCCACAGCCCCCGTTGTACGGCCTCGAGGAGCTTCTCTGCAATAGCATACAGAGCCCAAGGATTATTCTCCTCGATGAACTTTCGATTAGCTTCGTTGCCTAGCCAATGCTCCGTCAGAGCCTCATAGGCCCAATCCTCCACGATACCTGCCGACGCACTCCACCCGAAGACGTTGTCCATATTGTAGGCAATGTCTTGGGCTCCCTTGTAGCCATGCTGTTTGAGCCCCTCGATCCAAATAGGATTGAGCAGACGCGAACGCAAGACTCGAGCACTCTCTTCCTCCAGTTTGCGCACCTCGATGAAGCGCGGGTCACTACTATTGCCATAGAAGGAGAGTGGCTTGCGTCCGCTACATTGAGTAACGGCTGCAATGAGACCTCCGTGGTAGATAAATTCGTCGTCTACGTCGTAGAGGTCAAAGTCTATAGTGTTTTCGTTCTTGACCGTAGCGCAGACCTTACCGAGCTGCCTCTCGAGGTTCTCTCGTGAAACCTGCCCATGTAGATCTCGGCTGTAGGCGTGAGCAGCCCATGTAATGGCCGTGGTGGCCAGATCCTCTGTACCCTGCCAAGCTTTACTCTCGATGAGGATGTCTATCCCACCGCCGTAATTCCCCGGTGGGCAACCGAAGACCCTAATCAATGCCTCTTGCTCCGCGAGCTTCGGATCTACCCCGCCGTCTTTGAGTTCTTGTAGATCTTGGAGGAAGTGCTTACGTACATAATTGTCCTCTGGTGCCTCGTCCAATGTCGCCGTCATCTTGGCTGCATCATCTAGCAGAGCGATGATGCTGGGGAAGGTGTCTCGTAGTAACCCAGAAATGCGGCTGACGACGTCGATACGAGGTCTACCAAGCTCGTCGAGAGAAATCACCTCTAGTCCGATGACGCGGTCGGAGGTTGGACTCAACCACGTAGGGCGAACTCCCATCAGCCAGAGAATCTCGGCAATATCCTCCCCATGCATGCGCATCTGGTCTCCTGAGTATAGTACAAAAGCTAAGCTCTCGGGGTACTGATGCTCCTGCTGCAGGTACCGATCTAGCAGACGCTCGCCTAAGCGCAGCCCAACCTCGTATGCGACCCTTGAGGGGAGCTCGTTGGGGTCGATGGCGTACATGTTGCAGCCAGTAGGTAGGATGTCGAGATGCCCACGGGTTGGGCTACCACCCTTGCGTGGAGGGACGAATCCTCCACATAGTCCACGCTCTAGGTTGACGAGTTCGTCTGTGGTGCGCAGTACACGAGGGAGTACCTCTGTGGCCGAGAATCTGAGCAATGCCGATAGGTGGTCTAGATAGGTTTGGTCTCCTTCGCCCAATAGGTGATACAGATCCGTCCGCGTCGGGAGCTCCTCGGGAGCCTCTACGAGGGCTTCGAATAGTTGCTTCGCCACTTGTGTGAGCCTCTCTAGCACCATGATAGAGGTCTCAGCCTCGCCCCATTTGCAGTGGGGCTCTCTCCTTAGACACTCATAGTCGAAGCCGTAGTACCGAGCGAGTAGCTCCTCTATCGCCTCGAAGCCACCGAGCGGTAGCCGGTGCATCGTGCGCAGGAAGTTGCTGAGCCTCTCTCCTTTGGGGGCTTGTCCGTAGATATGTAGCCCGTCCTTGACCATGGAGCGTTTGAGGACGCCAAGCCAATCGTGTAGCGCCTCAATACGTGCCTCTTGGCCTAGCTCTTGGGTGTGGATATGCTCGAGATCTCTGTCGAGCGATAGGCTTGTGCTTAGAGCGTTGATGCGCTCTGCTATCAGTTCTTTCTGTGCAGGGCTAGCCTCCTGGCAGAGGTAGCGACAGACAAGGTTGTCTAGCTCACCAAGCTCATCGTAGCTGCCTGCCTCGGTCGAGCTAGGCTCCAAATGATGTAGGAGTACCGCCGAGGAGCGTCGCTTGGCTTGTATGCCCTCTCCGATGACGGTCGTATGGTAGGGGTATAGATGGGGCAGATCGTCTATATTGATCTTGGGGAAGCAAGCACTGCTCAAGCCTTTCTCCTTGCCGGGCAACCACTCTAGCGAGCCGTGAGTGCCTAGGTGAATAATCACATCCGCCTCGAATGTGTAGCGAATCCACGCATAGATAGCTTGATAGAAATGAGGTGGGGCTACCGATGGGCTATGATATATCTTCTCGGCATGCTCCTCGTAGCCACGCGGGGGCTGTAGCCCAATAAAGACATTCCCTAGAAGCAGGCCAGGGACTGGTAGGACGCCATCAACAACCTTAAAGGTTCCGGGAGCTTGCCCCCAGTCTGCCTCAATCATTTGCCGTGCGGAGGCCTCGAAGCAGGCATACCACGACCGATAGTCTAGCGAGGCGATGTGGTCTATGGCGCGGCGCAGTACCTCCTCGTCGTTGAGCCAAGTGCTGTCGTTGCTCAGCCCGTCTGCGATGGCTTGCATGATGGCATTGCCACTACCGAAGTCCATCGGGCAGTGGATGCCCATACGTTGCAGGCATCTGAGGATCTCGTAGACCGAGGCTGGTGTGTCTAGCCCTGCTGCAGAGCCTATCATATCGGCTCTCGGTGGCATATTGTGTAGGATGAGGGCGATGCGCTTGTCGGCGTTGGGCTTGTGCCGTAGTATCGCCCAGCGTTTGGCTAAGCTAGCCACAGTCTCAATACCCTCACGTAGGGGAACGATCTGCTGACGTTCGGGGTCGCTGTCGTCTTTGGCTCCTATCGGATAGCCATCAATCTGTCCGTCGAACTCTGGGTAATATATTGCCGAGACGAGCGTGCTGGCATCTACACCCTCGATGCGCTCTCGCCATTCGCTCTCGCTGAAGAGCGTGTGGTAGGCCTGCAAGATCGGGATATTCATCTCGTGCAGAGGCGTAGATGTCCCTTCGGCGCATTGCCAGACGAGGGTCGCCCCCTCGAAGATACCTAGAGAATAGCCTAGAGTATTGATGATGACCTCGGGCAGCAGTTGCCCCTCGTCGTAGAATGCCTCTGCCATAGCCGAATAGATACCGCGAGAACCAATCTCTGTATCCTTGGCCATGGTGGAGAATAGCGCTAGTGGAGCTACCTCCAAGCGTCTAAGCTCGTAGATGAGCGCATCAATATGACGCAGATTCTGCTCGGCATACAGATAGTAAGGGATGAGTATCCCTACAACGATGCCCCCTTGTGCTTTGGCCTCGGCTAGGCTTTGTTTGTAGGCATCGGGGCTATCTATGCCCTCTGGTAGATATAGCCCGTCCCAGCAGGGGCGCGTAGGGGCTTGATAGGGGAGGCGGCTGTCGCCATATCTAGAGGCGACGAAGAGGCAGAGCTGCACGAGATTCTCCTCGTTGCGGCAGCGAATGTAACGCGTCAGTTGGACTCTATCTCCGTCCGACAGCTTGCACCACTGTAGCATCTCCTGCATCTCCTCGGGCATGCTGTTGAGCATAAAGACCAAATGGGAGGGGACTATGCGCTCGCGGAAGCATGCAAACTTGCGGAAGTAAGCCACGCTACCATGTGTAAGCAAGACAACGAAGTCCGCTCGCTCTAGGGTTTGCCATGGCTCATCTGTCCATTCCGTCTCGTCTAGTCGTTTGGTCGAGAGCCTCTCGACCGACACCTCTGCACCCAATGCAGCCAGCCTAGAGCGGAGTCGCTCCATCGGGCTAAGGTGCGTATGTGCATCTAGGATAAATACAATGCGATATGCCATAGCCTAGACCTGTATGGGATAACGATCGTAGAGTAGCTTCTGCAGATCGCTTAGATTGTGGGCAATGAATTCATGACCATGACAGCGAAGCAACCAGCCTAGCTTGTGCGCCTCGACGATCGGGCAGTGCACTTGGCTATCGCTCACTACATCGTAGCCCATGCGCTGCAAAGCGCGCGTCGCCCACGCGAGTGTGATCCCCTCGGCAGATAGGCGCAGAGCCTGCTGATTGTTGGTAATCAAGCGGAACTCTCCCGAACTAGGATCGAAGTGCAAGCGTTCGTTCCCGAAAACACGCTCTATATCCCCCGAGAGGACTAGCTCCTCGGGCGCTCCAGCACAGACGCCACCGCCTCGGTCGAATAGCCAAATACCATCGGCCCACTGCAGAGCTAAATCTAGCTCATGGGTAGAGACCAAGATGCTCTTGCCAAGCTCTCTGGCCAATCGACGTAGCATCGTCAGCACCTCTAGCCGACTTGGCAAATCGAGGTGTGCGGTTGGCTCGTCTAGAAGCATCAGAGGGGTCTCTTGGGCTAGGGCACGAGCGATCATCACCCTCTGCTTCTCGCCGTCGCTTAGCTCAGAGAACCGCCTCTGTGCCATCGTTTGCAAGTTACAGAGCTTGAGGCAATACTGTAGGATATCGATATCATCTGGGCGTAGCTTCCCTCGCTGTCCTAGATAGGGGTAGCGTCCTGTGGTGATGATGTCCCAGACCGTCAGGTTCGTGTGCTCGATCCTCTCGGTAAGCACTAGACTCATCAACTTCGCTCGCTCTTTGTCCTTGATATTCTGAATCGGATGCCCGGCGATGTTTACCTCCCCAGAGAGTGGACGAAGTAGCCCTGCTATGGTCTGCATCAGTGTGGACTTGCCCGAGCCATTAGGCCCCATCAAGACAATCAGCTCACCCGAATAGGTTGTCAGATCAAGGCCGCGAGAGACTACATGCTCTGCCCGAGAGGCTCGGTAGCCCGTCGTCAATTGGTGTATATTTATGATTTGGGGAGGACACATAGATGCTTAGCTGAAGACGACACGTCGGCGACTATTACGCGCGATGACTAGGATAACCACAGGGGCGCCAATTAGGGAGGTGATAGCGTTGATTGGTAGCACCAGCATCTTCCCTGGTACTTGGGTGAGCAGATCGCAACCCAGCATTAGGGTAGCCCCTACGAGGATTGTTCCCGGGATGAGTATGTGGTGGTCGGAAGCGCCAAAGACCACTCGAGTGAAGTGTGGCACTGCGATGCCCAAAAAGGCGATAGGCCCTGCAAAGGCTGTGATGGCTCCGCTGATCAGGCAGGTCGTCAGGATCATCATCAGCCTCACTCTAGAGGGGTTGATCCCTATGCTCCGCGTATAGTTCTCCCCTAGTGTCATCGCATTCATATACTTCGGCATCATGAATACCATCGCTAGACCCAGCAGAACCGACGGCGCTAGGACGTACAGTTGCCTCCAAGTAATGCCAGAGACCGAAGCAAAAGACCAGAGCAGATAGCCCTTGAGCGTCTCTTCGTCGCTAAGGAACTGCAGGATCGAGATGAACGAACTGGCGATAAACCCAATCATCACCCCTACGATGAGTACCGAGATGATGTCTTGTAGCCATGACGCAACGAAAGTGATGATGAGCAATACCACGAGCGAACCCAAAAAGGCTGATACGACCAGCCCCCATGTGTCCAACACGCCAGCTCCTGTGCCTAGAGAGGGAAAAATGCCGAAAGCCATGGTGTAGAATGCGACACCCACGCCTGCTCCGCTCCCGATACCCAAGATAGAGGTATCGGCTAGAGGATTGCGGAAGAGATTTTGCATCATCAAACCACAGACAGATATGCCAGCACCAGCGAGGACAGAGGCTAGAGCCTTAGGCAGGCGGAAGTTGCGTATCAGATATACCATCGTATTGCTCTCGTCCTCTGCAAAAAGCGCAGAGAACACCTCTGGGACGGATACTTGTATCGTGCCCCAAATGAGGTCAAGGATAAACAGCACCACGAGGAGGATGCTCGTGACGATGAAGAAAACCTTCTGTCGCATACCTGCCTACTTGAGTTCGATGAAGTAATACAGTTCGTAGTCGGGCAGTAGCTCGGGGCGCGTCATTTTGATGAGGTCTTTGAGGATAAGGTCTGGTCTGTAGGGGCCACTCTCCCAGTAGTCATTGCCACCGAACTCATTGACACGCTTACGGTCGAGGAATATCTTACCTCCCTCTTTGGCTGCATCAAAGTAGGTATAGCGCTCATTGAGGGCGGTGAAGTCTTGCTTGGTGTAGATCTTACCCGTCATCACACTGATCCAGATTTTGGCATGGCGGTGTCGGCTGAAAACGTACTCGAAGCTCACGGGCGTACTATTGGCCTCCCCAGGGATGTAGTCGTACTTGAGCCCAGCATCACGAAACATGGCTGTGGGGTAGCTATATTCACCAGGGATATACCACATACCCTTATAGTCCAGGCCGTACAAGATGGGTATGGTGTCTTGGGTATTGGTGGCAATCTGGCGAGCTTCTTCGTAGTCGTGGGCGATGCGACTAAAGATCGAGTCTGCTCGCTGATTTAGCCCTAGAAGCATCCCCGAGACTTTGAGCCACTCTGCACGCCCCAGTAGGTCCTGTTCCTTCCACGAGTTGAAGAGTACAGGCATAATCCCCACCTTCATTAGCTCAACATCCTGTTCATCCATACGGGAGAAGTCTTGTAGCACGACTTCGGGGCTGCATGCCAAGACGCTTTCTTTATTCTCGCTCATACCACGAGCTATCTCAAGGACTTTACCCTCGTTGATGTGCTGGCGAACCTCGGGGCTATTGATATTCTCTAGGTTCGATGCCCCGACGAGTCGGTCGGAGGCACCCAGCAGGGGCAGTGTGCCGACTTGGGGCGTGGATAGGCAGGCTATTCGCTGTACGGGTATGGGGATAGCAATCGCACCAGTTTTGATATTTTGCGGTCTGCTCCCAGTGCGAGGATATAGGATGTAGGTCGCTAGAGTATCCGCCTGTCCCGGAGAGAAAACCACAAGCTCTTTGTGGTCGGGGTAGTTAGCCACCTGCACCGTTCGGGCGTGATGAAATTGTACTGGATGGGCAAAGTCGATAGAGTCAATCTCGGCTTGCAACTGAGCTGTGCCTTGCGTGCCAGTATGTTGTCCGCAGGAGGAGTGTAGCGATAGGAGTGCCATAGCCAAGCAAGCTACGGATAGCATCACAAAACTTTTTCGATGTAGCTTCATTATGTTCTAGTTATAGTTTTGGGGTAAAAGGGCGCGCTAGCTCGACTGTCTGCTCCTTGTTGTAGAGCGACGTCAACGAGCTTTGCATCACAGCCTTTTACACCACGAAATTACACATATTTTTGGTGCTTTGTGCTTCACTTGCACAGCCTCTTGCCGATAGCATTCATATTGGGCAGAATATGCTTGATTAAGGGGCGCGCAACGCGCTATGGATTTAGGGGAGATTGAGGAGGTTTGGGTGAGAGGCAAGATTTATATTAAAAAAAATGAATTTTGAGTAATTTCATTGCATTAGAGCAAAGATTTTAGAATTTCTCTGCACTAATCTTTTCGGATGTGTACACATCGGGGCAGTTAAGAAATAGGGAGAATCGCACAGATATACAGCAAGGCGCAGATATTCAGCGTATAAGGATGTTGGTTGTAGAGGTTACTATCACGGAGTGGTTACATATACTATCCTTTAGATATAGGGGCGATGTCTATTAGTCCCCCTCGTTGTAGTACGATAATAGCTTCTTGGCAAAGGCATTCATCTGCATGCGAACCGACTTTGGCTTGAGCACCTCTATTTGATCTGCTTGTGACAATAATAACTGATAAAAATCAAATGTAGGGCAAACGGTCAGTTCGAAGTATGTGGCATTGTCATCGTTCATATCAACCAATTCTTGCTGAGATTCATGAATCGGAAGAGTACGAAGATAATCAGGAGCGTCATAGTATGCTTTTAATACAATCCTAATAGGTTCTTCGGTTGAACGAAGAACTCCACAGCATCCGTGGAAGTATTCATTGGCGTCGAAGTCTTCTTTTAAGGAGAAGGAGGTTTCTAGTATCCGACAGCCTAAGATGCGATCTAGGGCATAGATACTAAAGACATCATGAGGATAGTTATCTCCATCTCCTCTGCTCTTTTGCTTATTGAGACTCGAGTAATAAGGGTTTCGTGCCAATACATACCATCGACGCTTGACAATCTTGAGGTAATAGGGCTCAATATCGAAATGGGAAGGCTCAGATCTTCTGAAGCTTTGGTAGGCGATGTTCAAGACTCGGTCGCTACGCATGGCCTCTATGATTATACTGAGCCATTTGTCCCCAGAAGGCACATACTCAAAGATGATGCGTTCTTTCAGCATCCTGTCGGCTTGAATCTGATTCATAGCAGTATAGGAGCTAATCAACCAAATCCTGAGATCGTCTTTTTCCAAATCTTCAAGACGATCAATATAGTATTTATATCCTCCCTTGATATCGCACACAATATCAACCTCAAATATATCGAAGATAGCTTTTCGGTGGTTGTGAAAGGTTCGAATGGCAAGGTCATCACCATAGCTCAATCCACTTCTACGCCAGAGGTTATTGACCTCCTCGTAGGTCAGACGTCCATAACATCTGAATTGCTCGATTAACCAAACATAACGACCAAAGATATTTGCGCCCATATATTCCAGCTCTACTTACCCAACAAAGGTATAAAATAGTACAGCCCGATAAGTAAGCTTGTCTACTGACTATTATTGTTGTCCGGTAAAACTTTTGGGTTCACTGACAATCCCATTCAAGGTCTAGTAATGTACCGGCACAAGCTACTTACCTTCAAAAATCATTCCCCAAACACCTGTTATTCAGTAGAATCTATTGGCTGTCCGCTAAAACACGCCTAAAAAGGAGGATAGACAACTCTGTGTTTGCATTCAAAACTCTAGAACAGTATCCTAGATAACGGGAGCTGTACAATTACACGGCTTTCGTCCTTCCTCAAGGGCGGCTGTCCGACAAAATCGATGCTATTTGACGATGGAGGGGGGCTTACTAAAACTAAAGTAGACGGGATGCAACCGATTCACTAGGATTGAATGCTCTATTTTTCTGTCTTGAAAACTTTACCGGACAGCAATAACTGACTATATGAGTTCTAATCCAAACTTCTCTATAAGACTTTGCAAGATTGGATAGCAATCAATCAATGCTTTTAGTTCCTCTCGTTTGCGCTCTCTAAGTAAAGGTAGCGGAAAGTACTTGGGAGCTTCTCTGCACATGAGCCTCCAATACTCCTCCTGCGATAAGCCTCTGTCTAACCATGGAGCCAAGTGCTCTTGGAGTTCTCTGTCGCAACGAAAGAACCTCATAATGAGTTCGGGTTGCTTGAGTTCCCCTAAGCACCACAAGGCCAACCCTACTTGATTATCAAGAGCAAACGAAAACTCATGACCATCGAGAGAGGAAGGAAGGCTTTCGTTCTTGATAGCATCCACTAGCATTGTATTTAGTATGGCTTCGCATACAGCTACATCTATCGGCCGTCTGAGCTTAGCCATGACATACAGCCATTCAAGAGAGGACAAAGCAGACTGATTGATCTCATAATTGGGATTACCCCCCAGTCTTAGTGCGACCTTTTGATAGCCGATAATTTTGGATAGATCCTGCTCCATTTTTAGGACGCAATCTTCATTGGCATAGTTGACTATGAACAGTGCGACTTCTTTCTCTTTGTACTGATCCCACAAGCCTAACACTTTAGCTAACCAAGCTTCTTTGAACTGCATACCTCGTCCCTCGAATAAGTACCAATGATCTGCTAGGGTATTCAGAGCCCAGACACGGCTCCCTTTGCTAGGTTCCGTCAAAAAGAACGCAAGCACCTTACACTGTGCTTGCCACTCAAGGTGTGGGAATATCTCTTGCAGTTTCTTTCTTGAAAATGAGACTTGCCCTAACTTTCTTTGCTGCAAATCTTTGAGGTACGTTCGCCAAGATTTATTGTAGAGTGTCGGTATATGGTTTGTTGTGGCTTGTTTCTCTAACCTATGGTTAATCAATTTGAGCAAATACCAGTCAAGGTTAGCTTGATACCTTAGGTCTATTAGGGTAGATTCGTCCAGCCCTTGAATGATATTGCGGCAAATTTTATGTGTCGTTTTTGACAATTTCTCTTCACAATCTGCTAGCTCATTGAAGAATCGAATGACATCCATAAATTATTTATCTAAATGTTTGTTTCAGTTGTCTCTATTGACATGGCAAATATATGTGAGAGGCTCTGCCATATCATTGCAGATGTGGATTTTTAGTGCAATGTATAGTAATATACCACCATTATATTGCCTAAGGAAAAAGATTAACTTTGCAGAAGAACAGAACACAAACAAACTAGAAACAAAAAACTTTCTCTAACTGGAATTATTTATCTCAAATAATAGGATATTATAGTATGGATATAGCACAAAGACTAACAGAGATTTGGAACTCAGATTATATCAAAGACTTACCCTTGCTGATTAGCAAGCGTGGGTATGCATTTGCTCACAATCAAGATCAGAAAGATATTCTGATTACTGGGATTAACCCTTCGTTTAGAGATGGGGAAAGCAATGGAGTGCTTCAATGGAATATTGATAAGATTTGGTTTCCCGAGAAGAATGAGAACGGGAGCACGTATGATGTTTATTGGTCTCCTATAAGGAAGATTTTACATGGGAGTGGCATTGATTTGCGTGCAGAAGCAAGCTATCTCGATATTTTCTATTTCCGAGAAAGAGAGCAGACTTTTCTTCGATCCCAACTGCTTTCTAAGCCCGAAGGCATTCGATT
Organism: Porphyromonadaceae bacterium; assembly: GCA_030528445.1. Classification (GTDB taxonomy): domain Bacteria; phylum Bacteroidota; class Bacteroidia; order Bacteroidales; family Porphyromonadaceae; genus Porphyromonas. The sequence goes on along the minus strand of JAUMYV010000002.1, from coordinate 12,552 downwards.
TGTGGCTGAGCAACTCAATCTCACGATGCATATTATAGAGGAAATTATTAGGCCTAAGCTTATCATTGTAAAGAACAAGGAATCTTGGGCATACTTTGGTAAATATGCTCAAGAGAAGGGCTGGATATGGATGGGATATACATTTGAACTTGTTTGTGAGAAACTGCCTTGTGGGGAACTATGGAAGATTACTGGGCTTATAGATTCTCCAGAGCGTATCGCTCCAGAGATTACAGAGACTGGCCTTATCGGAACATTTGTGCTATTTACCAACCACATCAATCAATACACCAAGAGAGAAAAACGTCCTACACCAGAGCTATTGCAGCAGATTCTGCAGTCTGAGCGGTGAGGATATGCTAGCTCACCTTTTCCCCTTATGAGCTGGTGATTTCAGCTTATTTTCTTCTCTATGACGATCATAGCCAAGATTTATATTTCAGACCATATTTCAGAATGTTGATGAGAAGATGTGGATAAGTCGTGGACAATTTGTGCACACCGCATATTTGGCCTCTAGTAGACTCTAGGTTGCGTCCGACCTCGTTTTGGCACTTAGTCCCAGCCAGCCGAAAATACCCCCCTAAAACACTTATTCAGTAAAACACTGGTAGTAAGTTGGATAAAAGAGTATTTTAGGCAATTTCATTGCGTTAGATCAAGGATTTCAGAATTTCTCTGCACTAATCTTTTCGGATGTGTGTACACATCGTGGCGGATTAGTCCTACAATCTCCCCAAAATGCTGAGAGTTTTTCCGCCATAACGAATCAAATGCCCCAAATTATTTCTTCGTTCGCCCTGATTTTAGGCTAATTCATTTACACTATTTAACCGAAATGGCGAAAAACCGATTTCGTGATTGAGCAAGTATTCACGATGCGAGGTCAGACTACATGGAGAGCTAGAAATGTTAGGGGATGGATTTTGCTTCGGGGTTAATCTGAGCACAAAAAAAGGGACGACTAGCGTCCCTTTGAGTACCCCCGAGCAGAATCGAACTGCTATCTAAAATTTAGGAAATTCTTGTTCTATCCGTTGAACTACAGGGGCAAGAGTATATGTAAGACCTAACCGATGGGTTAGATACCCTTTTTCTGACCGCAAAGATAGTAGTTTATCCCATAAGTCTCCAAATAGGCGCATCAAGTCGCTTGAAGCGAGGGAGCGATTACCCCTCGGAGATGATGACCTCCTTGGCAACCTCTCCGTAGACGTCGAGGACAGCATTCTTCTCTGGGGAGAAGTGAGCTTGCTGAGGGTGGATGATTTGGCAATCTCCTAGGATAATATCTCTGAAGTCGAAGATTGCTCCCTCCTCGGCACCTACTACTTTGAGCGTTCCTTGCTCGACGATGAGCTGCTCACTCATAGTCAGCCCCCAGCCACATATCCCGCCATAGCTGCTGTCGATATTGATTTCTGCCCCAGAGTCTACCGTCAGGGTAACGTCGTCATGTAGCTGTATGCCGTAGCGATCGTCGGCATAGATATCTAGAGTGCCATCGCCCGAGATACGAGTGTCGCAGTAGAGCTCGATGCACGCCTCTAGAGGAAGTACATCTTGGATTACATTGTGCCCACGCAGCTCGATGGTCATACCAGTATTGCCTAGGTTGATGATTGGGGTAATCTCATCAATATCACCTTTGTTTCGGATGATTACATCCTCCAGAGTCAGCGTGTTGGTATCGGGGTCATAGTAGATTGAGCCCGAGATACCGGGAATGGAGTCGAGCGCGTCGAAGTTATCAGCCGTAATCATTTCGCCCGAGATGCTGAACCCGTAGTCTGCATCATTGCCCAGACCCCTAGAGGTTAGGACGCTTGCTCCGCCACGGCGATAGATCACACGCCATCCTCTCTCTCTAGCTATGCGACTAGCCGAGGCTCTGATTTGTGCGATGTTGTCGTCCGTGTAGCTATAGGCGACCGTCATCGTCCCTTGTTCGTCGTAGCTTAGATCAGGTAGCTGGGCATAGATTCTATTGAGGCTGTAGGTGGAGAGTGGGTTGCGATAGCAGGTCAGCCAGCGCAGATTGTCTAGACCTTGGATCTCCAGCTCACGGAGTTCATTGGCATGGCAGGCTAGAGTTCTCAGTTCTCGACAGTGGCCGACATCTAGATGTCTCAGATTGTTCTTACCACACACCAAGGTATCGAGCATACGATTGGCCGAGACGTCGAGCTCTGCTAGAGAACACTGGAAGCAGTTGAGCTCGGTGAGTAGTGGATTACTGGAAACATCGAGCTTGCCGAGATCATTGCGGTCGCAATAGAGGCTCTTGAGCCGATGTGCCTCAGTTACGTCGAGATCAGTGAGCTGATTAAATCCGCACGAGAGCCATTCGAAGGTATTACTCTGAGGGAGGTTGAGTGATCGAAGTTGATTGCGATTGCAGTACAGCAGTCTAAGATTGCCATTGGGCGAGGCATCGAGGCTCTGTAGCCTATTTTCTCCGCAGTACAGAGCTTCTAGCTCGGCGCTACTCGATAGGTCAAGCTCTAGGAGCTCGTTTTCACCACAGAAAAGAACCTGCAGATCCGAGTTGTGGCTTAGATCTAGATACGTGAGCCGGTTGCCACTACAATTTAGCTCTGTGATATGGCCCGAGAGGACTACCTCTTGACTGGTCAAAGTGTAGGAGCGTGATTCACCTCTGGTGGCCGATACTTCTAACTGGTCGAGTCCCTCTAGCTGGACTTTGCCTTCTGCGACGATAGTTAGTTTGATGGATTGACCAATGGCGCGCTGCGTTCTGAGCATGATGTAGGGCATAGCCAAATGGTTGGGGCGGTTGTGAACTACTGATTCCATAACGACTGTTTTTATTGATTGATCTCCTACATAGTTTATCTCCTCGTTGGGGCGATGCTGTAGACGCTCCGTGGCCGATCTACTTCTAGGTCACTGCAAATAAGGGTACAGAGCTACCAGCCTCGTCTCTACAAAGATAAGACTATTAGCTCATGTACCAAGATGTTGCAGGGGAGTGGCTATTACTTGGGCAGGTCGGAGCAGTACCACTGATAGAGTAGAGGAATGCCCTCTTGAATCTCTATCGTGTGGTGCCAGCCTAGGGCGTTGAGCTTACTA
>JAUMYV010000002.1:0-9441 GCA_030528445.1 Porphyromonadaceae bacterium | reverse complement strand
GTCGAGTCGAAGGCTATACGTCCCGTATAGCCGACTGTCTGGGCAACCAGATGTGCTAGCTCGGCAATGCTGATCTCCAGACCTGTGCCAATGTTGAGGTGTGTATTACGGACTTGTACCTGTCCGTCTCTAAGGTCGGAGAAATTGATGTGCTGCATGACGTGGACGCACGCCCGTGCCATGTCTTCGCTCCAGAGAAACTCGCGCATGGGGCGTCCGCTACCCCATAGCACCACTCTATCCGCGTAGATGCCATACCTCTGTCCTAGAGCATCGCTGATCTCTTGCTCCGATGCGCTCTCGGCATCTGCAATCTGGGAGATGGGGCGGTGGATGAGGTCACGGCGAAGCGTAGCCCAGTCACCACGCTCTAGAGCGTGAGCAAGGTGAAACTTACGCACCATGGCAGGCAATACGTGGCTGTGCTCTAGGTGAAAGTTATCTCCCGGCCCGTAGAGATTGGTAGGCATCACAGAGATGAAGTTGGTACCATACTGCAGGTTGAAGCTCTCGCACATCTTGAGCCCCGCGATTTTGGCTATTGCATACGGCTCGTTGGTGTACTCAAGCTCGGAGGTCAGCAGAGCACTCTCGACCAGTGGCTGAGGAGCATTGGCTGGATAGATACAGGTGCTGCCTAGGAATAGGAGCTTTTTGACACCGATACGTTTGCTCTCGCCGATGACGTGCTGCTGGATGGCAAGGTTGTTGAAGATGAAGTCGCCTCGCAGCGTGTTATTCGCCATGATTCCTCCCACGAAGGCAGCTGCTAGGAAAACATACTCGGGGCGTTCGGCTTCGAAGAACGCACGCACAGCCGAGTAGTCCATTAGGTCTAGCTCCGCATGTGTTCTCCCTATCAGATTGGTATACCCCTCTGTCTGGAGTGTACGCCAAATGGCAGAGCCCACGAGACCGCGATGCCCTGCCACATATATTTTGGAGTCCTTGTTCATAGGTTTATTCGAAGTAGTTGGGAGCGACGAATCCCCCCTCCTTGAGGTAGGTATCTCTTTTAGCTTCGAGGATATCACTACCGATCATATCCGAGATGATGCCTGCGAGGTCGTACTCTGGCCTCCAGCCAAGTTTGGTCTGTGCTTTCGTTGGGTCGCCGAGCAGCAAATCAACTTCCGTTGGGCGGAAGTAGGCTGGGTCTACGGCTAGCACCTTCTGGCCGATGCGCGCCTTAATCGCCGTAAGATATTCGGTGCCGACAATTAGGGCGAATCGCTCTTCACCAATCCCTGTCAGCACACCTACTTCGTCTACTCCTGTACCTTGGAACTCAATACGTAACCCCAGCTCCTCAAACGCTAGACGAGCAAACTCGCGTACCTCTGTGGTGCGTCCTGTGGCTACGACATAGTCGTCGGGCGTGTCTTGCTGTAGGATTAGGTGCATCGAGCGCACATAGTCCTTGGCGTGTCCCCAGTCGCGCTGGGCGGAAAGATTGCCTAGATAGAGCTTATCCTGCAGGCCGAGTGCTATGCGAGTAGCGCTACGTGTAATCTTACGCGTTACGAATGTTTCGCCTCTGAGGGGGGATTCGTGATTGAAGAGGATACCATTGCTGGCGTGCATGCCATAGGCCTCTCGATAATTGACCGTAATCCAGTAGGCGTAGAGCTTGGCGCAAGCGTATGGGCTACGAGGATAGAATGGTGTAGTCTCTCGCTGAGGCGTTTCCTGCACGAGGCCGTAGAGCTCACTGGTCGAGGCCTGATACATACGCGTCTTTTTCTCCAAGCCTAGTAGCCTGATGGCCTCGAGCACACGCAGCGTCCCGATTGCATCGACATCGGCAGTATATTCGGGACTCTCGAAACTGACTTTGACGTGGCTCATCGCCCCTAGATTATAGACTTCGTCTGGCTGCACCTCTTGTATGATACGGGTGACGTTCATCGAGTCCGAGAGATCGCCGTAGTGCAGATAGAAGTTGCGGTTTGTCTCGTGCGGGTCTTGGTAGATATGCTCGATACGCTGGGTATTGAATAGCGAGCTACGTCGCTTCAGGCCGTGGACTTCGTAGCCTAGAGATAGGAGGTACTCAGAGAGGTATGCACCGTCCTGCCCCGTTACACCTGTGATTAACGCTACTTTTTTAGTCATAACTTCGAGATTTAGTTTGCTCCTTCGATACTACCAAGCGCCTCGTCTGGGAGGGGTTCTTTGGAGAAGATAATAGTCGTTGCCCCGAGGGTGATGACGTCTCCCTCGCCAAGGTTGTACCACTCTTTGGCTCCGAGCAGTTCGCCAGAGACGAATGTGCCGACGCGGCTATCGTCGTCGGCGATGGCGTGGAGCAATCGCCCAGACTTAGTCTCAGTTACCTTGATGATCGCATGATGGCGATCCATACTTGGGTCGCCCGTGATGATGGGGATGTCTGTTTTGGTGTCCTTGTTGCGGCGTCCGATATGGTTCAGCCCTCGATACAGAGGGAATAGCTGTCTGTAGCCGAAAACATTCTCAATGATCGTGATGTGGCCGCACTGCTGGTCTCCCTTCTGCTCCGAGCTACTAGAGGGCTTGGGAGACTTGATGCGGATGCGTAGCTGATGCGTACAGCTAGGGCAGACGATCGACATACGTTCGTCTGTACGCTCTTTGAGCTCTTTGAGTTTGGCCGAGGAGAGAACGATCTCTTCGTCACACTTGGGGCAAAAGATCTTACGCATTGGCTAGCTCCTTTTTCTCTTCGTCCTTTTTCTTAGGCTTTAGGATCGCCTCGTAGCGCGCCTGATCTGCAAGTAGACGATCGGCTTCGGCTACGATTTGGTCGCTCAGGAGCTCACGCTCGATTACCCCACGACGATAATAGTAGCGGTTGATAATACTCGTATTGAGGAAGCGCATAATGTGAGGGCGAAGGCTCTCTAGGTCGTGCTTGAGGTCAGGCTTGAGTGCCTGCTCTAGACTGTCGATCAGCGGAGCTACACGCTCTAGATATCCCTCTAGCTTGGCAATCTCCTTGAGCGTCTCTAGACGCTTGGCGCTCTGGCGGTCGTAGTCGAACTTCTTCTCAATGAGCATACGGCCAAAGGCTTCGTAGTCTGCATCGCTGACGGAGAAGGTCGCGGGTGGGGCAATCGCTTTGTGTCGCTGTGCGTAGGTCGTGATCCAGTCGAAGGCAGACTCGTTGTAGGTCAGATAGTAGAGCATCGTAGGCAGAGAGTCTACCTCGGCTTTGACGTCTGGCAAGATACCACCAGCATCGTGTACCTCGCGGCCAGCAGCCGTGTGGAAGATCTTCGTCAGACTATCTGGGAGCTCAGCCTCGCGACCTGCACGGGCTTCTTTGTAGTTGATGCGCTGGATGCAACGCCCACTGGGGATGTAATACTTGGCAGTTGTTAGCTTGAGTACGCCTTGGTGTGGTAGCTGCATCGTCGTTTGGATTAGCCCCTTGCCGAAAGACTTCTGACCGACGACGACAGCACGGTCGACGTCCTGCAGAGCACCGGCTACGATCTCGGCAGACGATGCGCTCTGGCCATCAATCAGCACGACAAGTGGCAGATCAAGGGCAATGGGTTTGGAGCGCGTGCGGTACACGGCCTCCTGCTTGAGCTCTGGGCGCGCCTTGGTGCGTAGGACTTCTGTGCCCTCGGGGACGAAGAAGCTAACGATCTTTATGGCTTCTTCCATCAATCCACCGCCATTATCTCTTAGGTCTAGGACGAGCCCCTTGACTTTCTGTGTCTTTTGTAGCTCCGTCATCGCACGGCGAACCTCGGTGGCGGCTGTGTTGGGGAAGTTCGTCAGCTTGATGTAGCCATAGCCTGCTGGCGTAACTCCGTAGTAAGGAACTGGATTGACTACAATCTTGCGACGAGTGAACTCAACCCTGCGAGGCCTGCTCTCGCCGAGACGCTGTATCAGCAGGCTGATTTTGCTATCAGGTTTCCCCTTGAGAGCCTTGCTCACGGCATCGCTTGTCCCCTTGCGAAAGTCTTGGCCATCAACCTCTAGGATGCGGTCGCCAGCCTTGAGTCCTGCTTGTGCTGCGGGCATCCCCTCCATAGGGTCGTTGATGATGACTGTGCTGTCGGGCCTCTGTGAGATGATTGAGCCAATCCCTCCGTATTCGCCCGTAGTGATGAGTTTGAGCTGATCGTTATCCTCCTTGGAGTAGTACTCTGTGTAGGGGTCTAGGCTAGAGAGCATAGCGTCTATGCCACGACGGCTGATGCGCTCTAGGTCTACCGAGTCGACAAAGTAGCGATCGAGTAGAGACATCGAGGCGCCTACGATATCGAGAGCCTTGGTGTAGCTCTGCTGATTGCTCGTTTTGCCCGACTTCTGAGCCGCTAGAGGGGCGCCGAATGCTAAGGCTAGAGTAAGCCAGATGATATTGCTGAATCGTTGCATACGATATAAGTTGTCGAGATGATAAGTGAGTGAACGGCCTTTACCCAAAAGCCAATCCGTAGACAGCAGGACGCTCGTCTGTGAGGCGACCGCCCGAATACACAACGTGTCCGTTGACGAAAGTTGTATGTACGCTATGGGCAAATGTTCGCCCCTCTAGAGGCGACCATGCGCAGTGCGTCAGATTGTTCTCTGCCGTTACTGTATAGGTGCTCTTAGGGTCTACGAGCACAAGATCTGCAAAGTACCCAGTGCGGATGAAGCCACGCTTCTGCACGCCGAAAAGGATAGCGGGGAGGTGAGCCATACGCTCGACTACCAGCTCACGAGTAAATATACCTTGGTGGGCTAGGTCTAGCATCGTCATCAGGGAGTGCTGTACGAGAGGGCCGCCACTTGCGGCCGACAGGCAGTCGCCCTGCTTCTCGCTCCAGAGGTGTGGGGCATGGTCTGTAGCCACAATATCAACTAGGCCACTGCGTACGGCTGCACGTAGAGCTTCTCTGTCGGCAAGCGTCTTGACGGCGGGATTCCACTTAATCTTGTTGCCTAGTGTGGCGTAATCTGCGTCTGTAAATAGGAGGTGATGTACGCACACCTCCGAGGTGATACGCTTCTGCTCTATGGGTAAGTCGCTACGAAAGAGTGATAGCTCCCTCTCGGTCGAGACGTGGAGGATATGCAGACGGCTATTGAGTCGGGTCGCAAGCTCCACGGCTTCGGCAGAGCTACGATAGCAAGCCTCGGCAGAGCGAATCAGAGGGTGATAGCTAACGTCTAGGTTCTCTTTACCAACGAGTGCTTTGTAGTGCTCTTTGTTGGCTCGAATAATCCCTTCGCTCTCGCAGTGCGTCGCGATAATCATATCCGTCTGACTAAAGATTCGCTGCAAAGTCTCCTTATTATCTACGAGCATATTGCCCGTAGAACTCCCGAGGAATAGCTTGATGCCCGGCAGGCGATGGCGGTCAAGACGCTTGAGCTCATCGGCATTGTCATTGGTGCCACCGAAGAAGAAGGCATAATTCGCCCAACTGGTTTCTGCTCCACGGCGCATCTTATCCTCCCATGCCTCTAGAGTCGTAGTGGGCGGATTGGTATTGGGCATATCCATAAAGCTCGTGACGCCACCAGCTACGGCAGCTCGGCTCTCTGTGGCGATGCAAGCCTTGTGTGTAAGACCCGGCTCACGGAAGTGTACTTGGTCGTCAATGACTCCTGGCATCAGCCATAGCCCCTCACAAGGAATGACCTCGTCGGCCTCACGCTCTAGTGCCTCGGGGCAGGTGTTTTCCCCTTCGTAGATCGCCTCGATTAGTTCACCCTCTATGACTACTGAGGCCGTGTAGCTCCTCCCCTCGTTGATGAGGAGGGCGTTTCTAAGTAATTTCTTCATGCTTTCCGTTTGCCTTTTGGGAATACTCCTTTCATTTTGTCTCGGCGTAGATCTAGTACGCCGACGAAGGCTTCTCCGAAGATCGAGCTACTCATCTTGGAGGAGCCAAGTACGCGATCCTCGAATGTGATAGGAACCTCAACAACCTTGAAGCCAAGAGTGTATGCCGTATATTTCATTTCGATCTGGAAGGCATAGCCTCTGAAGCGGATCTGATCCAGCTCCATGCTCTCTAGCACCTCTCGGCGGTAGCAGACGAAGCCAGCTGTAGTATCCTTGACGGGTAATCCTGTGATAATCCGCACATAGAGAGAGGCCCCATAGCTCATCAATATGCGTCCTATAGGCCAGTTCTTCACTCGTCCACCGCTTACATATCTAGAGCCCACGGCTACGTCTGCCCCCCCTAGATGACAAGCCTCGTAGAGCTCTACGAGTTTCGTGGGGGGATGACTAAAGTCGCAGTCCATCTCGTATATATATTGGTACGGACGCTCTAGAGCCCAGCGAAAACCTGCGATATACGCAGTCCCTAGTCCCTGTTTGCCTGCTCGCTCCAATAGATAAAGTCGGCCAGAGTACTGAGCGATTTTCTCTCGCACGATATCTGCTGTACCATCGGGCGAATTATCGTCAATGACTAGTAGGTCAAAAGCGTGGGGAAGTGCCATAACCGTGTCAATCATCTGGGCGATATTCTCGCGCTCATTGTATGTAGGGATAAGAACTATACTGTCGCTATACATTTAGTCTGATTGATTGTACAAGTCTATCGACTTGCTTGCCTTAAATTGTTAAGCTACAAAGATAATACAATCCACCCATACGGTTGATTAGTCTTTTTGTCCTAATTCTTCACATAAGTTAGTACTTTGGGAGTTCGTGAGACACAAAAGCGGTGCACCGAGAGTCGCCTCTCGACACACCGCTCCATATGATTTACCCGCAGGCACAAGGGGACTACTTACTCAATAGCTCCTTGATGCCTCCTAGAGAGCTGAGCACCCCAGTGGCTTCGTAGGGGAGATAGATGGTTTTATTATCCTTGCCACTTGTCATCTCGCGTAGCGTTTCTAGATATCGTACGGCGATGAGGTACTGAGTGGGGTTGGCACCCGAGCCTGCCGCAGCATCGGCTATCAGCCGAATAGCCTCTGCTTCTGCCTGTGCTGTCAGGAGCTTAGCCTCTGCTTCTGCCTTGGCATGTAGCACTTGAGCCTGTCGCTCACCCTCGGCATGGTTAATAGACTCCTGCATACGCCCCTCCGATCCACGAATAAGGGCTTCTTTTTGCCCCTCGGCATTGAGAATCTGCGCACGCTTGTCTCGCTCGGCACGCATTTGCTTCTCCATAGCGTCGCGGATGTCCCGTGGGGGATTGATATCTTGTAGCTCTACACGATTGACCTTGACCCCCCACTTATTGGTCGCATCATCAAGGATTGTGCGTAGCTTACTATTGATTGTATCGCGACTCGTGAGTGTTTCATCTAGATCCATCTCGCCGATTACGTTGCGCAGGCTCGTCTGTGTGAGCTTCTCAATAGCGTCTGGCAAGTTCTGGATTTCGTACATCGCACGTATAGGATCGACTATCTGGAAGTAAAGGATAGCATTGATTTCCGTCACGACGTTGTCTTTGGTAATCACACTCTGGCGAGGAAAGTCGTAGACCGTTTCACGCAGGTCGATAGTGGTCACATCGGTAAAGCGGACGATGGTGTCGCCGTTGCCAGCTGGGATAGTATATCGCCAGCGGATAGGGCGAGGCTGGTCGATAAAGGGAATAATGATGTTGACCCCAGAGTTTAGGGTCGTGTAGTACTTACCTAGACGCTCGATAATCATGGTCTGCGACTGCTGTACGATTTTGAGCCCCTTGGAGATGATGAAGATAACCAAAAGGGCAATAGCTCCGAAGATAATAAGTCCTGATGTCATAAGACAGAGATGAATTGAATATGAAATTTGATGTGTTGATTACGATGTGTTTACCGCCGTCAAATGGGACGAATAGTAAGGATAAGCCCATCCACCGAGACCACCTCAACCCAAGTGCCCTGCGCTAGAGATATTCCGCCTTCCACACGTGCACGCCAAACATCCCCATCGATGGAGATTTCCCCATAGTCGGCGGTATCGGATATAGGAGATTTCAGTCTAACCTGCCTGCCAACGAGTGCATCAACGCCTGTGGGAATACTCCCACGCTCTAGTCGGCGCATCATCACTGGACGGAGCAAAAATAAAGAGAGCAGACTGATGATGGAGAAAGCTGCTAGTTGCCAAGCTAATCCGAGGTCAAGTATAGCTACAATCGCGGCACCCAAGGCTCCTATCCCGAAGCACGCCAGAAGAAAGCCTGCAGTCACGATCTCCAGAATTAATAGCCCTATGCCTACAATGAGCCACAACTGCCAAGAGGCAAAAAGATCTAATTCATTCATAGTACTTCCACTAATTACTTCACATACTACTCAAACGCATTGCCCCAAAGATACATATTTGTCGGTGATGTTTGATTCTTTTTGATTAAATATTTAGACCTCTCTGTTATTATCTATTATTATATTATATTTACACACATTAAACCTTTTAGGTTTTTTAGTGTTTTAATGGTGTCATCTTAGCTACAGTCCAAGAGAATCTCCTCTAGATGCGACGTGCTAAGATTGACATTGGGGGTATCACGATGTCTAGATAATCTACATCGGCTGATTGTGGAAGAACAAAGCTAGGATTAGAAATAGACAATATAAAAATTGTATGATGAAAAAGATGATTGGTGTTTCGGGGGTAATTGCCATAGCCTTGGCGATAGCTTCTTGCTCGAGTGGTAAGTCGGGCAAAATCGTAGAGGTCACAGATTCTGTAGCCGCTACACAGGTCAACGTAGAGATTGCCTACGATATAGACTCCACAGCCTCTGTAATGACATGGAAGGGATTCAAGCCCGGCGGTGAGCACTTTGGGAGACTCCCAATAACCTCGGGCAAAGTATCGATTACAGATGGGCAGCTACTTGGTGGCCATGTTGAGATTAAGATGAATGGTATCGTGGTGGACGATCTAGAGGGAGATTTGGCTCGCAAGCTCAAGGAGCACTTGGAAAACGAAGACTTCTTCGATGTGCAGCGCTATCCTCTAGCACGCTTCGAGCTAACCGACATCCCAGAGAGAGGGCTAGCAGTGGGAACTCTAGCGGAACTCAAGGGTAATCTCACGCTCAAGGATATGACGAAGAATGTGGCGATACCCATTCAGTCTGTCAATTTCGATGCGAGCGACTCGTCGTGGAGTATTAGAAGCGAGGTCTTCCGCATCAATCGGGCAAACTGGAATGTCAAATATGGCTCGAAGAGCTTTTTCTCCAATCTGGGCAATAAGTTCATTGACGATGAGATAGAGCTATCTTTCTACCTAAGGACTCGATAGTCTAGCACTAGAATTATTGCTGTCCGCTAAAGATTTTTGATTTGGAGTAATCAAAGGGCTGGCTTCGTGAAATGAGGCCAGCCCTAATTTTCGTTGCCTTGTTGTCGCAAAACCAAAACATAGTAATGATGAATAGAGCTACAATTAAAGCCTGACTGACTAGAGCTAAACCTCAACTAACCCTAACGACTAACTGATATAAACCACAAACATTCTTTAGAGCAAGCTTAGCT
>JAUMYV010000066.1 GCA_030528445.1 Porphyromonadaceae bacterium | reverse complement strand
ACGTCCTCTATATAGAGCTAAGCTTGCTCCAAAGAATTGGCAGAGAAAATCCGACGTTATTTGTTGTTGCTCTCCGGTAAAACTATTGGCTTACTAGTCGTCGTCTCATGTAATGTCTAGTAATGTGCGTATGTACGTTCTACTTCAGAATCACCCCCAAAACAGCTGTTATTCAGCAAAACTCATCGGCAGCCCCATGAACTCAATGCCGTTTGACGATCGAGGGGCTTACTAAAACTAAATCAGACAGAATACAATCTATTTACTCGGATTCAATGACCTTTTGCTTTCTTGAAAGGTTTATCGGACAGCAATATAATGTAATACTCCAGGTTTAAGTAGCAGCAAGGGGTATGCCGATTGCTCAACATACCCCTGTCCCAATAAAAGGTCTCTGCTACTTGTCGTAAGGGACAACGAGTTTGAAACCCTGTCCACGTAGTGTAACTAGCCCCTTAGCCTCTACGACCTCTTCTACGATGAGATCATATTCGCCCATAGGGAACTTAGAGTCGCTAACGTTGATGAAGGTGATTTTAGCCTTCTCAAGCTTGGCTCCCTTTTGGGGAGACTTTAGGGGAGTCATCAGGATGCGTGTCTGGTCAAGGCTCATACGTGGCGAAGCCGATATCCAAACCATCTTACCAGGTCTGTAGGCATGCATCAAGATGCGGAAGTAAGGTCTGAGTGTCTTACTCGTTGTGGTGTAGAAACCAATCTGATCAGATACGTTATTATCCGCCTTGACGATAATCTTGAGCTCCTTGGCTGGCTTATTGTCCTGTGAGCGGAAGATGAGCTTGGCCTCGCCCTCGTAGTTAGCCCTTAGTTTGAGCTTGCTGGTTTTTGCATCCCACTCGTAGGTAATGGCCATCTCTGGGTTCTCTGCCTCTACAACGGCATCGTCACCACCACCAATCACCTTGATGTCTTGTCTTTCCTGACCAGGATACAGAGTAACTTCTTTGTCGGTTAAACTGATCTCGGCTCGCTCAACCTTGACGGTCAGGCTCTTCTGTTTGTCGTGAGAGCGTAGCAGAACTACAGTCTCTCCATAGGCCAAGCCCCTAAGCTTGAGATATGATCCATCAATCTTGGCATCCAACACTTTAGAGTCCTTAACCGTTGCGGTAAACTTGCCGTTACCCCCAGAGAGGAGGATATCACGACTAGACCCCTTATCTAGAATAACTTCCTTGAGATCATGCTCTCCAATCTTAATCTCTGCCACCTGCTCAACAACAGGGGTATCTTTTTCTTTGCAAGAAGAAAAGCCTAGCGATACTAGAGCTAGAGCCAAAAATATATGTTTCATTTTGCTGTTTTGTCTATACTGAATTATATAATATCAAGATTATAGGTCAGGATCCATACCTGTGTAGGCGTTTCCTCAATCCTTACTTTGAGCTCCTGCTTGCCCTTCTTGGGGAACGTTAATTGATATCCCTTGGGACTAGTCTCTTGGTCATCTATCCAATACGTAAACTTGGCATTGGAGGCATGATACAGATCGCTATAAAAGAGATTGATTGTCTGATTAGCTGTCCCCACAGGGCTTAGCGTACGTAGGTAAGGCAAACGAGTTTCGTCCTGCTCATCCTTTAGAATCAAGCTTGTAGATACTTTGATTTCCCTGTACTCAGAATAAGCATCACCCTTGACAGAGCGAACCTTAATTACATACTCTTTTTGAGGTTCTAACCCAGTAAGGATATAGCGTGCCTCGGCGGTCTTGTGAGTTTGCTCGCCTAGGGTAACCTCCCACGATACTTCCTTATCCAATCCTTTATCCCAAGAAAGTTCTATTTCTCTCTCATAAGGAGACACCTGGACACCGGTAGGCATAGGAACCTGAATAGGAGGCTTAACGACAATCTTGGATAAAGAGAAATCATCTAGAAAAATGCTCTTAGGGTCTTTGGACCCTGTATAGGAGTGCATACGGAGCATAACATCAAATGAAGTTATTTCTTCTCCTTTCTTATCAGCTTTGAGATGCTCCTTACTGATAGCAAACCTCAGAGTGTGCTGCTTCCAGTCTCCTGATGGTTGTACCGCAGAATTTGGGATAATCTGCTCGCCAATAAAGCTGTATTTATCCTTCCCATTATAGTATCTAATCCATACCGTCAGAGTGGGACGAATAAGCTCGCCACGATGCCAATAAGAAAGCTCAAATGTATCACCATCTTTCGCCTCATACTTTTGGAGCCAATCTCGTTTGGAATCCCAGAGTGTAAGGTATACATCTTTGGAGCTAGGAATAAGTTCAATACAATTTTTTTCAGTATGAGGATTATCATTAGACAGAGGTGCACCTGCCCTAAGAGGCTGTATATCCACTGGGATATTCCAACGAAGTGGTATATTGGGATTGCCTGTTTCTAACTCTTCAAACCCAGGGTTGAACCATAGGTTTTGATTGTCTGCTTGCCCCCACAAGCTCCCAGAGCTTAGTAACCCCGAGAGAGCTAATGCTAATGCAATTTTCTTCATTGATCCAATTTTTAGTTGATAGTTTTTTTAGAGATTTATTTTACATTAAGTTTGGTCTTGATTGTTTGCAGAATTGTCTGCAAATTGTCTATATGAGTATTATCCCCATTGAGACACTCGTACTTCCACAGCCCCTTACCTGAAATGAGTTGGGCTTGCAAATCACGAACTTCTTGATAGGTAAAATAGGGTTTGCCTTCGGGTGAACAGAGAAACTGTAGCGAGTAAATCATGCCGTAGGCCTCCGAGAGCATCGAGAAAGCAAGTGTTGGCGTTTCGCTGAGATTGGCGAGCGTATTCCCCCCGAGTAGAAGATGCTCCAAACGGATAAGCCAAACGCGCTTGAGCTCTTGGCGAATGGTCTGTACATGCTTTGGAAGCATATCGTATAGGTGGTAGTTGATGTCGATTCGCCCTAGAGTGAAGGCTAGATCTAGACGACGAGCCGTACCACGTAGTGCCTGTATGCCATCGCTAAGAGCCAGTGAGCGTAAACCCTGTAGATAGTAACCGTAGGCTAGATCCCAGTGATGCTCGAGAGCCGTGTAGTTGTTGCCCTTGATGAGGATTTGATTCTCGTGGTCTCGCTCTAGCTCTTGGCTCTGTACGATTGGGTCGTCTAGGTGTACATTGAGGATTTGATCTAGGTTAATTGCTCCCAAGATGCCTGCAGCAAAGGCACGAGCCACTACCAATCCATGTTCATCGACAAAAACTAACCTCCCACCCACTGCTCCATCGACATAACCCGAGCGCATGGGCTCTGCCTCTCGTCTACGATGCTGTGAGGGATTGGGGGCACCAAGCCCCGAGAGGCGTGCCGTAGTCTCGATCAGGGCGTTGAGATCGGCGAGTATCTGCTCTCTGTGTGCTTGGTGCATGCGAGACTGCGCGATATAGGCCTTAGGCGCATAGCCATAGAGACCGAGGTCAAACAGCTCCTGAGCGGTATTCATCAGTTCTTGATTACGAATCTGAGCTTGATCGAGGAAGCGATCGTGCAGTTCGTTGAGCGTGCTACGTAGCAAATCTGGTTCTTGCGTATCTACGCTACTCTCTTGATTGCGCGTAAACTGATACTTGGGGTCTTGCTCGGGCAGGAAGAGTTCGCCTGTCTCCACAGTCTGTAGCGGAGATGGCTGGCAAGCTACCAGTGTAGCTCCAAGAGCAAGGCTCATTAGTAGCCTTTTAGTTAGTTGATATGCATAATACATAGTCATCGGCTTGGGTTAGGGAAGAATGATGTACTCACAGTAGGGAGCTGGGATTGGGTTGGGCCCCTCTTTGTTTTGCGACTGCTCCATTGATAGCTCCGGCACAACGACCAAGCCATCCACCGATCTCGCAGAGATACTGGCCTTGATTGTCGAGCCACGTGGGGCGACACCATTGACACTCAAGTAGAGAGGATAGCCCGAGCGCACAGTGAAAGTCTTGACGAACTCTTCGTTGGCAACTAGACTCTCGGAGGCGGCTCCGTCTTTGGTGATGGAGCTGGCGGTGATGAGCTGCTTATCGGCACCGATATAGCGAAGCAAATATCTTGCCTGCGTCGTCCCATCAGGCAGAGTGAAGAGCGCCTTAATCGTCACAACGTAGTCCCTAGCGTCCTCTGTGATGTCGACACCTGGGTATTTGTAGGCATTCAGGGCCATCTCGGGGTCGCAGGGCATTACCGTCATATCCTCAAAAGAGGTGTCAGGTTTGCTAATTCCCATAAAGGGGAAAAGTTTTTTGTAGTCTTCATCTTCCTCTACCAAAGGCTTCTCTCTACAAGAACTCAGCAGAGGCAGTGAGGCAATGCTCACAAGGGCTATGATATATCTGAAGTAATTCATCAAATTGCTCAATCTATAAGTTTATGGGAGCCGAACATCTACGATCTCGGCAGTGTAGTTTGTTGGCTCCCCATCGGGGAAGAGATGTTTGCTCACGAGGCGGAACCTCATCAGCTGAGGGTCGTAGACCGAGACAAGCTCTGCTACGAATTTATTGCCTCGACGCTCGAAGTCGCAGAATGTAGTCTTGGCATCGTAGCTAAACCCTGGCCTAAAGGATAGCCCCGTCTCTGTGCCCACATAGCCAGAGCCAATACCATTGTACCCCTTGAAAATGGGGTCGTACTTTTCCCTGTAGGAGAGGAAAATATGGTAGCGACGGCGATTGCGCTCATGCTCACGAGTCGTATCTCCGCGGGAGTTCTTGAATGGGACATCACTCTGGAAGAAGACACGGCCTCCCCGTCTGATCAGAATCTGAGGATTATTCATCTCCTCGAAGAACTTGCGGTTGTCTCGGGCAAGACCAGCTGCCTGCTCCCAGCTCTTCTCGTCGGAGAGAGGA
The DNA here is from genome assembly GCA_030528445.1 of Porphyromonadaceae bacterium. Taxonomy (GTDB): domain Bacteria; phylum Bacteroidota; class Bacteroidia; order Bacteroidales; family Porphyromonadaceae; genus Porphyromonas. Next base: position 9,150 of record JAUMYV010000066.1, on the reverse strand, counting down.
GATAGGAGCATATAGGGCCGACTACTTGTCTCGGACTCACCAGTACTCAACACCATATTGCCTAGGTAGTCTGTGTAGCGATAGACAAAGTCCGATACGCCAGCGAGCTCCGTCGTTACTAGGTCGTGTATCGGCAGATAGGTCGTGAAGCTCAGCTGCAGACTGCTACCAAGGCTCAGGGCATACTCCCCAATCAGAGATTGTATCTCGGCTGGAGTGTCGCGGTCTTCCCTAAGTTCAACCTTATTATCTAGACCAAACTTAACCAGCATCGTATAGCCTCCGTAGCCATACTTGGCCGGCTCGACATCTGTCCAGTCGAGCTGGAGGGTCGGATTGCGAAAAAGCAACGAATCGATGCGGGGGAAGTAGGTCAGCTTCCAACCATGTGGGGCGGAAGTGAGCGTGTGGCGAAAGCTCTCGAGGTGTGCCTCTGTTCTCTCCGAGGGCGACTGCTCAAAGACAGCCCCCTCTCGGCAGCTAGGCGAGAGTATCATAACAGCCAAGGCGGCCAAAAGTATTCTATACATGATGGACATACGATTTACTTAGACTGGTGCTGCGTATAGTAGGCATTCAGTTGCTTGAGACTAAGTAGCTGCAGACGGCTAAGGCTGATGCCCACCTGCTGCTTGAAGTAATGCTCTACGAAGGCACGCTTCTTCTTGATCAAGCGTAGAGCCTGCTGCGCCTCCCGCTGGTCCTCTGGCAGATCGGAAGTAGGTCGAGCGGCAATCTCCTCCACACGCTTGAGCTCTACGGCAGAGTGCAGCAAGAAGATACTGATAAGCTCAGCAAACTCATCCTCGGGAGCAGCCATCGAGTAGAGCGTATAGAAGCCTCGTCTGTGGGCATACTCGCTCATCCCCACACGGCGATACACATCTCTAGGCGAGGGAGGTAGAGCCAGAGAGCCATAGGCCTTGGCTCCGATAGCTAGGAAGGCGTCTCGGTCGTAGGGAATCTGCTCAATCAGACGTCTAGCGAACTGATGATGTACGCTACGCATGAGGCGATAGATCGACTTGCGGTCTGTGGGGTCGAAAGCGTTGGCATCGAAGATGAATAGCTCATTGCTCGCTGTCTGAGGATACCACAGACGCATGAGTACTCCCGTAGCATCTAGCTCGTAACCTCCGAGTAGAGTAAACCGGATAAGTCCCTTGTCGAGCAAGAAGTCCTTGCCACCTGCTCGCTCGAGGCGGTAGAGCTCGAGGCAAAGTTGCTTGACTGCCTCAAGTATAGGCTGGACGCGATCGGTCTTGGGCGGAATAGCGACACTCCCAGAGGGGAGGTTCTCTTTCTGCCAGCGATAGTTCACTTGAATGTTGTAGGGCGAAAACTCGCGCGTGAGCCAACCGTCTAGCTCGGTCTGCTCTGGCGTACGTAGGTAGCTCTCCACGACACTTTCCTCAGACAGCTTCTCCTTGCTACAAGACAAAGAGAAGAATAGGACAAGTGTAGCGAAGCTAGCTGACCATAGTCTATATAGTGACTTCATAATTGTATCGGCTACATTTAATGACTAATAGATGGCCTCGTTGCGAGGATTCGGCGCAAGACCTCGGCGGATCGCCTCAGCAGGGATCTGAAGAACCTTGCGGTAATCGTCTCGTTCGAGAGGGCGATAGAGGGAATGTCTACTATTGCGCTTGAGGGCGATATGGAAGCGTCTGATGTCGAACCAACGTAACCCCTCGTGTAGAAATTCTTTCTGGCGGAAGTCCAGAACGATACGCAATAGACCAAGTTGCTTGCGCGATAGACCATAGAAAGGCGTAATCGCACCATACATAGTCTCTTGAGAGTTGGTATAGGTCTCACGGGAGCATGGAGGAACCATGTGATACTTAGTCTGCATCAGAGTCTGCAGGTCATCAATGGCCAGATTGTATTGTCCAAGCATTGTGTAGGCCTCGATGCGGTTGAGCAGTACTTCGTCGGTAGAGAGCAAGATGTTGGTGACATAGAGATCTCTGGGGCGAGTGCCAGTACTGCCGAAAAGAGCCAACTCATCGAACTTAGCCGTGTAAACTCCTTCCTTGACAGGTGCTGGCGTACGCTGGAATACGTATGCTTGGGCCAAATTCATCTTCTCATAATCCGTACAGCCTAGGATACCTCTGCTGTTGTAGATTGTCTTCATCTCTGCGATCGTCGTGCCGTAGGTCTGCGTCGGCAGGTCTCTGGCCCATCGAGATTCGGTGGTGGTGAGGAGCAGATTGCTAGGTTCGCTCGCGGCGTTGTAGCGTCTGTGCAGGGCAGTGCGGTTGAAGCGGAAGTTCTTCTCGTACGAAGCCCAATCTCTGATTACGGCTCTGGGCGTAGCGCCGAGTACATAGTCGGCATAGGCTACGACCTGCTGCCACTCTCCCTTGACTAAATAGAAGCGAGAGGCGAAGGCATAGGCAGCCTTTTTGTTGAAGTGATACTTGGGCTTCTTGTAGTAAGTATCATTGACTAGACTGATGCCAAGCCGCAGATCCTCCTCAATCAGCCGGTACACCTCGGCCACCGAACCTCGGTCATAATTCACCAAAGCGTGCTTCTCTGGGTGCTTGATGTAGGGAATCCCTAGATCCTGCTCCGAGGCAGCTCCGCGATACGGCTCTGCCCAGATATTGACGAGCATGAAGTGCAGATAGGCTCTAAGCAAAAATGCCTCGCCGTATAGAGCCTTGACACGCTCAGTCTTGGGATACTGCTTGAGTAGCTCCAGAGCTTTATTGGCCTGTGCGATACCTCGGTAGCAAGCATTCCAGTAGGCTAGTGGCGTGTCTAGGTCTTCTTGGTCGTAGTCCTCCCAGAAGTACATTGCTTCGTTGAGCTGATAGTGCTCGCCATAGGTACGCTCGCCTACATTGTCGGTGCGCGCCTCTAAGAAGGGGAAGTAGCTTGCATCGGGATAAGCGCCAGTCAGGAGCTCCGCTATCTTGTCCTCACTATCGATAGGCACATCGAAGGAGGAATCGGGCGTTACATCTAGATACTTGCCACACGAGCCCAGGAGCATCATTAAGGCAAGTAGCAACGCTTGGTATCTATACTTGATCATCATCGTTGATTTGCTTTTTTGTTTAGAACCCTAGGTTGAGTGTGAGCGTGTACTGCTTAGGCGTAGGTAGAGCCACACCACCCGATTTGTAGAACTCAGGGTCTTGCCCCTTGAGCTTAGGGTCGGCATAGATGAGGAACGGATTGGTCACGTTTAGGCGTACACCTGCCGAGTGCAAGCGCAGAGACTTGAGCAGACTCTGAGGCAGTGTATAAGCCAGCGAGATATTCTTCATTCGGATGAAGCTACCATCTGCTACCCTGACTTGAGAGAAATTGTAGGTGTTGTAGGCACGCTCCAGACTCTCACGCCCGACCTCGCGGATGAGGTCGACAGAGGGTAGGGTGGGGACGTCCGTCCTATACTCCTCACCCTGTACGAGCCAGCGGTCGTAGTAGTCTCTAGAGAAGACATTGAGGTCGGCGAAAGCGGGGTCGTAGGTCGGGTTCAGGCGAATCTTATTACCTACCTGAGCTGTCACGAAGAGTCCGAGTTCCCATCCCTTGTACTTGAAGGTATTCGACAGACCTCCAATCAGATTGGGCTCTATCGGCCCATGGTAGAGCAGATAGCTCTTGGAGTACTGCGTATCGAGGAAGTCTGCCCCCGTACTGCGGGCGAAGGGGTGATTGCTCTGCGGATAGAGCCCAAAGTCGAAGGTTGGCAAACCTCTGTCGCTCAGCCCTTGGAAGTTGAAGGAGAAGAGCGATCCCTTGGGATAGCCCTCGATATTACCACGTCCACGTCCAGAGACCATGTCGAATGTATTGGGCGTATTGAGCAGGCGAGTAATCTCCTGCTGCATATAGCTTAGTGTAAAGCTAGAAGCCCAGCTGAAGTCGTCGAGTAAAACGTTTTTCGTGTGCAAGGCAAGCTCTAGCCCTCGCGTACGCATATCGCCAAAGTTGGCATACTTGTAGTATTCGCCCCCTACACCCGATGTTCGCACAAGGTCTATAAGGTCGAACGCATTGCGCTGATAGAGGTCGAGTGTTGTGCTGATGCGGTTGTTGAACCAACCTGCATCAACCCCGATGTTGAGCTCGTACATCTTCTCCCAGCTCAGGTCTCTATTCTCGAGATGGCGGATGCGTAGGGCGTTCTCTCTATCTTCAAAAGCGAGCCTATTGAGGATGATATTCTCAAAGATCGCACTAGAGTTCAGTGCCTGCTCGTTCATCTTGGCCGTGAGGCCATAGCTTGCACGCAGAGCTAGCTTGGAGATATGCTCGCTATTCTTAATTGGTTCTTCGTGGTCTATATTCCACTTACCCCCTACGTTCCAGGTCGGTAGCCAGCGCGAGCGAGAGCTACGCCCAGCCGTGTTGGAGCCTTCGTAGTTGACCACGGCATTGGCAATGTACTTACCTGCGTAGCCATACGTACCGCTCCACGATGCCGTGACGCCTCGCTCGTAGCGATTGTTGAGCGAGAAGTAGGGGTTCCCCTCATCAAGCAGTTTCTTGAAGATAAGCGGATTGCTGAAGATCTGATTGCCTCTATCGTACTGGATGCCATAGCCTTGGAAGGGGTTGATGCTACGGTCGGCATAGCGCACCTCGACGAAGCCGAAGGTCTTGATGTCGTGCTCCCCGAAAGTCGCATTGTAGTCTAGAGCCACGCGCCCCAGATAGCTACGGAGCTTGGTCTCGGTCTTGTTGTAGATACCGCCATGAGTCAGGGCAATACTTGGCTGCAAGAGCGGATTGTCTCGATGGTGCAGCAGATAGATATTTTCACGAGCTACATCGGGCGTTTCATTGGCACGGAAGGCCTGCACCACGTTGGAGCTCTCGTAGATCTGATGTGCTGTGCTCGTCGTAGCATTACGTGCCGAGACGAGTGCTTTAGCCTCTAGCTGGTCGCTGATTTTGTACGACATCTCCCCTTGTAGTTTGAAATCTAGCACATCGATATCCATGCGGTTGCTAGCGTACTCGTTGAGGATGTTGAAGGGAGCCCAGTTGTTGCGGTAGTACTCGAGGGCACCTCTTTCGTCGCGAGGGCGTAGCGTGCGGCTCGTCCCAAGCGCATAGGCAAAGGGGTTGATGTCGAAGTCGCGCTCGAAGCTCCCCAGTGTGGCGTTCTTTTTCTGAGGCACAGTCCCAGGAGCTTTCTGCTGGCGGAGATTGCCTTGAGCCGAGAGTGAGACGGTGAATGCCTTGGTGAGGAAGAAGTCTGTCTTGAGGTTGGCTGTGACGCGCTTGACCTGATCGGCCAGTGTCCATCCCCCATCGTGCAGGTAACCCACGGAGGCGCGTGCCGCCATACGATCCGATCCGCCAGAGAGACTGATGTTATGGCTCATCGTAGGGTTGTAGGTAAAGAGCTCCGAGAACCAATCCGTATTGGCATACTCGTGTTGGCGTAGGAAGTCCTTGATGCCCTCTGGCGTATTGGCCAGAGCATAGCCGCCTGTCTTGGGGTCGAGGCTAGAGAGCTGCTTGTAGAGCTGGTAGAATATCCCAGACCTACGCCCATAGAGCGACTCACGCAGACCGAAGTGCCCCTTCTTCTGCATCTCTAGGTAGACAGACATGGTCTCTTGGGAGTTGAGCAGGTCAAATTCCTCATATCTGGGCTTGAGGCGGAAACTATACTCGGACGAATAGTTCACGCGTGTAGGCGCATTGCGCCTGCCGCTCTTGGTCGACACCACGATTACCCCATTGAGCGCTCTCGCCCCGTAGACCGAGGTTGCAGAGGCATCTTTGAGCACCTGTATGTCCTCGATATCGGCAGGGTTAAGCCCTGCCACCGCCGAGCTGATAAGCGTAACTGCATCACCCGAGGCGAGCTGATCTAGACTCAGCGAAACTAAATCCTCGTACACAGCTCCATCAATCACCCATAGAGGCTGTACATTGCCCACGATAGAGGCACCGCCACGGATGTTGATGCGTGGTGCAGAACCGAAACTTCCCGATATATTCTGTATTGACAATCCGGGCACACGCCCCTCGAGCATGCGAGATACATCGGTAATCCCCTCGAGTTTGATCTCCTGGAGCTTGACCGAGGTGGCCGAACCTGTATAGACACGGCTCTTGACCTTCTGATAGCCAGTAACGACCACTTGATCAATCATCTTGGCATCCTCGCGTAGCTGTATGTGCAGATGTTTTTTTGTGATTTTGACCGTACGCGTCTTCATCCCAATGAAGCTCACACGCAGACTTTGCCCCATTTGGGCAGAGATGCCAAAGCGCCCAGACATATCGGTACTCACCCCGACTTTCGTCTCGACCACTACGATAGAGACACCAGGTAGAGGCTGTCCGGCCTCGTCCTTGACCTCCCCTGTGATCTGTACCTTCCCCTGAGCCGAGAGGCCAAGCGGACTAAGCAGACAGATTAGGCTGAGCAATAGTGTATATATCAACTTATTCATATTCTATCCTAAATCAAGAGCGAGCATTAGAGACGAGCATTGACTCCGAAGTACACACCGAAGGGATGCCCTGGGCGTAGACCCGATGGATGCCTCGAGGTGAGGTATGGCGTATTGAGCAGATTGATGGCGTTGGCCGTGAGGCTCACACGTCTGTGTAGATGGATTTGAGCCGATGCATCCCAAATGATATGCTCTGGTACGAGGTCTTGCTTGGCGATAGACCCTTGCCCTGGTTTGGTGCGCATATCTGCATTGTAGCGGCAGCTCACATGTAGTTCTCCCCACTTGTGCTCTAGGCCGAGACGTACGTTGAGCGCATGCTTGTAGATATAGGGGATCTCATCGCCGATATCCACCTTGCCCCACGAGTTGCTCACGAAGACATTGCGCATCTCGGTATCGGTGTAGGTGTAGGAGAGCTGCATCGGCAGCCCGACCTTCCAGCTCTTGGGTAGAGGCTGATAGCGCAGCATAAACTCCGCCCCCTGCACGATCGCCTTACCGATGTTGAACTGCTCAAGCGTCCCGAGACCACCAGCTGCGGCGAGGTCACTACCGAGCATATTGCTATAGTCGTTGCGGAAGCCAATTAGCTCCACATGCAGATCGCCAAGGGCGTAGCGAGCCCCTAGCTCCACATTGACGCTCTCCTCGGGCTTTTGTTGCTGAAATCCCCCCTCGGGGATTAGGCTGCGGTGTGGCACCACCCGAGGGATATCCGTCACTCCTGGAGGCGCAAACCCTTTGTGCACACCCATAAATATAGATGCCCCTCTGAGGAGTCTGAGGTTCGCCCCAATACTGGGGATGAGTACGCGTGCCGTATTGCCAAGCTCGTGGCGACGCATCCCTGTACGGCGTGGGTCGCGCTTCCCCATATCGTTGCGATTGAGGGCAATGTCTTCGTAGCGCAGACCTGTAGTGACGGTGAGCGACTTGTAGGCAATCTTGGCGAGCAGATGGCTCGCTAGGGCACGGGCGGAGGTAATTCGGTTAGACTGTGCACCATGTATACCGGGTAGATACAGATGCATCTTACCCTGCTGCATCGAGTAGGCGTCATCCCACTGATAGCGATCCTCCATATCCACATGGTAGCGTACACCCGCCTCTAGGGTCGTGTACACCCGACCGATGCGCTGCTTGTACTCAGCCTTGGCTTGCAACCCCGAGGCATGATAGCTTCGGTTATTGGCACGAACGATGAGCCCTGCGCCTAGATAGTCGGTCTGCCCCGTAAGGATGTCGTAGTAGGCCGAGTTGATTTCAGGCTCGGCTAGTACCGACGCGAGCGAGCGCACCTCGCCAGAGGTAACCCCTGCGCGTACGTCGTTGAGCTTATACCAATTTCGGTGGAAGTAGTTGTAGTAGGCATTAGCGGTGATCTGTAGCGTATTGCGGAGCTTAAATAGATAGGTAGCGACCCACTGCTGATGCTTAGTCTTGATGTTGTCTACAGCTGAACCAGCATAGCGCAGGTAGGGCGTCCTCTCGAAGTCGAGCTCCGTTAGCCCCACATACGTTTCGTCCGAATGCTCATTGGCATAGCCAAACTTCAGCTCTAGAGCATGGTTGGCTCCCGAGTTATTATCTGTATTTACACGAAACTTGGCTAGTATGTCATTGCGCTCGAGCCCATCGCCGTGTCTGTCGGCATAGCGCTTGAACCCGTTGGACTGCATGCGCAGATACTCTACCATATATCCATAGTAGCGATGGCTATTGCCCACCATAGCGTGCGCCTTGAGCGTACCATGGCTCCCGTACGAGAGCGCGAGCTTGGCATCTAGCTTGGCTGGGATGGGTGTAGAGACCATATTGATTGCTCCCCCAGTAGTGAAGGGGCCATACTGCACTTGGCTACTCCCCTTGAGTACCTCTACGGCATGCATACGAGCTGCATTGGGGAAGTAATAGGCGGCAGGCGACGAATATGGAGCAGGGGCGGCGAGGATGCCATCCTCCATAATGGTGATGCGCTCACTTCGCTCGGCCTTGGTACCTCTAAGGCTGATATTGGGTCGAAGCCCGAAGCCATCCTCCTCGTACATATTGACCCCGGGGACGGACTTGAGCATCCTATTAATATCGGTATAGCCCAATTTCTTGATTTCTCCGGGGGAGATGTAATAAGCAGACCCAGTGCGATTCTGTGCCTGAAACTTACTGCCAAGGATTTGTCTAGACTGCACCACGACCTCCTGAAGTTGGCGAATGGTATCCGCTTGTGCTTCGGGATTTTGACCGAGTAGCGTCAGAGATGAACAGCAGGCCAATCCGACTAGTAACTTGATATGCATTATATTAATTGCTAATCACTCTATTTACACCACGGCATATCCTCCTAGAATTTTAGGTATACTATACCGCACCAAATTATAAGATGCAAAATTACTCCCCCACTATCTACCAGGGCAATCGCTATTTATGGGTATTTGGCTGAGTAATGCGCAATATACATCCCTATATATAGGTATGATTTTTCGGGTAAAGTGGCATATTATAGATATTGTCTATCGAGCAATTTCTCTGTAATCGTCTCTTCTACACAGCTCATTATCAAAGACTAGAAAAGTGGTACGATCCCCTGCAAACGAATTACTCACAAATTATGATTAGCCTGTTGACGAGATTTATATTTTAGCTCCCTGCTGTCCGAAATGTTTCAACAGGGCGTAGTAGCAGGCTCGGAAGAAATCTG
>JAUMYV010000065.1 GCA_030528445.1 Porphyromonadaceae bacterium | reverse complement strand
TGATGAGCTAACGTATACGTTTTGCTCTACTAGGGTTTAGACTGCTTGATAGCATGGGCTTTTGATGCCACCCTATATGAGCTATTAGGCAGCTGAATTGAGTTTGGCGGATGTTATTCACTGAAACACCTAAAAGGGGCTGTGGCAAAATCGAATTTTGCCACAGCCCCCTATATGAGTTACGATACCACCGATTAGCAGTGTCTATCTTTTGAGGTCCTCGAGCAAGATACGCACGGCGGCTTCTAGCTGAGTGTCCGTACCTTCTAGAGCCTTCTTCGGATCGAGTGGAACGCGTACATCGGGTTCTAGCTGTTTGTTCTCCAGATAATCGCCCTCAGCCGTGCGGTAGCCTACGGCAGGAATGCCGAAGTAGAGGCTTGGGTCTTGGAGCGTTACCCAGTTTACACTCGTCATCGTGCCGGGCACGGGCATCCCCACGACCTTCCCAATTTTTAGTTTTTGGTAGACCCAAGGTGTGCCGTGGGCATTACTGTAGTCGTCTTCGCAGACCAGCATGATAGAGGCGTGATTCCAGCGTCGGCTAGGCATCTCGCAGTAGTCCTTGCCACGGATTTCCTGCTGGAGGTACTTTTTACCTGTGAAGAACACCTCGATGTCCTCATGCAGACGTCCTCCGCCGTTGTGGCGAATGTCGACGACAATCCCCTTACGGCCATAGTAACGTCCCAGGACGTCGGCGTAGGCAGTACGGAAGCTAGGATCACCCATCGAGGGAATATGTACATAGCCGAGTTGCCCATCGGAGAGTCGCTCTACCATCTCGGCACGTTGCTTCACCCAGCGCTTGTAGAGGAGTCTCTGCAGTGCTCCCGAGCTGATGGGCTTGACGATGAGCTCGAGCGTCTTGCCCGCCTCAGCCGAGCGATAGGTAATGAGCATACGTTTACCGGCCTTGCCGTTGAGTAGGGGGAAGTAGTCCATGCCCGCCTTAATCTCTACACCATCGATCGAGAGCAGCGTGTCTCCCTTTTTCATGTGTGACTCGGAGATGTCTAGTGGCCCACCTGCTACCACCTCGTCTACTACTAGGCCATCCTGCCCTCTAGAGGGCGCGAAGAAGAGACCAAGCTCGGCAGTTGGCTTGGCGGCAGACGATCCCCGGTAGCCCGAGCCCGTGTGCGAGACGTTGAGCTCGCCGAGTAGCTCGCTGAGCATCTCGGCGAAGTCGTGATTGTTGTTGATATGTGGCAGATAGCGGCGGTAGTACTTGGTCAGAGCGGGCCAGTCTACGCCGTGCATATCACTACGATAGAAGCGAAGCCCCTGCTCACGCTCCACTTCGTCGAACATAGCTACTCGCTCGTTTGCCCTATCTAGGTCTAGATCTGCCGAGAGGCTGATGGCCTTGAAGCTATCGTCCTTGGGGTTGAGTTTGCCTGGCTGATCGCCAAGTACGAAGACGGACTTACCCTCCTTGTCGGTGGCGAAAGCAACGCTCCCAGCGTCCATCTTCTTGAGCAGTTTGGTCGTCTTCTTGCGCAAATCATGTACCCAGAGGTCATACTTCTGTTCCACGCTAGAGAAGTAGTAGAGTTTCTTGCCATCTGGACTTAGGATAGCATCGCCTAGCTCAGAGGAGTTGGGCGTCAGACGTATATGTCTATCCTCGATATTATCCCATTCTATTAGTATGTCTGGCTTGCTTGGCTTAGCATTACCTTTGGCCTTGTCGCCTTTGTCTTGTTTGTCTGTTTTCTTGTCCTCTTTCGTGCCCTTAGGTTTGTTCAGTTCATGCTCCTCCTCCGTCATTTTGTACTGCTCATAGGCCTTACGGTTGAGGAAGACCATCATCACATCGGCAAGCGAACCCCACGAGGCATGGTTGCGCATACCATACATATCAGTTCGGTAGATGAGGGTGTTGCCATCGGCAGACCAGCTAGGGCTGTGTGCGAAGTAACCACTATTAGTTAGGTTGTGAACTGGGCTATCGCCACTTGCCGAGACAATCCCCACGTCATAGTATGGGGCGTGTGCACGAGCCACGTACGATAGGGCAATCCATTTGCTGTCGGGTGACCACGCATATTCGATCGCTCCTGTACCGTCGTGCATCGTGCGTTCGTCCGTCAGTTCGCGGAGCTTGCCTGTGGCGAAGTTGTAGACCGCAAGCACCTTTCTATTGAGGACGAAAGCAATCTCTCTGCCGTCGGGGGAGAACTTGGGATAGGCTTTTTCTCCCTTGACGTTGGGTAATAGCTTCGTTTCCTTAACTAGAGTCGCATTGGCGAAGTCTGGGTCTTGCTCACGTACTATCTCGGCCTTATAAAGATCGAATAGCCCGCCTCGTGCGCTGGCATAGACTAGAGAGCGGCTATCCGATCCGAAGGTCAGCCCACGCTCCACGGCAGGCGTCGTGGTGATGCGCTTGGTCGTCTTGTGATCGGCCGAGGATACGAAGACTTCACCTCGGAAGGTGAAGGCGATGAGCTTGCCGTCGGGCGATACCTCTGCCTCTCTAATCTCTCTCCCTGACTTGAGGCTGGCTAGCTCTGTGTCCTGGACGTCGCTTATGAGCCTGACGGATACAAGCTGTGGGGCTTGACCTGGCATCATCGTATAGATCTGCCCCGCATAGCCGAAGCAGAGTTTGTCCGAGTGAGACGCCGAGAGGAAGCGCACTGGCTCGCCTGTGAAGTTGGTTAGAGCCGTGGACTGAGTGGACGAGAGGTCAAGGCGATACACATTCATCGTCTTACCCTCCTGTTCGCTTAGGTAGTAGATGTGCTTTTTGTCTGCGCTATAGACAGGGTTGCGATCCTCGCCTGCATTGTGGGTGAGCTGACGGAAGGTCTGCCCTTTGGGATTATACTCCATAATATCTCTAGCGATGGAGGAGGTATGGTGCTTACGCCATTCGTTTTCTGCTCCCTTGTGGTCGTGATAGAGGATTTTGCCCTCGGCTGTTAAGGTTGCGTATTCGGCTGGTATGCCCAGTAGAAGCTGTGGGCGTCCGCCTCTGGTAGCCACTTGGTAGAGCTCTGTGCGACTTTTGCTGGGGAATAGTGTGGACTTGGCATCGTCCTGAATTTGTGCCTTGAAGACAACGTGCTTGCCGTCTGGGGTGAAGGAGTAGGGCGTTTCTGTCCCTGAGTGGGTGGTCAGCTGACGGGGTTGGCCGCCCTGTGCATTCATCAGATATATATTCATGCCGAGTCGATTGCGATCGCTAACGAAAGCGATTTGCTCGCCATCGGGAGACCAAATAGGATGGCTGTCGTAAGCCTCGTGCGACGTTAGGCGTTTAGCTTCGCCTCCACAGGCAGGCACGGTATAGATGTCTCCCTTATAGGTGAAGGCAATCTTCGTCCCGTCGGGAGAGATGCTCGGATAGCGTAGCCATAGAGGCTCCTCGGCTGCCGTCGCTGTGCCTAAGGCACCTGATGCGATGATGCAGACCATCAGTGTCTTTAGATTCATAATGCTTCGTTGTAACTTAAAAATACCTGGACACAAAACTAGGAAGACTTTTTTAATGCGTCATCTCTGGCGGATACCCTCTGTTGTTTCGAGGAGAGTCGATGATATTATTTCCTGAAATGAAGATGGAGAGTGCGAATCGGTTTTTCGAGTTTTTGGTTAAAATCCGTAAACGAATTAGCCTCAAATTTGGGCAAATGGCGAAAGATCTTGTACGGATTGCGTTGACTCTCGAGAAAAACTCTCAGAGTTTTTGGGGGATTGTAGGACTAATCCGAAGCGATGTGTACACAGAACCGAAAAGATTAGTGCAGAAAAATTCTGAAATCCTTGCTCGATTTGAATTAAATTGCTCCTTGGTTTGGTTTTATCTGATTGTTTATTAGTGATATATGAGGTGTTCGTTTCAAGAGGCTATTTCTGTTCTGCAGGTGTGCAAGTACCCAAACGAGGTCGGACGCGTTGTAGAGCCTCCTAGGGGCCGAATACGCGATCTTCTACTTTTCACCCCACCTCAAGGCATTTCTCTCATCAACATTCTGAATTTTGAGCTAAAATATAAATCTCGCACCTCTATAAGCCCCAAGAGAGCTTTACAGCATATGGCACTCACTGCGTTATTTTCGACATTCGAGCTTGCTTATTTATATAAGTAAACACCCTGTGCTCTCAGTCTCAATGCCTTGTGATTGATACATTTTGCAAATGCTCCTAGAGGATAGCAAAACTTCTCATTTGTAGACCTTTTGCAAAGGTCTCGTCAAAGGGTAAAAGATGCTATATTTGTGCATCGTATGGCTACATTTGCTTCGCCCTGGGGAGGGATTCTGCCACGACCTTGAGATAAGCGATTTGTAGCCTATCGCAGTAGATTATACAGCATGGAGATAAATATAGCCAAGGTAATAGAGCGTAAAACGGGTAAGAAACTCCCAGGGTGGATAGCCAGACTCTTGCAGAGACTGATACATGAGTGCGAGATTAACGCCTTTATCCGCCGTCATGAGGGAGAGCAAGGACAGACTTATCTAGCCTCCCTACATCAGGATTTCGATGTGCAGGTAGAGTGGTTGAATCCCGAAGCTTTGCCAGAGAATGGGCGTTGTATTTTTGTGAGCAATCATCCCCTTGGTGCATTCGACGGCATTGGGATTTCCTATCTTCTTGCCCGTCGCTATGGTGATGTCCGCTACATCGTCAATGATATGCTCTATCATCTAGATGGTTTGCGGTCGGTTTTCGTCCCAGTCAATACCTATGGGGCTCAGTCTAGAGGTTCGATAGAGGTCTTACATAGTGTTCTGGAGAGCGATTTGCCTGTTGGTTCTTTCCCCGCGGGCTACTGTTCGCGACACTATGACGGGGCTGTACAGGATCGCCCATGGCAGAAGAGTTTTATTTCTCAGGCTATCCAATATCAACGCAACGTCGTACCTTTGTACTTCGTAGGTCGCAATTCTAAACACTTCTATTGGATCGATCGAATTCGCCGTGCTCTCGGGGTCAAGTTCGACATCTGTACGGCATTGCTCCCCGACGAGATGTTTCGTAGTAGTGGTAAGAGCTATCAGGTTATCGTTGGGCAGCCTATTCCATGGGAGGAGCTTAGGGATGCCGAAGGCACGATGCAGCAGAAGGCTGCATGGGTTAGATCCATCAGTTATGATCTGCCACTGCAGTATGCCGACCGTATCAAACAAAAGAATAAGAGGTAAAGTCAATGAATAAAGAGATCGAACAGCCGATCATCCCCCCCGTAGATGTGGCACTCATTCGTAAGGAGCTTAGTCAGGATTTGTTTCTGCGTACGACCAATAAGGCTGGTAATGAGCTTTATCTATTCAAGGCCGCCGATGCTCCACATACGATGCGCGAGGTCGGACGTCTTCGCGAAGAAGCATTTCGCTTCTATGGAGGAGGAACAGGCAAGGAGGTGGATATTGATGAGTTTGATATCGACCCCGATGGATATACTCAGCTAATCGTTTGGGATCCTTCGGAGCAGGCCATTTTGGGTGGCTATCGATTTATCTTTGGCTCGGACGTTAAGATTGGAGCCGATGGTCGTCCGCATTTGGCTACGGGTGAGATGTTCCACTTCAGCCCTCAGTTTATGACTGAGTATCTGCCTTACACGATCGAGCTAGGTCGCTCGTTCGTCTCTCTGCCTTATCAGTCTACTCGTATGGGGTCTAAGTCTATGTTTGCTCTAGACAATCTATGGGATGGGCTAGGGGCTCTGACGGTGCTCAATAAGGATATGAAGTACTTCTATGGTAAGGTGACGATGTACTCGGACTACAACAAGGAAGCACGAAATCTAATCCTCTATTTCTTGGATAAGCACTTTCACGACTATGAGGAGCTGGTTATCCCTATAAGTCCACTCCCTATAGAGGTCGAGCCCGAGCGTATGGCAGAGTTATTCCCGACGGACAACTTTAGGATCAATTACCGTGCACTCAACAAAGAGGTGCGCCGCCTAGGGATCAATGTACCTCCATTGGTGAGTGCCTACATGTCGCTCTCGCCCGAGATGCGTGTGTTTGGGACTGCTATCAATCATGAGTTTGGTGGCGTTGAGGAGACAGGTATTCTCATTGCTATAGACAAAATCTTGGCAGAGAAGCGCGAGCGGCATATCCTGAGCTTCCACATCTCCCGTGAACATAGCAAAAGACTATGGAGTCGCATCTTGAGAAGGGTCGGATTGGTGAGGAAATAGCTTGCCGTCTGCTGGAGGAGGCAGGGCTACGTATCCTAGAGCGCAACTGGCGTCATCGACATAAGGAGGTTGATATCATCGCTCAAGAAGGAGACGAATTGGTATTCGTTGAGGTTAAGGTACGCTCTGCTTCGGCCTACCATACGGCAATAGAAGCTGTCGATACCGATAAGCAGGGGCATTTGGTTAAGGCCGCTAATGCCTACATACAGCTCTATCAGTCTACCCTCTCGGTTCGCTATGATATCGTCGCCATCGAATTGGCCGAAGACAATAGATATACGCTGCAGCATATACGTCATGCTTTCTATCCGATGCTTCGAGGCAGTCGATCGACTGGTCGTAAGCCGAGACAATAGGTATAGGATTCAATACAAGCAACAATGAAACTCTACCATATATATTATATATTCTGCCTAGCCCTAGTGACCCTTGGTCGGCTATCTGCTCAAGGCTACGAGATCCAGCGCGAGAAGCGCATTAGCGATGAAGAGCGTGTCGTCAGAGGCGATAAGCTACGTGGCTACCGAATCGTCCCAGAGATTAGTCTGCCAGAACAGGTGAACCTCACTGATACAATTACGCTCGGGACGCATCATTACTTAGCACCAGAGCATCGTTCTCTAGGGGTTGCCTATACGGGTAACTTCAATAGTCCGTGGCAGAGCAAGATCTTTTTCGACCGTGTGGCTCGTCCTACGGACTTTATTTATTTCTCCAGCTTCCAAGGTATGGAGTATCGCCCCGATCAAGTGCTCTTCTATGACACCAAAACGCCTTTTACCTTCGTCCACTACCACAAAAACTTCATGAATGTCGAGGAGGAAGAGGTACTCAAAGGCACGCTTTCTCTGAACTTAGGGAAGAAGATTAATCTCGGCACGGAGTTTCACTATACTGGCGCAGAGGGCTTCTACAATGCGAACCGAAGCAAGGATGCACGCTACCGCGTCTTTGGGAGCTATCGCAGCGATCGCTACGACCTGTGGGCTTATATTGCCAATGACTACTATAAGATGAGCGAGAATGCAGGGATTGCCAATCTAGACTACCTGCTGAATCCTGATAATTACTCCAATGGACGTCTCCGTCTTAGTAGCCGAGATATTCCCACTCGCATTCCGCAGGATATTCTGTACAATCGCCTCAGATCGGGGCATGCTTTCGTCACGCATCGCTATAAGCTTGGTTATCGCAAGAAGGTTGAGCACCCCTCGGTGGATAGCCTTAAGCTAGAGGCGGAAGCAAAACCTACCCTAAAGATTGAAGATACCGACGCGCCTTCTGAAGCCAAAGAAGAGAAGCCAAGGAAGGTCTTGGGCGAATTTGTCCCTGTCGGTAGTATTGCTCACACGGTTTACTACAATAAGCAGAGTCGACGATTCATTTCGCGAACCGAACACGAGGTTTGGAGCAAACTTTTTGGCTCTCCTAGTGTAGAGCTCGACCGAACCGATGCACGGGGTAATGTAACGGGCAAGTATGTCCTGCCAAATGATACCGCAGCGTTAACTACGCTGCACAATACTCTGTCGCTATCCTTGCTCGAGAACTTTCGTCCGTGGGTCAAGTTTGGTCTATCGGGTTATCTGCGTACAGAGAATACTTGGATCTCTCTACCCAATAGAGAGACGGGTGCCTACAGAGATACGGATAGCTATTTCTCTACGTTTGTGGGGGGATATCTCTCGCGCCTAACGGGGCAGGGGCTAAACTTCCTAGCCAAAGCTGAGTTTGGTGTTTTGGGTAAAGACCTAGGAGCATTCGCCATCGAGACTGATGCTTCTAGTAGTTTTAGGCTCTTCGGTAAGCAATTTGGTCTCTCTGCAGATGTCAAACTGCTAAATACACGTACGCCTTATTTCATCAATCATCATCATGGTACATTCGGTTGGTGGGATCATAGCTTCAACTTCTCTCGCCGACTCGAGCTAGGTGGTCGTGTAAGTCTCGATAGCTGGGGCACGTGGGCTGAGGCACGTACCGCGAGCTTGCAGAATCATATCTATTGGGGAGCCGATGCCCGCCCTCATCAGCAAGAAGGAGTCATCCAGATGGCGATGCTACGTGCTGGGCATCGCTACAAGGCTGGGCCTCTCCGTTGGGATCTAGAGGCTGCCTACCAGATTAGTAGTCAGAAGACTGCCATCCCCGTGCCAGATCTAGCGGCACGAGCCGATGTGTATGTAGATCTTTTGCTATTCAAGGTCTTGGGACTACAACTTGGGGCGGAGGGATACTGGCATACATCCTACTATGCACCTTATTATCATCCCATGCATCAGCAGTTCGTTGCTCAAGAGGAGATGCAGATAGGCGGTGAGGCGCCTCTAATCAATGCCTACGCCAACTTCCGCCTCAAAGGGATTCGATTCTACTTGCGTATGTACAATCTGGGCGAAGCCTTTATGGACAATAAGCGTCTCTCGGCTCACCTCTATCCATACGCTCCCATGCACATGCAGGCGGGCATCTCTGTAGACCTAAATAACTAATCGGGTTGTTGGTCTAGTAGATAGCTTTCTGTCTGTGAAGCTACTTGGTATCTGAATAATGTGCTACATTTGCGGTATCGGAACGAAGTGCAATTTTTACATTTTAATCATGCTTTGCCTTCCTTTGGGTGTAACCGAACCTAGTAGTTTAGCTCTCTCGTACGAAGGGGGATAGCTTTGGTAGAGATAAATAGAATACATAATCTAATATTCAAATCATTTTAGTTTTATGAAGAGAAGTATGTTTGTAGTAGCACTGTTGAGTGCAACGATGCTACTTTTTGCCGATGCCTCCTTGAGAGCAGAGGAACACTCCGCAACAGTCCAAAATCACCTCCGTGCAGAAGCTGGCGAGCTTAAGACGTTCTTCGTTGCTCCTCTTCGGTATGCAATTCTAGACGAAGCGGCCAAGAAGGTAGAGGTAACGAAATGGGATAGAGAAGACAAGGTGGACCCTAATGCCCTTAAGGAGCTTAAAATTCCCGAGACCGTAGAGCATGGAGGTAAGGCCTACACGGTTGTGAGCATAGGGAAGAGAGCTTTCGAATACGCAAGCCACTATTTCACCGAATGTACGATGCCTAAGACAATTGAGGTGATTAAAGAAGGTGCTTTCGTCGGAACGAGACTCAAGAGAATCTCTATCCCCGATAATGTCATAGAGATTGAGGATAATGCCTTTTCTAGTGTGGACAATGCTACGACACTCCACCTCGGGGCTAAGCTAGAGAAGATTGGAAAGAATGCTTTCTCTGGCCTTGATTATCTTGAGATTATCACGCTGAACGAGCAGAATAAGCACTTTGCTCTTCAAGGAGATGTGCTCTACGACAAGCAGATTAAGAAAGTTTATCTAGCATCTTGTCACAAGAAGAGCTTCCAGACCTACGTCATGCCTAATACAGTTGAGGAGGTTCTGCCCTCAGCCATGATGCAGAGCAAGTACCTGAAGAAGATAACATTGTCCTCGAATCTAAAGAAAATAGGCGCTAGGGCTTTCTTTGGCTGTGGCGCACTTCAGGAGCTTGAGCTACCAGCCAGCCTTACGGAGTTCGATCGCGTTGGTTCTAACTCTCAAATGTATGCCCTCAAGAGCATCAAAGTGGCGGATGGCAATCCTAAATTCACATCAATCAATGGCTCTCTGTACTCCAAGGATGGCAAAACACTGTTGCGTCACCCAGAGGGACACCCCGATAGTCTTAATGTCGTTCTGCCCAACGGCCTAGAGCGCATTGATGACTCTGCATTTGAGGGAGGAGGTCGGGTGAAACAGATTGTTATTCCCCAGACTGTCAAGACGATTGGACACAGTGCTTTTGCTAGTACGGGTATCAGAAGTTTGAGGCTTCCCGATCAGTTGGAGGAGCTATCATCATATCTATTCTACAATGTCAAGTATCTAGAAGAGCTCCATATCGGCTCTAAGCTCAAGACAGTGGGCACTAGTGCTTTCGATATCTGTCCTTCGTTGAAGCGCGTGTTCATTGCTGCCCCAGAGCCTCCAGTATTCTATGTGGAGAATGATGATGACCTCAATGAGTTCCCCGCCGAGATCGAGACTGGAAGTACGCTTACTGTGTCCATTGGCGCAGCGGCTAAGTATCGCGAGGCGCCTGAATGGAATAGGTTTGCAGAGATTGTGGAGAGTGCTAATGTGGCTATTGAGGAGCTTGCAGAGCAGGGGCTCAAAATCTCTGTCGATGGCTCAGTGCTGCACGTAAGCAGTGCTTCTCCTGTAGCTATCGAGGTATTCAGCATGTTGGGTGAGCGCGTATTTGCTTCTCAGACGGTTCAAACTGAGTTTGCAGTTACTCTACCAGTAGGCACATACATGATCAAGCAGGGTAAGCATACAGCTAAAATTGTGATTGAGTAATTCGATTTCGGATAATAGGTATATAAAGTAAAGCGGGTGCGCGAATATTTTCTTTCGGCGCACCCGCTTTACTTTTGTCAATCGTCAAGGCTTCGCGACTCGCTTACGGTGTAGCGAATCGACGATGCCGTCGGATAGCCCTTTGGTCGGTACGATGATACCATTTGAATTGAGAATTTCTCCTACGAGAAGGAAGATGTCGCAGGCGGGGATAATCACGTCGGCGCGGTCAGGCTTGAGACTAAAGCGAATCATACGCTCCTCGCTGCTGTAGCGTTTCAGCTCATCAGCCACTTCCTTTAGGCGTTCCATAGGGAGGAAATTGACCTTCCCACGCTCGGCGGGAGCGCCTAGACGAAGGAGTTTGTTGATGTTACCTCCCGAGCCGACGATGCGCACGCCTCGGTACTCTCTAGCTACCTCCTCAAGGTAACATTTGAAGGCGGCAAGCTCCTCTGGTAGTACCTTGCCACTAAGCAAGCGGATCGTACCAATGTTGAATGACTGTGCCTGTAGTAGTGTCCTTCCCTTCAGTAGGTTAAGCTCTGTACTTCCACCGCCAACGTCTACGTACAGAAAAATATCGTCCTCCGATACCGAGAAACCGTTGATGAGGTCAAAAGAGATCAGCTCTGCTTCTTCGCGCCCGCCTATGATCTCAATCTTGATGCCTGTCTTGTCGTAGATTTCTTTGGCGAGCTCTGCGCTGTTGCTGGCGTCGCGCATGGCACTCGTGGCACAGGCTCGATAGTCTACGACATCGAAGATACCCATCAGTTCCTTGTAGGCTTTCATTAGGCTGATGAGCTGTTTGCTCTTCTTTTTGCCGATGCGTCCCTTGACGAATGAATCCTCTCCTAGACGCAGAGGAATACGAATGAGCTGGACTTTGCTCAGTTCCTCTTCGGCCTCCTCTGTATTGAGGCATTTGATGAGCAGACGAACGGCATTGGAGCCTATGTCAATCCCCGCGTAGTGTATTTTACTCATAAGTTCTTTTGTTGACGATTTTCCAATAGTATTCATAGAGCGAACGCTGAGAGTCTAAGCGTTCGCTAGGCTCTATGAACTCTCGTTTGGCTCTGCCGTCCATTGTATTGACGTTGTAGCCCTGTGCTGTGTCGGCGATACCATATTCGACGATTATGCTTAGCTCTTGCTGGATGTCTGGGTCGTAGATCGGAGCCATGACCTCGATGCGTTTGTCCAGATTGCGCGTCATCCAGTCTGTCGAGCCAACGAAGTAGCAGGGCTTGCCGGCGTTGGCGAAGATGTAGATGCGCGAATGCTCGAGGTAGCGCCCGATGATTCCATTGATTGTAATGCGTGAGCTACAGCCCTCGACTCCTGGTACGACCGAGCAGTTGCCTCTCAGGCATAGCTGTACATCGACTCCAGCCTCCGAAGCTTCGTACAGCTTGAGTACCATACGCTCGTCTACAATATGATTGAGCTTGAGCTTGATGTAAGCCTCTTTGCCTGCCTGTGCATTTCTGATCTCTCGATTGATTAGATAGTAGAGTCTACGACGCATATCGTTGGGGGCTACTAGTAGCTCGCGGAATCGGACGCTCAAGAAGGGACGTTCGATGAAGTCGAAGACCCTAAGGACGTCGGCAGCGATGCCCTTGTGAGCCGTCAGGAGCATATAGTCGGTGTAGAGCTTGGCTGTACCCTCGTGCATATTGCCAGAGCCGATGCATGCGATAGAGCCTTGGCGCATCATGATGTGTACCATCTTGGAGTGGATCTTGAGCTTCTCGTGCCCGAAGACCACGTTCACACCCGAGTCCTGCATCTTTTTGCTCCAGTTGATGTTACTCTGCTCGTCGAATCGTGCCAGTAGCTCTACCACAGCTGTGACGCGCTTGCCGTTTTGGGCAGCAGCCATAAGTGCTTTGACTACCTTGGAGTTCTGTGCCACTCGGTACAGAGAGATGCGAATCTCGGTAACATCTGGGCTAATCGCGGCCTCACGCAAGACGCGTAGGAAGTGATCGAAGCTCTCGTAGGGGAAGTGAATACCAATATCCTTTTTGAGGATTTGATGTAGGATACTGGTTGAGTACTGGAGCTCTCCACTCTGTAGTGGAGGCTGGGGCGAGAAGCGTAATCCCTTGCGTTCGCAATCGGGCAGATGCATCAGATCACGCATATTGTGGTAGCGTCCACCGCCAATGCGCGTGTCTATGCCTCCAAGCTCTGCAATCTCCGAGAGACGCTCTAGAGCGATCTCTGGCATCGCAGCATCGTAAACCAAGCGGATCGGTTCGCCACGCTTGCGGCGCTTGATGCCCTGAGATACCTTCTCGATCACGCTGCTGCGTAGGTCTGCCTCGATCTCGATCTCCGAGTCTTTGGTAAACTTAAACGTATAGGCCTCGTACTTGCTGTACTGTAGACCTGCGAAGATATAGGGTAGACAGTAGCGAAGCACATCGTCGATAAACATCAAGAAACTCTCGCCCGCTCTGTCTGGCAGGCGAACGAAGCGTCCGTGCTCGCGCGTGGGAATCTCAATGATTGCAAGCTCCGTCGGCAGATGCTTATCCTCTGGGTGAAGTAGTACGATCAGGTAGAGTGACTCCTTGAGGTGTTGTTCTGGGATGAAAGAAGCACTATTGAGGAAAATCGGATTGGTCGACCCACTTAGATGATTGACGTAATATCGACGTACCTGATCCCCCTGCTCGTGCGTGAGCTCCTGTTCGTTGACTATATGGATGTGAGCGGCATCTAGCTCGCCAATAAGCAGGCTAAGTGTCTGCTCAAACTCGACTGAATACTCTCTGTTGAGCCGGCCAATCTTGAGCAGGGTGCTACGTGCTTGTAGACGTTCGTTGTCGGGAGCTCCAGACGAATACTCTGCGATACGCCTGAGCGAAGCGATACGTACCCGAAAGAACTCGTCTAGATTGTTGGAGTAGATGCCTAGATAGTTGAAGCGTTCTAGTAGAGGAATGTCGGGACGTTGAGCCTCGATGAGTAGGCGGCGATTGAAGTACATCCAGCTCTCGTCACGAGGAATATAGGGGCAACGCCCCCCGATCTTACGATGAGGCATAGGCTGTCGTGCAGTTAGATGGGTTGTGGTCGGTCTAGAGATCCGAGCCGTCGAAGGCAAATGGCAGCAGAGAGCGGCAGTCCTCTAGGATGAGCACCTCTCTAGGGCCAGCCAATAGTATTTTGTATGGGGCGAATCGTGTCGCAGTCTCCATAATTACTTGGCGGCATGAGCCACAGGGGGTAATCAGAGGTACACGCCCCTCTTGGTTGAAGGCTACGATCATGAGCTCCTCTGGAGCTACGTCGGGGTACTGGGCGCCGGCGTAGAATAGGGCTGTCCTCTCTGCACAAGTGCCAGAAGGGTAGGCCGCATTCTCTTGGTTGGAGCCTGTAACGATCTGCCCATTCTCTAGCAGGACGGCTGACGCTACGTGGAAGTGGCTATATGGTGCGTAGGCTTTGCGAGCGGCCTCTATAGCCA
>JAUMYV010000064.1 GCA_030528445.1 Porphyromonadaceae bacterium | reverse complement strand
GGAGCACGTGGTCTACAACATAAAAAGAGCTTAGGCTTACGCCGAACTCACGTTTTGTTATTGTAGGATTTCGCAAATAAAAGTCAGTACCTTTGTGCCTCATGTCATAAATGTTGATCTCTTTCTAGAATAAATTCTGTTAGTTAATGAACTTTACTCTCCAACAGCAGCACTCGATTATGGACTTAGTGCGACTTCCACTTATCGTGCTAGTTGTATTTATTCACGTTATACCTAGTGAAATAAACCCGATACTCTTTGGTGAAACCTCAATAGGGGGGGGTATTTACCTGGTTATAAGCGAATTAGTTTCTCATAGTCTTGGCCGTATAGCTGTTCCTGCTTTCTTTTTTATCTCGGGCTACTTTATGTTCTACAAGCTGATGCAATGGGAAAAAGGACTATACGTGCATAATCTGAAGAAAAAGCTCCAAACCTTGATTATACCCTATGTCTTGTGGAATGCTCTATACTACGGCATGATATTCGCCAAAGTAGATATTGCTCGACGGTTTGGGTTACCCATTTATGACTATGAAATTCATTCTTTGGAGAAATCATTCTTTGCACATTTAGTCGAGCCAATCAACTATCCTCTATGGTACCTAAGAGATTTGATTTGTATGAACCTAATATTCCCTCTCTTTTATATTGCATTTAGGTACCTTACAGGGGGTGCTTGGGGAATGATGTTTTTCTTGCTATACCTCTCTCCTTTGGAGCTGCCGCTAGCAGGTCTCTCCAGTACAGCTATTTTCTTCGTTGGTATAGGTGGCTATCTCGGGTTTTATAAGGTTAATATCTTAGACTTGTGCTATCGCTATCGCTATCTTGCATTGTGTGTTATCTTAGGTCTTCTCCCTCCTGCTCTGATATATAATCAAGAGCCTTTTGCTGAGTACTTAATCAAAGCCTATATTCCTGCTGGGATTATTTGCTTCTTTAATTTAACTGTTTGGTTAGAAACCAATTTTAAGAAATTAGCTTCGTGGTGTCGCCATCTCCTCTCTGCTGTATTTTTTGTCTATGCACTACATACTATGTACATCATGAATTGGGTAACAGCAGGGTTGAAGAGGCTTAACCTAAATGAGGGTGCACTTCTATTGGTCCCCTATTTCCTTGCACCAGTAGTCGTTATAGTGGTGTGCTACGTTATTTATATCTTCGTCAAGAAGATAAGTCCTAGATTTCTAGCTCTTTTGACGGGAGGGAGAGGATAACTTAGGTCAAGCCTCTTGCTTGGTATGTGCCAGTATATCTGTGCAATTTTTAAGTATCTTTGTTCGTTTGATATAGTACGGGAAATTAGGAATACGGATTAGGGTTGGAGCGTAGAAAGCTGATACAGGTGCTGTGTGTGGGGTTCGGTTGCTTGACCTTGGGGCTTGACAACGCCTCCGCACAGGGCAAGAGCAAGGGAGATAGCGTCAAGGTTATTTCCCCTCGTGTTATTCTGCCCTCTAGTGCCGCCGATCTAAACCGAGAAGCCTCCGTTTTTGCTCCTCGACGTCCGTCGAACCTAAGTACACGATTTGAGTACGACCCCAAGACCAACCTTTACCTGCTCACGACCTATCTAGGTGATCGGCGTCTAGGGACGCCCATTCCCTATTCTCCCAGCGAGTTTATGGCCTATATGGCTAAGCGTAGCGAGGCTCACTACTTTGGCCTCAATCGCCCCGAAGAAGAGGAGAAAAAGAAGAAAGGCTTCAACCCACTAGATATGGAGTTTGGGATAGGGCCAGCAGAGCGTATATTCGGCCCAGGGGGGGTGAAGCTACGCCTACAAGGCTCGGCTGAGCTATCGGCAGGCATCAAAAGCAACGCCACCGACAACCCCTCGGTGAGCGAGCGCGCTCGGCGCAATACCTTCTTCGACTTCGATGAGAAGATCCAAGCTGGCGTGCAGGCCTCTGTGGGCAATAAGCTCAACTTCAACCTCAACTACAATACTGCCAGCACATTCGATTTCGACTCCAAGAAGCTCAAGCTAGCTTTCGAGGGCGAGGAGGACGACATCATCAAGCTCATCGAGGCAGGGAATGTGTCGATGCAGCCCAAAAACTCGCTGATCAATGGTGGAGGTGCCCTATTCGGAGTGCACAGCAAGATGCAGTTTGGCAAGCTAACCCTAGATATGTTGGTGAGCCAGCAGCGCACACAGCGCAAGCGCATCGCCACCAAGGGTGGTGCACAGACGACCAACTATGAGCTATCGGCTGCCAACTACGACGAGAATAGGCACTTCTTCCTCGGAGACTTCTTCCGCCAGCAGTACAACGAGGCGATGCGCTCCCTTCCCTACGTCCGCTCGGCCGTCAAGATCAATCGCATAGAGGTCTGGGTGACGAACAAGCGTGGACGCTACGATGATGCACGTAACGTAGTGGCCTTCGCCGACCTAGGCGATGCTCGGCGCGTACACAATCCGTCCATCAACATCACCAGTGGAGGCGCTCTACACCCGCGCAACTCCGCCAACGACCTCTACAGCACCCTAAGTGCCGACCCCGAGCTACGGCGCATCGACCAAGTAACTCGAGTGCTATCGGGTAGGCTGACTGCAGGAGCCGACTACGACAAGCTCGAGTCTGCACGCAGGCTCAGCGAGACCGAATATGATCTAAACGCAAGCCTTGGCTACATCACCCTCTCGACTAAGCTACAGAGCGACGAGGTGCTAGCCGTGGCCTACGAATACACGTACAATGGGCAGCTCTATCGGGTGGGGGAGTTCTCGTCCGATAGACCCGACCAATCCACCGACAACCTCTTCGTCAAGCTCATCAAAGGGAGCAATATGAGCCCCAACGCACCCTACTGGGAGAACATGATGCGCAACGTCTATAGTCTAGGCACTGGAGTGTACAACCTCCAAGCCGAGGGCTTCCGTCTAGACATCCTCTATCGTAGCGACGGCACGGGTAGCTACGTGCCCTATCTCCCCTCGGGGGCGCTCAAGGGGCAGAGGCTTCTGGAGGTATTGGGGCTAGACAAAATCAATCAGCGCGAGCAGCAGCACAGCGATGGTCGCTTCGACTATGTGGAGGGGCTGACCGTCAATGCCAATAGAGGGCTGATCTACTTCCCCTCGGTCGAGCCATTTGGTCAGACTCTAGCCGACCAAAATGCAGGAGATGAATTTGTCTATCGAGAGCTATATACCGAGACCAAGGTTAAGGCTCAGCAGGTGGCCGAGAAGAATAAGTACATCCTAAGGGGCGAATACAAGGCCTCGGGGAGTGGAGAGATTTCGCTCGGAGCGATGAATGTAACCCCTGGGACAGTGCGTGTAACGGCAGGAGGAGTTACCCTGCAGGAGAATGTCGACTATACGGTGGATTACCTCTCTGGTGTGGTGAAGATCATCAACACACAGATCCAGAGCGCACGCACCCCCGTAGAGGTCAGCCTAGAGGATAGTGGAGGCTTCGGCACGCAGCGCAAGACGATGCTCGGGCTAGACCTTGGCTATCAGCTCACGCCGCAGCTACAGCTGGGAGCTACGGCTATGTATCTCTCGGAGCTACCTCTGACGACCAAGACTAGTCTGGGTGATGAGTCGATGCAAAACTTCCTCTGGGGAACTAACCTCAGCTGGCGCACCAAGAGCCAATGGCTGACGAATATGCTCGACAAGCTCCCTCTGCTTGATATGACTACGGCCTCGCAGATCAGTCTAGACGCAGAGTTCGCTCATCTCATCCCAGGGCACTACGAGAGCCGCTATGCGCAGGGCAATAGCTATCTCGACGACTTCGAGAGCTCACGCAGCGAGATCGACTTAATGAATCCGTACGCATGGTCTCTGGCCTCGGTGCCCTACGACGCTTCTCGTCAGCTGGCCTCGCCTAGCGACTATCTCGCCACGGGCTACGACCGAGCGCTACTGTCTTGGTACAACATCGACCCAATCTTCACACGAGAGCGCAGTAGCCTCACCCCCTCCTACATTCGCAACAATCCCGAGCTAGTGAGCAACCACTTCGTTCGTGAGGTAGAGATGCGTGAGCTATTCCCCTACCGAGATCTCAACGTCAATCAGGTGAGCTTCTTGCAGACGCTCAACCTCAGTTTCTATCCCCAAGAGCGTGGCCCATACAACCTAGGGCTGGAGCGTATGCTTCCCTCGGGGCTACTAGACAGACCAGAGGAGAGCTGGGGCGGTATCATGCGCAAAATCGACCAGAGCGACTTCGAGGCATCGAACGTGGAGTATCTAGAGTTCTGGCTGATGGATCCATTCGTCCACAGCACGGGAGCTAAGGGCGGAGATCTGTACTTCAACCTCGGGGATATCTCCGAGGATATTCTCAAGGACGAGAAGAAGTTCTTCGAGAATGGTATTCCGCTCACAGACGATCCTACGGCTATGGAGACGACCATTTGGGGGCGCGTGCCTCGGCGGCAGAGCGTGGGCTATTCGTTCGACAACGCTCCTGGGGCACGAGCCAAGCAGGATGTCGGTTTCAATGGTCTGACCACAGCGGACGAACAGCAGCACGAGAGCTACAAGAACTACATCGATCAGCTCAAGCGTATTGCCTCGGGCGAAACGCTCGGTCGGTGGGCTAATGATCCGTTTAGCCCAATCAATGACCCAGGGGGCGACAACTTCCATCACTATCGAGGCGACGACTTCGATGCCGCGCGCCTCTCCATCCTAGACCGCTACAAGTACTACAACGGCGTGGAGGGCAACTCTGCCGAGGCAACTGGCTCCAGCGACTACAGCGTGGCGAGCCGAGTAGCTCCAGACGTCGAGGATATCAACCAAGACAACAACCTCAATGAGCTCGATCGCTACTATGAGTACAGAATATCCCTACGCCCAGAGGATCTGCGGGTAGGGCAGAACTACATCGTCGCGAGCCGCGAGGCAGACGTTCGCCTGCGCAACGGGCAGAACTCCAAGGTTACTTGGTATCAGTTCAAGGTGCCCCTATCGCAGTATACCAAAGCCATTGGGGGGATCTCCGACCTACGCTCTATGCGGTTCATGCGCATCTATCTCAAGGGTTTTGCCCAGCAGACCAACCTGCGCTTCGGTGCGCTCCATCTGGTGCGTGGCGACTGGCGTCTCTACGATCAGCCTCTGCACGGTAAGGTTGCCCCGATTACTAAGGCGCAAATCTCGGTTAGTGCCGTCAATATCGAGGCCGATGGCGACCGAACGCCCATCAACTATGTACTCCCTCCAGGAGTGCCTCGCTCGCTCGATGCCCAGCAGACGCAGAGCACCCAGCTCAATGAGCAGTCGCTCAGCCTCAAGCTCCGCCAGATAGCGCCCGATGATGCACGCGCCATCTACCGTAATACTTCCTATGACCTACGACGCTACCGTCGGCTACAGCTATTTGTCCATGCCGAGCAACTCGTCGAGGACAATACCAATACCCAGGACGGAGATATATCGATCTTCGTTCGCCTTGGCTCGGATTACCGCAGCAATTACTACGAGTATTCTGTACCGCTCAAACTAACCCCATCAGGTCGATACAATGGCTACTCCGACGTAGACCAGAGGCGTGTTTGGCCTGATGCCAACTTCGTCAATATCGATCTAGAGGGTCTGATTGCTCACAAGCGCAGACGCAACGAAGCCGTAGCACATGGGCAAGCAGGCGTTTCGCTCTTCGACCTATTTAGTCAGCCCGACCCTGGAGCAACGAATAATAGCATTAGCATCCTTGGTAATCCCTCCCTCTCCAACGTACGTACCATTATGATCGGCCTACGCAACAATAGCGGAGAGGTGCGTAGCGTCGAGGTGTGGGTCAATGAGCTACGCGTGGGCGACTACCACGAAGAGGGCGGATGGGCCGCCAATGCCAACCTAGCGGTTCAGTTATCCGACTTGGGCGCTCTCAACCTGCGTGGGCAGATGTCCACTGCAGGCTTTGGGGCTATTGACCAGTCTCTGAGTGAGCGTCAGATTGAGGATCGCCGTAGCCTCAACCTCTCAACGAACCTAGATCTTGGTAAATTCTTCCCCGAGAAAGCGAAAGTCTCTATTCCCGTCTACTACAACATCACCGACGAGCAAAACACGCCTCAGTACAATCCGATGGACGAGGACGTCAAGCTCAAGGACGCTCTCGAGTCCGTCGCCACGGCTACACAGAGAGACTCAATTATGAGCTACGCCATCGACCGACGCATTACCCGCTCGCTCAGCCTAAGCAATATCAACATCGGTATCCGAAGCAAGGAGCCAATGCCCTATGATCCTGCTAACCTCTCGGCAAATTTCTCGCACAACTTCACCGAAGTGCAGAATCCGCAAATCGAATATCTGCATCAGATCAACTGGCAGGCAGGGCTCAACTACGACTTTAGCCCACAGTGGCGTTCGGTTCGTCCCTTCGCCTCGCTCAAAGGCAACGGCTCTCTGGCTCGCTACCTCAAGCAGTATGGCCTCAATCTGTGGCCCAGCAGGCTCAACCTACAGACCTCGATGATCCGCTCGTACGAGGAGGAGCAGCTGCGCAACCATATTGATGCCGCAGGCGACACCAAGCTACCCGTCAGCTTCTCACAGCAATTCGTCTGGTATCGCAAGCTCAATCTGAACTGGAATCTCACCCCCAATCTCATTTTTACCCTCGCCACAGGAACCGACGCCCGTATCGAGGAACCACACGTACAGGTCAATCGAGAGCTAAACCCCGATGCCTACGCTCAGTGGAAGTATGCCGTAGACAAAAGCATCAGAGAGCTGGGAACGCCTATGCGCTATGCTCAGACTACTTCGCTGACCTACACGCTACCGACCTCAGCGATCGAACCGCTCAACTGGATCAATGCTCAAGGCAATTACTCGGGGGCGTACAACTGGACTCTGGGGGCGGAGCTACCCAAAGAGCAACTGCGCCTGCCGAATGTCATTACAAATCAGATGAACCTCGAGCTCTCTGGCCAACTTCGTCTAAAGAATCTATACGCCAAGAGCAAGTATCTCAAGGGGCTAGAGCAGAAGTTCAACAGCAGCTCTTCTTCTCAGCTCAAGAAAGAGAAGCCTAAGCCCAAGAGCTTCGTCAAAACGCTCAACCTACTGCCCGACTCTACTCTAGTAGTGGCACACGGACTTGGTACGAAGCGCATGAAGATCGTAGCCAAGGACAGCACAGGGCTGGTGCACACAATCAAAACGGAGTTTGTGGACGATAAGACCATCAAGGTATTTGGCACGGATAGCTCTACGCTGACGCTTACCCTAACCCCAGAGCCACCCAAGGAGATGAATCCGACGCTACGTGCCATCATCGACCGATCGGTCTACACCCTGCTGATGGTCAAGGATATTAGTCTATCGTATCGCCACACCAGCTCTACGCATCTGCCAGGATTTCTGCCTAGCATTGGCGCTGCTCTAGGGCAAAATACGAGCGGAGTTATGTCGCCTGGCGTAGGATTTGCACTTGGCTTCACGGACGAAGATTACATCGACAGAGCTGCCGAGAGGGGTTGGCTCTCGCACGACCAGCAAAATGTACAGCCTGCCGTAGTTGCTCGCTCGGCGGTGCTAGACATCAAGGCCACGATACAGCCCATTCGCGACTTGAATATCAGCCTATCGGCCAACCACACACGAACAGATCGTACCGAACTGCAATATATGTACGAAGGACGTCCACGCCTCTTCGGTGGAGACTTCGTGATGACGACGATAGGTCTCAAAGGGGTATTCTCCTCCCCCGAGGCGAATGCGGGCTATCGCTCTGCCCAGTTCGACCGCTTCTTAGCCTCACGCGACGCCCTAGTGGCTCGCCTCAAAGAGGAGGCCTACGGACAGAGCTTCCCCAATCAGGGCTTCTTGAACCAAGGGGGGTGGGGAGGTCAAACCATAGGCGAAGAGAATATACAAGTAGACCGCAATGCCTCAGCCGTGCTGATTCCTGCCTTCCGCTCGGCCTATACACAGTCGAGTGGAGCTGGTAGCATAGACCTCAATCCATTGCCTAGCCTGCTGTCTATGCTCCCTAACTGGAACGTTACTTACAACGGGCTGAATAAGATTGAGGCACTCAAAAAGTTATTCAACAACGTAACGCTCCGCCATGCCTATCGAGGTACCTATCGAGTAGACAACTACACGTCTTTCCCCAGCTGGGTTGGCGATCGCTCCTCAATGTTTGGTTACGTGCCCGACCAAGCGAGTGCAAGCGGTAAGCCTCGCCTAAGCTTGCCCTACGACATCGCCTCAATCTCTATCCAAGAGAGCTTCTTCCCTCTACTAGGCGTAGACATCACTCTAGAGAACGGGCTAACTCTGACGACGCAGTGGAGGCGCAATCGCTCCGTAACGCTCAACCTATCGGCCTTCCGCCTAATCGAGACTAGCTCCAACGAACTTAACCTTGGGGCGAGCTACAAAATCGCAGACATCAAAGCGCTCTTCTCTCCTGCCACGGCTAAGCGGAAACGCCGTCGTGGTAGCAAGGGCAATACCTCCTCCTCAGCCAAGGGGTTGAATCTGCGTGCTGACTACAGCTACCGACACAACCTGAGCCTAATCCGCAAAATACAAGACGACTATACACAAGCCAACTCTGGCAATGTGGATAGCCGTCTGAACTTCAGCGCCGAATACGACCTAAGCCGCATGCTTGCCCTAAAGGCCTATTTCGAGTGGACGAGTAACCGCCCTCTGGTGAGCGCCTCAGCCTTCCCTGTGCGTAATACCGCCTTTGGTGTCAGTCTGCGCTTCAATCTTACCCAGTAGTTCCTTGCTGATCTAGAAGTCGAGCCGCTTATAGCGTCGCCTTACTTCTGTCATTGGGATTCGCTCTTGGTAGTGCCACCACTCCTTGTCGTAGGGGCGTAGACCCACCTCGCTCATAATCGAATAGAGCAACCGCCTATTATCCCGCACTTCCGACGACATTCTCCCTGCCTTAACTAGCTCATCTTCGCGCCCGACATGTGCCTCTGGGCCGAAATGGTCGAAGGGTGACCCCATATCAAGAGGCTTGCCCTTGGCATCTATAATAGTCAGATCTACCGCCACACCATAGTTGTGCCGTCCGCCTCGCTTGGCTGGGGCAACATAGATCCTGAGAGGTGTGCCCTCCACGAGAGCATACATCGCAGCCTGCACACTCATGGGGCGTGCGGCGTCATAGATCAGTAGGCGATAACCTTTGCGTCGCTTGCTTAGGAGTCGTTGCGCTCGAGCAATGCGACTGGCAAAGCCACGCTCCAGATAGGCGCACTCAAGCGAACCATACATGTCTTGACCGACGAAGTTGTCCGATGTGCTGTACTTGAGCTCTACTCGGATGCTCGGCTCTAGGCTCCCCATATCAACGAGTCCAGAGCGGCGCATCAGGCTATCGTAGTTGGTCTGTGCTAGCATAGGAGAGGCGATCAACAACCCTCCTAGAAGGGATGTGTATAGAAATCTTTTCATTGTCCAGAACTTAATACTGCTAGGGGCCATGCCGAATACGATTCGACACAGCCCCCAGACCTAACTGTATGAGTAAAGAATAAAAAATTAGTCTACCGTGCGGTACTGTACGAAGGCCTCAATAGCCTCGTACGAAGCCAGACCAAGGCTTGCGTAGAGCTGAGCTAGACCACGGTTGCGATCCTCTGATCTCTGCCAGAATAGACGCTCGTCATCGCCAAGGAATGGCGCAGACTCCATCTGGCTCTGATGCTTGAGGATGCTATTGCGCTTGAAGCGTAGCTCCTCTGGGCTCATCGGTACAGCCATCTCGATGTGCTCGATCTCCCACTCAGCCCAAGCACCGCGGTACATCCATACGCGGCAATCCTCGGCATACCACTTCTCGTGCTTGAATAGGTCGATAGCCCCTAGAATAGCATCTAGACACACCTTGTGCGTGCCGTGTGGGTCGGCTAGGTCGCCTGCGACGAAGATTTCGTGAGGCTTGATACTCTCGATGAAGTTCTTGACGATAGTGATGTCCGCCTCGCTCAGATCCCCCTTCTTGACGAGACCAGTCTCGTAGAAGGGGAGGTCTAGGAAGTGGATATGATCGTCGTCTAGACCAACGAAGCGGCTAGCTGTACGTGCCTCCTCGCGGCGGATATTACCCTTCATGAAGCGCACGTCTAGACGCTCTGGCTCGCCCTCCTTCTTGTGATTCATCAAGAAGTCGCGGATCTCCTCGGCCTTCTGTAGCACGGGGTCGTCTTGGCGACCATAGTGCTTGCAGACATTGCGTAGGAAGCTCACATAGCGAATGACCTCCTCGTCACCCACGGCGATATTGCCAGAGGTTTGATAAACCACATGCACATCGTGCCCCTGCTCCACAAGGCGGCGATACGTTCCTCCCATGGAGATCACGTCATCATCGGGGTGTGGGCTGAAGACAATCACACGCTTGGGGTATGGGTTAGCGCGCTCAGGTCGATTGGTATCGTCTGCGTTGGGCTTACCACCGGGCCAGCCTGTGATGGTGTGCTGGATGTCGTTGAATACCTTGATGTTTACGTTGTAGGCAGAGCCATACTTAGCCACTAGCTCGCCCAAACCGTGGTCTGTGTAGTGCTTGTTCGTGAGCTTGAGGATGGGCAGACCTGTAATCTCGCAGAGCCATACGATGGCACGGCGGATGAGCTTCTTGTTCCATACGCAGCTCGTCACAAGCCAAGGATGGTTGATGCGCGTGAGCAGTGATGCAGAGTCGAGGTCTAGGTACACGCGAGCATTGGGGTGCTGCTGTAGGATAGAGGCAGGCACGAGGTCATTCTGTGGCTGCTCGATAGCCTGCGCAATCTGCTTAGCTTTGCTATCACCCCAGGCTACTAGTGCGATGCGATGTGCCTTGAGGATGGAGGCAATACCTAGGCTGATGGCACTCTGTGGTACTTCGTCTAGGTGGTTAAACATGCTCTTGGCAGCTTCCTTGCGGGCAATAGGGTCTAGTACCACTAGGCGTGTGTACGTGTTGGCGTTGGTTCCTGGGGCATTGAAGCCGATGCTTGAGGTCGTGCTGATGCCCAGGATAATCATATCTAGACCACCAAGCTCATCAATGCGAGCCTCGAAGCCAGCACACTCAGAGCTGATTTGCTCTACTGGTAGCGCCACATTGGGCGCTAGGATATGTTCGGCCTTGATGTTTACGTGGTTGAGGAACTCCTCACGCACCTTAGCCAAGCAACCTTGAGGCGCATTGGCCACAAGGGGATAGTATTCGTAGCCAAGTACCGCTACGACATTCTCGAAGCTAAGACCTTCATTTTTGTGTAGATCAATTAGCTTCTGATAGACAGCCACAGGAGACTCGCCCCCTGATAGCCCGAGGATATATTTTTTGCCCTCAGCAGCCTTGGCACGGATGCCTTCTGCCACCTCCCGCGCTAGCAGAGTAGCAGCCTCTTTGTCGTTTTCCCCGATGAAGGTCGGAACCTTCTCGTAACGAGTGAGGACGGCCTCCTCTAGAGCATTGGCCGGGCGGTAATACTGCTCGGGAATCTCTGTAAGTTTGATAAGCGAACTAAGATTTGTTCTCATTGCATTTTACCTATTTAGTTGAGTTACCACAAAGGTACAGATATTTCATCAAATAACTTACTAATAAAAAAGAGTTTGTTAGAATTTATATAAGCAAAAACAATCCGCCTGATTATTAGAGAGAATCGAACTGGAGGCTGAGGGGTAATTCCTCATGCTTGGGTTAACTTAGTCGGTGTGTCGAAAAATAACGCAGTGAGTGCCGTATGACGCAGAGCCCTCATAAATACCCCCCACATCGCCACCTTCCGCACTTGTAGAAGCACGTGAAGTTTTAGCCCTCAAGATTTATATTTTAGACCAAATTTCAGAATGTTGATGAGAGAAATGCTTTGAGGAAGGCGAAAAACGGCAGGCCGCGTATTTGCCGCCTAGGAGGCTCTACAGCGAGTCCGACCTCTTTTGGGCACTTAGCCCCAGCCGTATGAAAATAACCGCTTAAAACGCTCATTTCGTATAATGCTAATAGCCAAGTGTGTAAAATTGAATTTACCCCGATTGGGTCTAAAGCCAAGCACAGATTTCAGAATTTCTCTGCACTAATTTTTTCGGATGTGTGTACACATCACGACGAGTTATAGGACTAATTCCCAAAAATCTGTGAGAGTTTTTCCGCGAAGGCGAATCAATCGCCCTCAAATTGCTCAGTCGGTTCGCCCAAATCAAGCCAAATCCATTTACACCTTTTAACTAAAAACGCGAAAAGTCGGTTGTATAATGGTCAGATTTGAACGCCCTCTAAAATAGGTTCTAGGACATACGTTAAGAAAGCGTCCATACAATCCTTTATCTTTTTTTCGCTCAAGGAAGTGTCAAGCTTAAACTCTGTATAGAGAGTGTCTTCGCCTAGAATACCACTCAACCATTCTTGAGGCAGGGTTTCTGAGATTCGTTCAATTTGCTCAAGAGTAAGAGCTCCACAAGATTCTTCGTCTTCTGTACAACAAAAGGAAATAGTATTCGGTGTCTTATTCTCTCCGTCGCAATAATATCCCCACCAAATATGGAGGGCAAATTCTTTCTTCCCTCGTAGCTTTTTTCTTAAAAGTACATCGTACCGAATACCAATACTTGGTGAGTGAGCATCGTTCAATACATCCATTTGCTCTTCTTCCTCCTCTAGCGACAGCCTATATTCATGACCAATTATTTGAAGCTTCCGGTTAAAGATTTTATTTATATCATCTAGGATATTTTTCAGTTTGAGGCAAGTGGAGCAAATTGCATCTATGAGTTCAGGCATATTAGCGAGGCAATGCTTATTAAGTTCGGATAGTTGTATCATTATCAGTTAGATAAATTTTGAGATTATATTCTGGTATAAATTTTGACTAGTCGTGAGAGGCCTATTGTCATAGTTATCCGTTGTGGTTCCCACTCCTATTAGCAATGACCAAAGTGTAGCTAGATATTGTTGGGCTTCGGGGCTACCTCTATGTGGAAAAATTGATTTGAATAATTGATAGTAATCAACATACAACCAGTCTGATATAGGAGCTATGTTTTGCTTATTTTGATTGTTTAGGCTAAGCAGAATATAGTGCTTCTTATACCCCCGAAACTCTTTGTTGTGCTTGCAATACTCTTGATAGCCAGAGAGCTGTGTGGTTGCTCCGTCCTCCCATGTGTGTACAAGGGAATAGACTTTGTTTTCAATGACCACAACCCATCGCTCCGAATGATTGACGATGAGTAAATCTATCCGCCTGCCGTTAAGAATTGGTCGACTGTTGGTATAGCCTGTGCAATGCTCCGTATAGATAGAATACATTCTCTGTTGTACGGATAGCTCTCCAATACCAGCTATCAACAAAAATGAGTCAAGCAAACGGGGACCATCAGGATTGTCTTGAGACCACAAATGAGCCAGCATCTTGGAGTGATAGATCTCTCTGGTACTGAAGCCAAGTAATTCCAAAATTGAAGATGAGCCTTGAAGCAAGAACGAGTATTGCTCTAGAAATGGTGCTATGTAACGCTCCTGAATCCTCTTAAATTCACGGCTATGTAGCTCTAGCGTCTTGTCAATGGTATCTATGCACGACTGTTCGTATCTCAGCTGCTCTGCATGTCTCTTATCTAATAACTCGTTAATCGTATCAATTGCTTTGGCGTCCTTGTCATGGGTTCGTCGGCGTCTCTGTGAGGTTCCTAAAGTCATCTGGGGCAAATATGTTAGTTCTGCTAATGCTTTGTACAAATGTACACAGATTTCTCACTACGCTTATAGAGCGAACCATCATGTTCAACTATTCACAACCGATTGTCATTCGGATTATTATTCGTACCTTTGCACCGCTAAAATTATCAATATAGTGCTAGGAGTCTCTCGGTGAGACTTGATTTCCTATCCTGTACATTATATAATATGTAGCGTACGAGTGGCTGGCTTGTGTCCGAATAAAGCCGCCGCAAGTATGAGGAGATTAAGGACAGAACTGAAGGCTTCGTCTATCAACAAATTAAACAATTAACAAAAAAGAAATGGACACTTTAAGCTACAAGACCGTTTCTGCAAACAAGGCAACTGCAA
>JAUMYV010000063.1:12662-14113 GCA_030528445.1 Porphyromonadaceae bacterium | reverse complement strand
AATGAACATCCCCAAGATTTATATTTTAGCTCAGATTTCAGAATGTTGATGAGAGAAATGCTTTGAAGAGAGGTGCAAAACGGCAGACTGCGTTTTTGGCCTCTAGGAGGCTCTAGATTGAGTTCGACCTCGTTTTTGGCAACTCAGCCCCAGTCGAACGAAAACAACCGCCTAAAACGCCTATTTCATAGAAGATTAATAATCAAACAGATAAAATCAAACTTAGTACGTTTTTATCCAAGAGA
Source organism: Porphyromonadaceae bacterium (assembly GCA_030528445.1). GTDB lineage: Bacteria > Bacteroidota > Bacteroidia > Bacteroidales > Porphyromonadaceae > Porphyromonas. Next base: position 13,868 of record JAUMYV010000063.1, on the reverse strand, counting down.
AGCGGATTTTTCAGAATTTCTCTGTACTAATCTTTTCGGATGTGTGCACACATCGCGGAGGATTAGTCCTGCAATCCGAAAAATCTGTGAGAGTTTTTCCTCGAAGTCGATTCAATCGCTCAAAATAGAACATCAGCTCATCCCAATTTTAGGCCAATCCATTTACGTATATTAACATAAAAGAAGAAATCTGCATTTTAGTGCGGTAAGGCAAATGGTCGCAAAATAAAACGTCGGGGTAACCCGTGTAAGTTATTACCCCGACGCATCTAATGATGTTATCCTATCGGATCGACCTAGAGCTGAACAGACTGATCTCGCTCTACAATAGCTACCGTACCCGTTGATATGCCAGTGAAAGACGACTCCGAGATTTCATCTAGATTGTCAGCAAAGATGGGAGGAACAGGAGCTCCAACCTCCGAGATACTTAGGAGTTTAATTCGATATTCATTACCACGCACTACGCCATAGAGACCAGGGGCTTTGGCTGATGTGCTCTGCCCAAAATGCTTGATGTAGATGATGTAGTAATTGACGCCTTGATGATAGTATCGAATGCCCTCTTTGTCGAAAGCCTGCTTAAAGGATTCGAGCGTGATAGCAGCCTTATTAACCGCCTCCTTGAGGGCATCCGTCGGATATTTCTGCGACGTGATGAAAGACTTGAACCTCGTTTCTGAGTAGAATGCTCCTCTGAAGGAAACCCAGCCTTCCCCATCCGTTAAGGTGATGCCTCTAGGTATGTAGGGATAGGACAATATCACGCAAGGGACAGTCCCCTTGAGATATGCCGTTGGTGGAATAACGCTCTCCTTGACGTATAGATTAGCCTCCCCAAGGCGTGTCTTATAGGCATCCACAGTCATTGCTACCGAGGTCCAGAGATTGTCCATGGCATAGAGCTCTGGGGTAAAGTGGCCTATTCCACGTGTATTCTGTGGTTTGCTCTCCTGCCACTGAGCCCAAACGGATGAAGAAGCGTAGCGATTGGCTTTGAGACTTTGGTCTCCAACAAGCTCATCTTGGCCAGAGACGAGCTTACCCAATGGGCGAAGTGGGGCAACATCATTGAGCAAGTTGGAGACTACGTAGCGGGCTGGAGTATTTCCTTTGCGCCCACCATTGAGCTGAGGATTGCCATAAACCAATACACGGGCTAGAGAAGCCTCTAGAGTTACTTTGATAGGCAAATGTCCTTCGGAG
>JAUMYV010000063.1:1065-12652 GCA_030528445.1 Porphyromonadaceae bacterium | reverse complement strand
GAAGGCTCCTGCAGGTATCGTGAGAGCCCCCTGCTCATTGAGCATCGAGATACCTTCATACACATCTCTACTAACTCTAAACTGGCTTGACTTCATCGGGCGGGCCTGCTCTACCGAGTCTAGGGGCATATCTGGTGCAGTCAATTCGATGAGACGAGCGCTTGGATTGGCGACGACAACGAGCTTGTAGTCGTCTTGAGGCAGAACTAGCTTCAGATTCTCTAGCTGACTATCCTCTTCGATATTCTGCTCCTTGATGACTGAGGCCTGGTAGCCTTTGCCTGTCTGTCGGTAAAATACAAATCGGAGTCGCTTGACGGCTGTCATCGGATCTCTCTTGCCTGCGGTCTCGGATCTTAGGATAACCTCGTTGGGGCGTTGAACCGATAGATGAAGTGTAGCCTCGATAGAGTTCTCTCGTGATGGCTTCGGCTCAATAACATCCTGCCTAGATTTGCAGGCAAAGGCCAAGATTACGATACTTGCACTAGCTAGAAACATTCGCTTGGTCAGTGTCGATGTCCTTTTCTTCATAGTAACTTTAAGAATTTATTAAGTATTAAACTAAATGGTATCACGCAATTGATGAAATACACAAAGAGGCTTATGAAGCTCAATGCAGAGCTAATGTAGGAATTTATCCCACAAAAACAAAATTGATAAAAATTGGAACAAAATAAGACCACTAAGAGAAAAGGCCTATATCACCTCTCTCCTAGTGGTCTTATCACTTCGATCTCTATGCCTCGTAATGAGGATTATTCGAAGTAAGAAAGGGTACTATCGCGCCTCAGTCCAACCCAAACGACCTAGCTCACTCCAGAAGTTGGGGAAACTTTTGGCTACGACCTCCGGAGCTACTACTCGGATAGCCCCGAGCAGAGACACGAACGCAGGTGCAAGTGCCATCGCCATACGGTGGTCACTATGGGTGCAGAGCACAATCGTCTCCTCGTTATTTATAGGTGTGTATGCACCGTCCCAAGCAATTCGAGAGGGATAGAGCTGTAGCTTTGCCCCTACTTTGGCACACTCTAGTCTAAGCGCCTCGAGCCTATCGCTCTCTTTGATGCGAAGATGTGCTACCCCCTCGAGCGAGAAGCTACGCCCTAGGGCCACACATGTGGCGACTAATGTAGGAACGAGATCGGGGCAAGAAGAGCAGTCGAGGCGAAGCTCCCCCTGTACCCGAGTCTGCACTTTACTCAATCTAACGCCACCCTCACACAGCTCTGTCTTAATGCCAAAACCCTCAAAAACCTCGGGGAGGTACAGGCTATCTCCTTGGAGCGATGGCAAAAACAAATTAGGTAGATACAGCTCCTGCACAGCACTTATAGCGACCAATTCGTAGGCATAAGAGGCAGCCGTCCAGTCAGCTTCCTCTAGAGTCCTTGAGTCGCTCGAGGGCTCTACCCTACCGATATATTCGTAGATCTGCCCCGTCTGCCGCCAGAGCACCCCTTGCTCGCGCATCACCTCAAGCGTCATCAAGGCATACGGCGTAGAGGCTAGCCCCGAGCGGCTAACGTCTATTCTGTAGTTTTCGCCCTCAATACATGCCCCGATTAGCATCAGAGCACTAAGATATTGCGAACTAGCAGAGGCGTCCAGCTCTACTGCCTCACACCTCATCTTGGCAGGCGAAATGAGCAGAGGTGGATAGCCCTCCCCTTCCATGTAGTCAATCTTGGCTCCTAGCTGTCTAAGGGCATCTACCAATGGAGCTATTGGGCGCTCGTGTTGTCTTGCTGTGCCTTCGAGCCTTACCTCTCTTTGGGTCTTTACCGCCAAATAAGCTGTCATGAAGCGCATAGCGGTACCAGACTCACCGACACAGATAGTATCGGTGCTTAGCCTTGAGGCTTCTAGTGCTTGTAGAAGGGCTCGGATGTCTTCGGGAAATCTATCTCGTTCTTCGTAGACGGAGGTTAGATCAACCTCACCAAGCGAGGCAAGTATCAGCCGTCGCGCCATTAGACTTTTGGAGATCGGCAGATGTAGGGTATGTGAGCCTTTGGGCGACCCATCATTATTTAGAGAAAGATGCAGATAGTCTTGATTCATTTCTAGGCTTATTAGGACAATAAATATCCCACCTGCTTGAAGTTATTTGATTACTCAATACAAAGCAGGTGGGATGTTATTAGGTAAAAGTATCGTCAAGTCCCTAGAATGTATAAGTACAGCCTAGGTTCGCGACGAGGGGCTGAACGGGATAGCCTAAGATGCGGCTAGGCTGTTCGCCCGGAGCGTACTGCCCGTCTAGAGTAAACGTCCAGCTCTTACCTACTCGATAGGCTCCAGAGAGGTTGAATACTCCGAAAGTTGGCATCTCGATGAACTCTGTCTTGTCCATGCCGTTAGCCTTCAGAGAGGCTCTGTAGCCGAGACCAGTCTGCACAAGATATCCAAAGCTCAGTTCGGTATAGTTATTAGGGCGATACTGTACAGCAGCCTCTACCTCAAAACTGGGGCGTGCCGATAGAGGGTAATGCACCTCATCTCCAGAGGGGAGCGTGATGCCGTCCTTAATGCGCCACTGATGGCTGCGTGCGCTAACCTTGAAGGTATAGGAGCGATAAAATGTATATGCCAACGAAGCCCCAAACTCATAATGATGGGTGGGCGCAGCGTCTCGATAGAAGCGTTTGTATCCCTCAATGTAATAAGCCTCATTACTATTACTAAGCGTTGCACCTGGGTCTTGGTTAAGGCTTCGTCCCTGCAAGAGGTAGTCCTCGACATTGCGCATAAACTCATAGCCCGTATATACCTCAAGTGAAAAATTAGGGAGAATCAGCCCCGATAGTGTGAGGCGTGAAGTAAATGGTACACGTGTGAGCTCCGATTCGTTAACCAGTGGCATACGAGGCAGACGCATGGCGTGGTTGATGAGCCCATTGGTACGGACTCCGCCATCAACCTGCGCCCTTAGACTCCAGCTCTGTGACCAGCCGATGTACGCATCGAGACGAGGCCATAGGAGCATCGAGTTCTTATCTTCTTCCGAAGATTGGAAGGCAGCTAGTCCTAGCCCTGCTAGCACACTCCAATCGAAGTTCTCCTCAACTCCATCCATCTGCCACGAAGGGACAATCTGCAGATAAGAGTTGTTGAGAGATTTGCTTCGATTGCCATCACCATCGATACCATCTCGGTCGGATAGGTAGACCAATCCTTCGCCTTTGAAGTCTAGGTTAAGCTGACCATACTCACTAAGTGTTCGCCCAAGGTTGAGCTCGATCTTGGGGTTAAGTTCCTTGAGATCAACTTGTTTGACCCAGGAAATGGTGGGTGCCAAGCGATAATGCCAGTTGCGACGAGTAGCCTTAATAGAGCTTAGGCTCCCACAAATCTGGAAGGCGTGTCTGTGCCACATGTCATCCCTCAGCCCATTCCAAGTCTCCATCTGCAGATCGGTGTACGCCATATGCTCCTGCTTGACTAGTAGACCGTAGAAGTTTTGGCTGTCTTGCTGATAGCTAGTAGAGATATTCCAGCGCATATTGCCTCTCTGACCGAAGTAATCTGCCCCTAAGCCCCAGCTTAGCTCCTTGATAGGACGAGCAAGCACTTCCCCACTGGGGTTGTAGTTCGTCCACTTACCATTCAATTTGATGTCGAGGTAGTCTGTCTTAGTATTAATCGGGCGCACTCCTACGTCTAAACGAGCATTGTAGCGTAGCCCCAAAACCGCCGAAGCATAGCCAATCTGCTCACTCTTCTCCATGAGAAGTGGCAGAGGGGCAAGTGAACTCAATGCACCGACCTTAACAGGAGCGTTGAGCTGAGCAAGGGCAGAGGGCGCGAAGCTCTGCCTCTCGGCTGTATAGATCTTAGGAGTAGACAGCGTGAAGCCTTGAGGCGTCCGCGTCTCTAGCTTAGTCTCTTGGCTAGTCATCACCTTGAGGCTACGACGAAGAGTATCCGCGGGTGCATGGCCTCTAGCATTCTGCGCATCAAGTGTACCGCTCCCAGCCAGAGCAAGGCTAAGACCGACGAGACATATCTTGTATTTCATTATTTCTGCGAGTATTTAGTTAGACGATCCTCAATCATCTCTCGAATATCGGTCGCTGGCTCTTGATAGTTGTCCTTGAGACTCTGGATGTACTGCTGTGCCAGATAGAGGTCACCAACTGCTTCGCAGCTATCAGCTAGAAGCACGAAAGCACGTGCTAGCCAATACTGCTGAGGTGTCCCTGTGGTGACAAACTTCTCAAGCATCTCTTGCGTTTCCTTGGCTTGCCCTAGGCGTAACATAAGCGTCGCCCTGCGTACCATAGCCTCTGCACCAGATGGAGTATCTGGATAAGCCGATAGACTTGCGTATGTATTTATCGCAGTCTTAATCGCTTTATTGCCCTCCTGCGCCTTGCCGAGTAGTAGAGTCAAGCTCTGCATTGTCTCGACAGGGAGTTGCTTACGTTGGAGCAATGCCCTAGCTGTCTCTGTGGCTAAGGTAAATTGGTTAGCTTCTAGTGCCGTTTCCGTAAGTTTCTGTCCTAGTTCTAGGCTTGTCTCTACGGAGCCATGGGAGAGCTGATAAGCTTTTTGATAGGCTCTGACTGCCTCTGCCCCATTGCCAAGCGAACGGTGTATCTCCCCTACCTGTATCTCTACACGTAGCTCTTGCTCTAGGGAGAGGGGCAGAGTTGATAGTTCCTTGAGTCGTACCAGAGCCTCGTCTCGACGTTCCGCCTGTACATAGCGATTGATAAGTAGCCACTCCGCGCGATAGCGATCGGGACTATCGGGATACTCATGTACGAAAGCCAATAGCTCCTGCTCCACATTCGCTTCGCCTCGACGCATACGGCTCTCTAGGGCTAGATACTTGAGATGAACGGCATCTTGAGCATCGGGTGTCAGCTTACCTCCGAGACTAGAAACAAAGGCTGCATATTCATCGAGGCGATTATTCTCGGCATAGAGACTCTTTAAGTCGCTAAGGGCTATCTGAGCCTCACTACTCTCTGGGTAAGTACTTACCACACGCTTGTACGCTTCTATTGCCTTCTGCTCATCGCCCTTATTGGACTGAATCAAGGCACGCTCTAGAGCTGCCAAAGGTGCCGAAGGACTAGATGGGAACCTCTGCTCTAGTAGAGTAAATATCTCATCAGCAGCTACAGCTTGCTTCCGACCAATCAATAGCGCACGCCCCTTGTCATAGAGGACATCGGCAGTATAGATTGATTGCGGATGCTGGTCAAGGAGCCTATCTATGACCTCAATCTGTTTGTCGTATTCCCCTCTCTGTCGATGAATGCTAGACACGCGGTAGAGTGCCTCATCACTCCCTTGAGGATGCAATCTATCGGCACGAAGATAACAAGCCATAGCCTCCTGCTGCAAGCCCCCCTGTCCGAGTAGGCAGTCTCCCATACGGCAGAGTGCATCTGCTCTCATCTGGGGCATAGCTCCAGATGAGGCGTAGCGATCAAGCGACTTATAGGCTTCGCTGTATCGCTTCTGATTATACAGAGCGTAGCCATGTAGATAGCTAGCTATACCATTCTCATAGGCCGAAGCTCCCTGTTGCAAACGCATAGCAACTGCGGCGTCTTGCTCAGCCTCCTTATATTTCCCTTCGCGCAAATGATAAGCAGATCGCATCACCCGAGCTATGCCATAGGCTTCGCTCTTGTTGGATAGAGCAATAGCCTCGTTGAGGGTAGCTAGATAGGTATCCGAGTCTGGATCTTGCGTGGAAGCAAGGCGAACTAAAACATCTTGTTTAGCTTCATTTAGCTTCTCTCCTTGGAGCTCTAGACGTTTGATAAAGTCCAGTTTAGTCTGGTAGTCCTTACCGATAGAGAAGTAACCACGAAGCAATTCCATCACACGATTGCGGTATCGACTATTGGGATAATCTGCTAAGAACCGCTCTGTTTGTCTAATTTGGCTACCGAAGGCATCATACCCACGCGAAAATCCAATCTCGATAAGCTGATACAATGCTTCCTCCTGCATCTTATTAGGGCTTTGTGGATGCTCCATAATGGCCGATAGCGCGAGCTGTGCCTGACCATCTTGGCCGTCTGCTCGATAAGCATTGGCTAGAGCAAACTGGGCAATAGCCCCACGCTCGCCTTGATCAAGGGTCGCTCGTTGTAGCGCTGGGATAGATAACCCAATCGTACCATCACCTTGCTTCTGAGCGCGATGATAATAGGCTGCCCCCAAGGCGAAGGCCTCCTCTGATGTTAGCTTGGATAGCTCCAGAGGGGACAAAATACGAATAGCATTGGTGTAGTCGCCTAAAGCATAATAGGCCTGCCCCATCGCCCCTTGTAGACGTATGCGCTGTATAAGTTGAGGGAATCGGCGCTGCAATTCTTGTGTACGAGCGATCGCCTTAGAGGGGCTCTCGGTCTCGTAAGCCATTAGAGCTTGTAGATAAACTGCCTCTGGGGCAAGCTGTGGGCTCCACGGATGATCCTCAAGCAGAGCTTTAGCTCGGCCTGCTTGCCCATCATTCCAGTCCAAACTACAGAGGTAGAGTATCGCTCGCTCGGCCCATATAGATTGTCCCGTAGAGGCCTGCTCTAGGAGAGTCCTGGCCTCTCGTGTACTACCTGAACCCGACTGCGTGAGCATGAGATAGGCCCGAAGGGTAAGGCACTGGGAGTATTCTTCGTCATTTAACCCTTCGGCACGTACAAGAGACAGATGGTGTGCTGCACTTATGTAGTCGTTTGTATCTAGATAGACCAATGCAAGCATAAGCCTCGCTCGCTCGCGATCCATAGAGCTAGGATACTGCTCTATAAACTCTGAAATAAGGCGCAGACTGGAGGACTCTAGACTCATAAGTCTAGCCAGAGCCTGCATATATGGCCTCTGATGAGTGCTGGCGAAAGTAATGGGGAAATGTAGCCGGCTCTGGGATAACCCGATATAGTTTTGTCCCACGGTATATTGCCCCATCTGATTCTCTACGCTCAACCTAGGAGAAGGCAGGGAATGCTGCGCGTCTAGCCGAGAGATAAAAAGTGCTGATAGACTGAGGCAGAGGACTAAATGTTTCATACCTAAAATAATTCAAATGCTTGATACATACTTAGACAAAGATAGCAAACACCATTCCATAGTCGGAAGCGCGAAGTCGAGCCTGACATATGGGGACCTGTCTACCGGATCGTAATACCCCATAGAGAGACGCTCCTATTGCACCTGAGAGGTTGGTGGAGGAGTGATAGCCGACCATAGATTGGATATCGGCTCAAGCCAAGGCAATGGAGGACGAACAGCTGCCGGGCGAATAGGTGTATTGCTTGTTTGTGGGGTCTCGATACCTTCTTTTCTAAGCATCTCGGCCATCCAAGGAAGGCGACCTACGTAAAGGAAACGCTTATTGAAGTATCTATGAGATTTGAGCTTGTGTTTGATGATCCCACGGCTATTGGTGCTGTGCATGATGGTCAGATCTCCGTCTTTATTGTCCACCACTAGAGCCACATGCCCTACTCGAGAGCTAGAGGCATTGCGCCCTTTGAAGAATACCAAATCTCCTGGCCTTGCCTCTGCAACTTTCTTGACGAAGGTACTAAGGGCAGCAGACGAACGAGGAATCGACACGCCCAACTTCTGGTATAGGTAAGACACATAGCCTGAGCAGTCTAATGGCCAAGGGGCAATACCGCGAGAGCGATAAGGTTTGCCTAGTAGTCGCTCTCCGCTACGGATAAGTTGAGAGAGAGCATCCTCGAGCGGTGTCTCGTGAGGGCTACTGGCTTGTGCCGTTGGGGAGGTCTGTACGCTAGGGCTAGTGCGGAGTTTACTTTTCGTTTCCCTATTACGAGCAGCACAGCTAACCATAGGTAGCGAGAGTAGCACCAGCAAGCTCAACCGAAAGGCCAGAGCGTATCTTTTATTCATGAGAGTTCTTTGTCTATTCATTATCGACTTGTTTACTAGTTGTATAAGCATTTTAACCGAAGGTTTGTTGACTAGAAACGATGATGCGCTCGAATCCGGCACAACCTCCCTTATACAACAGGGCAACGCACGAAAATAAACATTTATTATGAAATGAGAGATCTGGTTATGATTATAGAATTGATATTAAATGACTTTACAAATAGAATTGGAGAGGAAAAACGTAATAAAATAGGGCTGACTCCAAAGATTGAAATCAGCCCCTAGATTATCTAACGAAAATTTCGTTTAGGATAGCTTGGCTTAGTCTTGCTTATCGTCGGCTTTGAAGACTTGAAATGTCTGCTGGCGAGGTGGGCGACGACGCTCACGCCCGTCTTCATCTCTGAATCGGAAGCGATCGCTAGGCCACGGCATTTGAGTTTTCTTAGGCTTGCATTCGCCCATACGCTCCTCTTGAGAACCTCGTGGTTTACGCTCGGAGGCAGATTTAACATACCCAGACCTGTCTGACTTGACTCCCCCTCTTGTCTGCTCCTCTCCTCTTCTTGGTTTTGCATCTCTAGGTGAGCGTTCCGAGCGGCCTTCTTTCTGCACACTATCTGGGCGAGTAACCTTTGTTTTTGGGAAGCGTGGCTCACGTGGGCGGCTCTTGTAGTCCTCACGTTTACCAGAGAATAGCTCATAGCCACGCAGTTCACACTCGAGGGCTCCATTCATCAGCTCTACGCGTTTGCTCTGTCTTAGGCCAATGTGGTCGAAATGCTCGGTCTTGTAGGCTATGATCCACGCTGTGCACCCCGAGAAGTTGTGCTTGAGCCTCTCCCCAATCATTGCATAGAGCGCCGCAGGATCCGTCAGACGAAGACGCTCTCCGTAAGGTGGATTCATCACGATAAGTGCTGGCTCTTGGGGGTGTGGCCGCTCCTGCAGAGGCATTACTTCTAGCTCCACATACTTACCAACACCAGCTCGTGCTACATTGCGCTTAGCGACCTCAACCGCATGCGGTAAAATATCCGAGCCATAGATCCGATGCGCAAACTCGCGCTCGTCGCTATCATCGTTGTATAGAGCGTCAAAAAGAGTTGCATCGTAGTCCAGCCAACGCTCGAAGGCAAAGCCCGAACGATAGATACCTGGAGCGATATTGCGAGCAATTAGAGCAGCTTCAATGAGGAATGTCCCCGAGCCGCACATGGGATCTATCAAATCGGTATCGCCCTGCCAGCCAGCCATCAAGAGGATACCAGCAGCCAAGACTTCATTGATTGGGGCGTCAGTCTGCACAGCACGATATCCACGCTTGTGCAGGCTCTCGCCCGAACTATCGAGCGAGAGTGTCACCTCCCTATTGGCGATATGTACATTGAGATAAATATCTGGATTATCTAGGCGAACCGACGGACGTGTACCATCCTTGGCTCGGAAGAAGTCTACAATGGCATCCTTACAGCGATAGCCTACGTATTTACTGTGCGTAAAGTCGTCGGAATAAACCGTCGTATCGACCGAGAAGGTCTGCCGCCCCGTCATGATGGTCGTCCAATCGAATCGGCTAAGTGCTTGGTAGAGCTCGTCTGGATTGCTAGCCTTGAAGGTATAAATGGGTTTCAGAATACGTAGAGCTGTACGCAAGCGAAGATTAGCCTTGTACAACATTGCTTTGTCTCCCACGAAAGAGACCATACGTCGCCCAATCTCAATATCCGTGGCGCCTAATTCTTCTATTTCTTTTGCCAATACACCCTCCAGAGAGTGGAGTGTCTTGGCAATAATTCTAAACTGATGACTCATTAAATTATCTTACAGATTGAATAAATTCCATTAAGGAGCTTCCACCTTACCTCCCCAATGTTTTTTCAAAAAACCATGAATCCCAATATCTTTAGTAAGAGTATGCAACCTATACCATAGTTTGCGATAAACGTTATAAACGACCCAACGCCAATGAGAAGAGTCTGAAACGATAGGAAGCACTTGCTTATAGTAGGAAGAGTTAGTTAGCTCTCTATGGGCATCATGCCCAATGTGTTCGAAAATACTATAGATGAACCCACTATCCTCAATTGAACAATCGACTATCCTACCCCCCCACAGTAACTAATTGATTTACAGCGCATTTAAAGATGGACTTTGAGTAAGTTATTGGTCCTGTTACACGATAAACACCCATAGTCCCAACGCCATGTTTGAAGACATCATATGAGTCAATATTTCTGAGGACATCTATAATAACAGCCCTCAAAAAAGGGTGACCGGACACAGAGCATATCTGAAACTGTTGATACTCCCCTCTTGGCAATAAGCTCAATAGCTCAGTATGCATACCAGCGCCTGCATGCTTTCGACCTGGCAAGTTATCCCAGTGACACAGCAAATACTTATCTTGTGCTCGTATTATCTCATCCAATGGTTTTGAAACAGAGGATTTAAGATCTAGATAAACACCACCTTTTTTATAAATCAATAGATAGCGAAACAAATCTGCACGTGCTGCTCCGTATGGAGCAGCAATGCGTTTGTAGTATTCTAGAACTTGCTCCCCATATTCCTTGAGAATGAATCTGTCCATAGCAGAATCATCGAAAAAGATATACTTCCAACCAGAGTTTACCTGTCTCAAATAAGAAATATTATCAACGACTATAGAGTGAAGCTCTTCACGACTCTTGCCAACTTGATAAATCACCTTTGGGATAGTATCTCCCTGAGGAGTAAAAGGGAGCAAAGATTCATAGTACTCAGTGGTGAAATCCATAATTAACCAGAAAAGAGGAAAATCCGACTATGGGAACCATCAGTTAGATGCCTAGCTCGCAACGAATCTGTGCGATCTTATCCAAGCACGCCTGCTGCGCTGCTGGTAGCTCCTCTAGAGTATTAACATCACCACGCACACCAATGTAGAACTTGATCTTAGGCTCTGTACCAGACGGACGAATAGACACCTTGGTCCCATCCTCGGTCTTGTACTGTAGCACATTACTCGTAGTAGGCATATCGAGGTTAAACACCTCTCCCTTATCAATCCAGCGCCCCTCAAGCTTCGCATAATCAAGTACCTCTACGACACGGCTTCCACCTAGAGTAGCCATAGGATTTTCACGATAGTTCTTCATCATAGCCTCAATCTCCTCTGCTCCGCTCTTGCCCTTACGCACCACGCTGATGCCCTGCTCCTTATACAGACCATACTCTAGGTAAATCTGCTGAAGTAACTGATAAACAGTCAGACCCTTGTCCAAAGCCCAAGCTGCCATTTCGCAGAACATAGCACAAGCCGACACAGAGCTCTTGTCACGAATGAAATCTTCTCTTAGATAGCCGTAGCTCTCCTCGCCTCCGCCGATATAGTTCATCTTGCCTTCATTCTTACGGATGACATCTGCAATCCACTTGAAACCCGTGTAGCAGTCGAACATAGGCACTTCATTCTTATCCGCGATAGCCTTAATCAGCTCAGTGGTCACGATGGTCTTAACGACGTAATCTTTGGGCGAGAGTGTGCCAGCCTGCTTACGCTGAGCGATAGCATAATAGGTGAGCATAGCACACATATCATTACCATTAACCAGCACCATCTTGCCTTCGTTATCTCTTACAGCAGCACCGAGACGATCTGCATCTGGGTCGGAAGCCAAAACGATATCTGCACCCGTCTCCTCTGCCTTGCGGATAGCCATCTCTAGGGCAGCAG
>JAUMYV010000063.1:0-1055 GCA_030528445.1 Porphyromonadaceae bacterium | reverse complement strand
GGGGTTAGGTGAATGCACAGTTGGGAAGTCTCCGCTCACAACGTCCTGATCGGGGACGTTGATGATATTCTCAAATCCAATAGTGCGGAGCGTGCGTGGGATAATCTCCACTCCTGTACCATGGATGGGCGTGTAGACAATCTTAAGGTCTTTGTGGCGTACTACTGAATCCTTGGCAAGACACAAGCCAGCCACACGCTCGATGAACTTAGCATCCATCTCCTCGCCAAGTAGCTCTATAAGACTCTCGTTGGGAGTAAATTTGATATCCTCTACACGACGAATCTTATTGACCTCTGCGATGATGTTGTTGTCGTGAGGGGCAATGATTTGAGCACCATCGCTCCAGTAAGCCTTGTAGCCATTGTACTCCTTGGGGTTGTGGCTAGCCGTAATCATAACGCCACTCTGGCAACCTAGCTCTCGAATAGCAAATGACACCTCTGGCGTAGGACGGAGGCTCTCGAAGAGATAGACTTTGATGCCGTTGGCGGAGAAGATCTCTGCTGTAATACGAGCAAATAGAGGGCTATTATTGCGGCAGTCATGACCAATAGCCACAGAGATCTGTGGTAGATGAGAGAACTCTCGCTTGAGGTAGTTGGCTAGTCCTTGAGTAGCAGCCCCTACGGTATAGCGGTTCATACGATTGGAGCCTACGCCCATAATGCCACGTAGACCACCTGTACCAAACTCTAGATCCTTATAGAATGCCTCGATGAGATCGGTTGTATCTTCATTAGCGAGCAATGCCTCTACCGTTTGGCGTGTTGCTTCGTCATAGCTTGGAGCCAACCAGCTCTGAGCCTTAGCTCTTATCTGCAAGAGCAGTTCGTTCTGTTCCATCTCTTATCCGATATTATAGTTTGTATTGACTACACATATATTCCCTCTATCAGGGAATCTTCTACAAAGGTACTAATACTAACAAAATACAGAAATATCAGACCGCTAGTCTCACAAAGCTAGATTTATATTTTAGACCAATAGTGTCCTAAATGTTTGTTTTTGGGGTGTAGGAGTTGTTAGTACGTGAGCGGAATAGCTCCAATACT
>JAUMYV010000062.1 GCA_030528445.1 Porphyromonadaceae bacterium | reverse complement strand
ACAGAGGCTCTCTATATTACCTATTCCGAAGCTACAATTGAAGATTGGTGATCTCGCTCCTAGACAAAAGAAAGGTGCTGTGGAATTTCGCCACAGCACCTTTCTCTTTTAGTCAACTCTTAGAGTAAAGAGAGGGCTACAGTCCTTTCTTGATTGAAGCTACATGATCCCATGTACCACCATTGACGACACCCGTGATACCATGACGCTCAAGGATGCTCTTGGCCTGCGCGCTTCTATTACCACTGCGGCAGAAAACCACAATGCCTTTCTTATTCTTAAACTCCGAGATACGAGCCTCTACCTTATCAAGAGGGATATTAACTGCTCCAGGCACACTACCAGAGGCAAACTCTGCAGGCATACGCACATCTACCAAGAAGGCACCACCACGGATAGCGTCAGCAATAGTCTGATCGTCGGGCTGACCGAGTAGATTTTTGAAAAATCCAAACATAACGAATACGATAATTATTACAGGAATAGCGGTTGACGCTACTTTTTTGATACTTTGCTTTGACATACGTAATCTGTTTTGGGGATATTGGTTTGGGCAATAGCGCCAAAGCCGCCCTCAATGTCTGTGAACGAGCGATAACCTCTTGCAAGCAAGATGCTGGCTGCGATCATACTGCGGTACCCTCCCGCGCAATGTAGGTAGAAGTGCTGGTCGCGTGGCAGGTCGCTTATCCAGTCGTTGATATAAGCAAGTGGACGGCTATAGGCATCGACGACATGCTCGGCGGCATATTCACTTTCCTTACGCACGTCAATTACAAGCGTTTCGTCAGCCTTGAATTGCTGTGCAAATTCTTCCGCCGAAATGCGCTCTACCGAGTCCATTTCGCGACCTGCAGCCTGCCATGCCTCGAAGCCTCCAGACAGATAACCTAGTACATGGTCGAAGCCCACACGGCTCAGCCTTGTGATCGCCTCTTCTTCTCGACCTGCGTCTACGACGAGTAGCAGAGGCTGCTTAACGTCTACGATCATCGTACCTACCCAAGGGGCAAAGTCTCCATCTATGCCGATGTTAATCGAGCGTGGGATAAAGCCCTTGGCAAAGACACCCGGTGCACGCGCATCTAGGATTAAGGCTCCAGATGCCTCGGCAGTAGCTTCGAATTCGGCTGGCGAGAGAGCTACAAGACCCCGCTCTAGCACACTATCGATGCTGTCGTAGCCTAGTTTATTCATCGCCACATTACCACCGAAGTAGGCCGGTGGAGGCAGAAGCCCCTCTGTAACGGCCGCAACGAAAGCCTCCTTGTTTGGCTGGTTGAGGGCATAGTTCACACGCTTTTGGTTACCAAGGCTATCCACAGTCTCCTTCATCATATTCTTACCGCAAGCCGAACCAGCGCCGTGAGCTGGGTAAACAGTAATATCGTCCGATAGAGGAAGTATCTTGTTGTAGAGGCTCTCATAGAGCAGACCTGCAAGCTCCTCCTGCGTCAAGTTGGCAGCCTTCTGCGCTAGATCCGGACGGCCTACATCACCGAGGAAGAGCGTGTCTCCACTGAAGAGGGCTGTCTCCTTGCCATCTTCGTCAATCAATAAGAAGCACGAGCTCTCCATAGTATGCCCAGGGGTGTGTAAGACACGCACCTTAGCCTTGCCTACCTCGAAGGTCTGCCCATCCTCTGCTACGATGGCCTCGAAGCCGGGCTGAGCCGTAGGGCCATAGACAATAGGAGCGCCTGTGGCTGTGCTCAAATCGATATGTCCGCTCACGAAGTCGGCGTGAAAATGTGTCTCGAAGATGTATTTGAGCTTAACTCCATCGCGCTTGAGTCTATGGAGATAGGGTCTTACCTCACGTAGAGGATCAATGATGGCAGCCTCTCCCATTGAGGTAATGTAGTAGGCACCCTGTGCTAGGCAACCTGTGTAAATCTGTTCTACTGTCATAGTTGTTGAATGCTTTAATGTTTTCTGACGTTGCAAAGATGAGACGATCCTTCGACCTGTACAGCTACTTTTGTCACATAGCGACGCATGGCTAGACTAGAATCATCTCTCTCAAGATGATATACAGCCCCATAACGAGCACAAACCACCCAAAAGCAGGCTTGAGCTTAGCACCATCAATACGCTGGGATAGCTTCATCCCGATGAATATCCCTCCGACGGCGAAGGCTGTAACCGAAAGTAATAGTCCCCAATCCAACCCTGCTAAATCTCGCTCGCCGAGGAATCCTAGCAGAGATTTGGCTGCAATGATCACCAGAGAGGTGCCTATGGCTTCCTTCATCGGGAGCGAACCAAGGAGCACTAAAGCAGGGATGATAAGGAAACCTCCACCTGCACCAACTAAACCCGTAAGCGTTCCCACAACAGTACCTTCGAGTAGAATAAACAGATAGAACGATCGAGCACGACCTTGTGCCTTATTCTCTTGCGACTTCTGCGGACGAATCATTCCGATTGAGGCTCCGAGCATCAGCACAGCGAATAGGAGCATCAGAAGCATGCTACGATCCATGACGAAGCTCCCCAACTGTAGTACTTGCTCGGGAATAGCTGGTACGAGATAGGCTCTCGTAAGGTAAACAGCCACAATAGAGGGGAGCCCAAAGAGAATAGCCGTAGGGACATCTACCAGCTTCTGACGAAAATAAGAAACACTACCCACGACGCTCGTTGTTCCTACTACAAAAAGGGAATACGCTGTGGCCAATACGGGGTCTACTCCGAGTAGATACACCAACACAGGGACGGTCAGGATACTTCCTCCGCCACCGACAAGCCCAAGAGCCAAACCAATGAAAATGGACGCTAGATAACCGACTAAATACATAGATGGATGAAATTTAATGATGGAGCAAAGGTCGCCTATCTAGAACTTGTGTAGTGCTACTTTAGTCACACAAGCGTGATTTTGTTGCGTCCGAGCTGTACTACTCCTCCCTCCTCGAGCTGCTTGAGAAGCCTCGAGACTACGGCACGAGCCGTCCCCAGCTCACTAGCAAGTTGCTCATGCGTGATTGAGAGCGTAGACGAACCTAGTAGTTCTACTTTTTTGCGCAATAAGTTCAGTAGTCGCTCGTCTACCTTCTTGAAGGCAATCGCATTGATCGTCTCAAGCAATTCTTCGAAACGTTTGTGGTACGAGCGAAAGATATAGTCAAGCCACTCGGGATGCTCTTTGATGAAGAGTGATACTTTGTCCACGGGTAGGAATAGAATCTCTGCATCGTCCTCGATCTCCACTTTGACCTTACTGGTCTCGTTGTGCAATCCGCCGAGAAAGGACATAATGCAGCTCTCACCAGCCTTGATGTAGTAGAGCAGAATCTCCCGCCCATCGTCTTCGGTTCGGATAACCTTCATTACCCCCTTGATGACTATCGGGATTGAGCGAATGTGGGCGTGCTCGTTGAGGATAACGCTACCAGCTTCATAGGTTTTGAGGATGCTATGCTCATAGAGCTTGGCTACAAGCTCTGGCGATGAGCGAAATTCGGCAATGTCTTCTAGATACTTCATAGATACAAATTTACTCAAAGAAATCAATAGACAGTTCTCATCAACCTCTTTGCTAGAAGTCCAATACTCTACATAGTTTTCTCCCTCAAGTGACTAAGCACCGAAATCTAGAGCCTAGGATATAACGTGCAAGCCATTATTCGACTGAAAGTTTAATATACACAATAAAAACAGAGGCATTTATTAAAAATAACCAAGAAAAATTTGCCATTTCAATTATTATTATTGTACATTTGCTTCTGTATAACAGAGTTCTTATTCTTGATGTGCAGGCTGTTGTGAGCAATCAAAAAAGAGTAGCCCAATCTTAGATAAACAAAGGGTATACTGCCACATCAGCATTTTTTGACACACTCCTTAATGGACTCCTAACATCTCTTCTTGGCAAATGTCGTGTATATAAGATTACCATTGTAAATCGAAAGATCGTTCAACATATCTAAAAACCATATTGTATGAGAAAGTACTTACTCCTCTTAAGCCTAATATCTTTAGTCGCGGGGGTAGTTGGGGCCCAGCAACGCGTTGTAATAGGCGAGGTAATCTCCAAAACAGATGGCCTACCTGTAATAGGAGCGGCAGTAGTGGTCAAAGGGGATAAATCCATCGGCGCTGTTACAGATCTAGATGGGAAATTTAGGATATCAATTCCACCTTCTGCCAAAACTCTAATCGTATCCTACATCGGTCTAAAAACCTTGGAAATCCCTATTACAGGAGACTATCTCAAAATACAGATGCAGGAGGACGCACAAGTACTGCAGGATGTAGTAGTCGTAGGTATGACTAAGGTAGACAAGCGACTATTCACTGGAGCATCAACCAAAGTCTCTGGTGACAAAAGTAAGATGGATGGTATGGCCGATGCCGCCAGAGCTCTAGAAGGCAAGGCTGCAGGTGTATCGGTACAGAACGTATCAGGGACTTTCGGATCTGCCCCAAAGATTAGAGTGCGTGGAGCGACCTCGATCTACGGATCCTCTAAACCTCTATGGGTAGTCGATGGCGTTGTGATGGACGACGTGGTAGATGTGGATGCAGATGCTCTAGCTAGTGGAGATGCCACTACACTCATCAGCTCTGCTATCTCAGGGCTAAATCCTGATGACATCGAGAGCTTCCAAGTACTCAAGGATGGATCAGCAACATCTATCTATGGGGCAAGAGCCATGGCAGGCGTGATTGCAGTGACAACTAAGAAAGGCCGCTCTGGAGTGAGTAAAATCTCCTACACAGGCGAATATACCTATCGCCTTAAACCAAGCTATCGAGATTTCAATATTATGAACTCACAACAACAAATGGGGGTATATCGAGAGATGGAAGAGAAGGGCTGGATGCTCAATGCCGATGTATCGAACGCTTCCAGTAGTGGCATCTACGGCAAGATGTGGCAACTCGTCAATAGAGGCGATCTCGAGAATACGGAGCAAGCACGCAATGCATTCTTGAGACAAGGTGAATATCGCAATACAGACTGGTTTGATTTGCTCTTCAACCACAACCTCATGAACAACCATTCGATAAGCGTAACCTCTGGGACTGATAAAATCTCATACTACGCCTCAATGTCGGCGCTAGTAGACCCAGGATGGACTCAGCAAAGCAAAGTCAATCGATACACTGCGAACCTCAATACAACCTACAAGATTGCGCACAACCTCTCGCTCAACCTACTTGCCAATGCAGCCCTACGTATGCAAACAGCCCCAGGTACTCTCAGCCAAAATACTAATGCAGTCACGGGGGAGGTCAGTCGTGACTTCGACATCAATCCATATTCATTCTCGCTCAATACCTCTCGCGTACTAGACCCTATGGAGAACTACGTGCGTAGCTTCGCTCCATTCAATATCTTCAGAGAGCTAGACAACAATTATCTTAGGCTAAAGGTGCTCGACCTCAAATTCCAAGGCGAAATGAAATGGTCTCCTATACGTGGTCTAGAACTCGGTGTACTAGGAGATGTCAAACATTCTGGCTCCAACAACGAGCACACAATCACAGAGATGTCCAACCAAGCTATGGCACAGAGATCTATGGAGACAACAACGATACGAGACGCCAATCCATACCTCTACCGGGATCCTGACAATATCTATGCTGACCCCGTCTCTGTACTCCCCGTAGGCGGTATTCTCAACAAGACTTCCTATAGCTTGATTGCTTGGGATCTTCGTACTAGTGCATCCTTCAACAAGGAGTTTGGCAGTGGCATCCTTAACCTTTTTGGAGGGATGGAAATCAATTCCATCGACAGGCATGCCACCGAAGACCATTCGGTTGGTGTGCTATTCAACAAAGGCAATATCCAGCACTTTGACCCTCTATACTTCAAGCGTATGCGCGAGGAGGCTGGCCAATATACAGGTATCAGAGATAGCTACTACCGCAATGTAGCATTATTCGGCAACGCTACCTATAACTACGGAGGCAAGTATACCATCAATGGAACGCTCCGCTACGAAGGCACCAATAAAATGGGACGGAGTACCTCTGCCCGTTGGTTGCCGACTTGGAATTTATCTGGAGCGTGGCACGTGGAGCAAGAGAAGTTCTTTGCTCCTCTACGCTCTGCTATCTCTGGTCTCACTCTCAAAGGATCTTACTCACTTACAGCCGATAAGGGGCCTTCGTTTGTAACCAACTCCACCATCATCATCCGTAGCCTTACACCATGGCGCTCCGAAGGGTCTCAGCAAGAATCTGGTTTTTTCATCGAATCACCCGAAAACAGTGAACTAACTTACGAAAAGAAGCATGAACTCAACTTCGGTCTTGATATTGCTTTACTCAAAAACCGCATCAACCTCTCACTAGACTGGTATAATAGAAAGAATTTCGATTTGATTGGACCAACCAATACAATGGGGATTGGCGGACATAACATTAAGTTTGGCAACGTCGCCTCTATGCATTCAAATGGACTAGAGATAGCTATAAGCTCGACCAACTGTAAGAGTAAAAATTTCAAGTGGACTACCGACTTTGTCTACACCCACACAAACGACAAGGTAACCCACCTCGACAATCGTAGCCGAGTGATTGACCTCATTACCGGTAGTGGATTCGCCCGACAGGGTTATCCAGTACGAGCCATATTCTCAATTCCTTTCAGAGGGCTAGACTCCTATGGTCTACCAACCTTCTCGACATCAGAGGGAGGCGTTACATCGACGGAGGTTAACTTCCAAGAGCGTGAACGGATAGATTACCTCAAATACGAGGGTTCTGCAGATCCTACCGACTTTGGGTCTCTCGGCAATACATTAGTCTACAAACACTGGAGACTTAACGCATTCTTGACCTATTCCTTTGGCAATGTAGTACGTCTTGACCCTGTCTTCCACAGCGAATACAATGATCTATCGTCCATGCCTAGAGAATTTGAAAACAGATGGGTACAAGCAGGAGACGAGCAGAAGACTGATATTCCAGTCATTGCCTCTCGTTTACAGGCATACGAAACGACCAATATACGATATGCCTATAATGCATTCAACTACTCCGATAGGCGGATAGCACGAGGAGACTTCATCCGCCTAAAAGAGGTTTCTCTATCTTATGACTTCCCTAGGTCTTGGATTAAGAAGCTCTCAATAGCAGACCTTAGTCTCAAACTACAAGCCTCCAATTTGATGTTGCTCTACTCCGACGCCAAACTCAACGGCCAAGATCCTGAATTTTTCAACACAGGAGGTGTAGCCACCCCCCTGCCTAAACAAATAACTATGACACTACGTATCGGCATCTAAGCCAATGATTAAAAATAATCATGTGATGAAATACAATAGATTTATATACAAAGTGGGAGGCCTCGCAATAGGCCTACTACCAATGCTCTCGGCTTGCAACCACTTCCTCAGTATATTGCCAGACAATAGAATTGATGTAGACAATGATCGATACGAAAAGGTCAAAGGTCTACTCATCACAGCCTACCCCAATACTGGTTGCATAGTAGCAGCGGAGATGTCCAGCGACAATGTGGTTGAAGTATCGGAGAATAGTAGCTACGGCACACGATTCTACGATCAGCTCTACAGCTGGGAGGATGTATCGGAGGCGAGTAATGATGCACCTGCAGCAATCTGGGAGTCTGCATACGGCGCCATACAAGCCGCAAATGTCGCTCTCGAGATTGCAGAGAAGGCTACGGATCAAGAAAAAATTCGCCCTCTCAAGGGAGAGGCTCTACTCTGTCGGGCTTATGGGCATTTCATCTTAACTAATATGTTCGCCCAAGCCTATGACCCCATCTCCAATAAAGATAGCCTAGGCGTATACTATATGGAACGCCCAGAGAGGAAACTTAACCCAAAGTACCACAGACAAACACTCGGAGAGAATTATCAAGCTATTCAACGGGATATAGAAGAAGGGCTACCTCTGATTAGAGATGCCGTGTACGGGACCACGCCCAAATATCACTTCAACCAAAGTGCAGGACACGCCTTTGCCGCACGTTTCTATCTCTATGCACAGCAGTGGGACAAGGCCATAAAATATGCAACTGCAGTACTAGGAGACGACCCAGCCTCCGTTTTGCGCGACTATACACCACTGGCCAAGCTACCATCGGGTGAGACTGGATTTATCAATAGATCTATCCTACACGTGGATCATCGAGCTAAAAACAATCTATTGCTACTCACAAGCTATGGTCGTGCATCTAGGGTTTTCGGAGCATCTCTCGTAGGAGCTAGATACAATCATGTAACCTATGTAGCAACGACCGAAACTATTATGACCTCAGGGGCATGGGGAGACAACTTCACAGAGGCGGGAACAGGAAATCTAAAACTAGCCCCTGCAGTACTAACCCCTCCGTTCTCTAAGGTCATTTTACCTCGTATCCCTGAGCAGTTTGAGTATACGAACCGAGCTGCAGGGGTCGGCTACCTACGTACTACATATGCAGATTTCACCACAGACGAAACCCTGCTAGTAAGAGCAGAAGCATACATTCACAAAGAAAAGTATGCAGAAGCGCTGCAAGATATGAACATATATCTAAGAAACTTTCTGAAAGATCCAATAGAGCTTACCGAAGCAAAGATTGAAGAGTGGAATCAGAAGACTCCCTACCATACCCCCCTGGAACCGACACCTCGTAAGAAGCTCAATGCCAATATGAGTATCAACACCAAACAAGAACACTATTTACAGGTGCTACTACACATGCGGCGTCTTGAGACCCTGCATCTTGGGTTACGCTGGATGGATGTCAAGCGTTATGGCATTGAGATCACACGCGTAACAATCAAGAACGGCAATAACGTAACGGTCACATCCAATGTACTAACTAAGAACGATCCTCGGCGAGCTCTACAGCTACCTCTAGAAGTCTTGTCTGCTGGTATGCAGGGCAATAGAGGCAAATAGAAAACCCCTCCCAATCAGGTTTAACCCAAAAGCAAGTAAAACAATGATTATACTTAGAAGTCTTACCAAAGTACTAGGCAAAGCCTACAGACGCCGCCTGTATGCCTCAAACCCCATCTATATCGGTTGCTCTCTACTCTCTCTGCTATTGACGTCTTGTGCGTCGGAGGATTCAATCAAGCACGACACAAGTGTCATAGAGGATCGACACAAACAAGAGAATGCTTTCGACAAGTGGCTATATGAAAACTATATGAAGCCCTACAATATAGAAGTAAAATATAAATTCGACGACAACGAGAGCGATAGGCGGTACAATCTAGCACCTGCCGAATTTCACAAAAGCATCCAATTTGCACATCTGGCACGACATCTTTGCCTAGAGGCGTACGATGAGGTAACAGGCTCGGCAGGCAAGCCTAGCCGGAATTTCATCCGCCAACTATTCCCCAAAGTACTACATCTAGTGGGGTCTACTGGATATAACCATAACGGAACCCAAATACTGGGTACTGCTGAGGGGGGGAGGAAGATGACGCTCTATAGGATCAATGACCTAAACCCCAATAGCATTGCTGAGCTAAACCTATATTACTTCCAAACAATTCATCATGAGTTTGGTCATATCCAAAATCAGACCAAGCCCTACCCTGCAGATTTTAGGCAGATTACAGCCAATGGTTATCGCTCCGACACGTGGAGTAAGGCTTGGAACACTCCAGACGATATCCACGATATTGTCTACGAAGAGCTCGCAGATGGACGCTCGGACAAGCTCAAGGAGTATACCAAAATCGCTCAAGAATACTATCGCTTGTATGCTCTCGGGAGTCGTCGTACCAAAGAAGAAAGCCAGCAGATGGAGCTCTACAAGAAACGAAAGAAAGAGATGGAATCCGATGACAAGCTGATGAGCGAACACTCAATATACAAGAGAAGATTGGATATGATTAAGAAGCTTCGAGTCAGTGAGATTAATGCACTTAGAGCTGGCTTCATTAGCCCCTATGCCTCTAGCCAGCACTACGAAGACTTCGTAGAGCTACAAGCCACCTTTGTCACAGATGCACCAGAGCTATGGGATGCCAAGCTCTTTGTAGCAGGTAATGAAGGGAGAGAGTTAATCAATCAGAAGTTTAAGATTGTAAGCAACTATCTACAGCACGATTGGGGAATCAATCTGAATGCTCTAAGGGATTGCGTGCTGCGTCGACAGACAGAAATCGAGAATCTAGATATTAATTCTTTGGCCATAAATACCAAATAGCAATGGTTATGAGTATAAACAAGCATCTATTGGCTATCATCGTAGTCATAGTAGCAATCTCGGTGAATTGGGGATGCCAGCGTCGCGAAACACTGATATTTGACGAAAGCCCCTCGCAGAGAATGCAAACCACAATACAAGAGGCTCTAAAAATATTGCCCTCTGCACCCAATGGTTGGGAAATGAGAGTTTACCCATCCGACAGACAAATCTACGGCGGGTTCACAACCTTCGTTCGCTTCTCGAATCAGGGTATCGTACATGCAGCATCCGAGCTACTTGAGCCTGGTCGTCCTGTCGACGAAGGGTACTATGAAATCAATGCTTCCAATGGTCCCTCCATAGTCTTCAACACTTATAATAGAGCCATACACATTTATTCGGAACCGAATAGTCGCCTACATGTCTTTAGGGGAGCCAATATCAGCGAGGGGGCAGGAGGAGACTATAGCTATCAGATCCTAAAGGTTTCGCCTGATAGCGTCATCCTCAGAGGAGCTAAATCTCGCTCTTTGATCGTGATGACTCCTGCCAAGACTGGGAACTGGGAAGAATCACTTAACCGTATCCGAACCTCCTCTACAGACAACCACATCTACTATAATGCACTTACCATTGCTGGTACGACAATTAACGATGTAGAGATGACTCAAGAGAGGCACCTTGCGTTTCATCTAAATGGCGTAGAGTATTCGCTACCCTACAGATACACACCTACTGGGATTGAGCTATATACCCCCCTAGAAATCGCAGGGATGCGTATACAAACTCTCGATAGAGATTATACTACGAAGACACCGACGATGCGTAGCCCCGATGGTTCATGCACTCTACAAGCACGCGAACTACCTCTACCCAACCATCTAAGGCGAGGTGTTTGGGGTATTGATACGAAGACCTCTACTGGTCGAGCTCAGAAGGCAATAGCCAGTGCAAAGGCCATCTGCAACAGTGTTGGCTCTTCTTTAGAGGTAATGGCTTTCGGCGTAGTGCACAGGCACCCAAGCTTTGGCGGCTCTCTAGGTGTATGGGGAGTAATTAACGTCAGTAACTTAGGTATGGGAACGCGTGTGTTCCACATACCCGTCGATATGGAAGTAATCTCAGAGACGGAGGTTAAGTTCACCTATAATCCCCACAAGACTCTCAGAGACAACATCAATAGCAAGCTTGTACAACTATTCCAACTAGAGCTACTTGTCGCTCCCTTTGCCAACATAGGCGAGAGCGCAGACTTCAACGACAAGGATCGTGCAGGAAGAACCTTCAGGCTGACTACAGATAACCCCTATAAACCGTCCTGGATTCTTCTAGAGGATAAACAAGAGCCTGACAATACAATCAAACTATCACGTGGAGAGTAATCCATTCAAATCTCAAGTATAGAAACATTATTACATCATTCACATCGGCAAAAACTAAGTATTATGAAAGGAAAATTATTTGCATCTGCGGTACTTTTGGCGGTTTGTCTATCGGGCGCGTCAGCCCAGCTTCAGACCGATCAAGCGCACGAAAATCTGTATGCAAGATCAACAAGAGCTAAGGAGCAGAGCCAGCTAAGAGCAGACAAGAAGGTCAAAACCTTTTTCGTTGCACCTCTACGCTATGCTGTTCTAGACGAAGGAGCCAAAACCGTTGAAGTATCAAAACTACAACGACAGGATCCTCGGGACAAAAGAAACTTCAAGAACCTAGTTATCCCAGAGAAAGTTACGTACGATGGAGCAAGCTATACAGTGGTAGCAATCGGTGCGGGTGCTTTCAACGATCCTAGGCTAGAGCTAGAAAACTGTACTATGCCCAATAGCATCACAATTATCAAGAACCAAGCCTTTGCCTATTCGAGACTCAAAAAGATTGTTATCCCAGACAATGTAGTAGAACTTGAGGAAGAAGCATTCATGTATGTAAATAAGGCTACTGAGTTAGAAATTGGTGCTAACCTCCTCAAAATCGGCAAGGACGCTTTTTATGACTTGTTTTATCTCAAGAAGATTAAGCTAAGTCCAGAAAACAAGCACTTGGCAATTAAGGATGAGATTCTCTATGACAAGGACATCAAGACGATGTACCTAAGCCCTTCATTTAGAAGAAACTTCATCTCTTATGTCCTACCAGAAACTGTAGAAGAGATTGCCCCCTGTGCAATGATGGGAAATGTGTATCTCAAGAGCCTTACACTATCTCAGAGACTCAAAAAGATTGGTGAAGCTGCTCTACATCGTTGTATCCATCTAGAGTCTCTAGAGCTACCTAGCAGCCTAGAAGAGTTTGATGAGGTTGGCTCCAACCAAGAAATGTATCACCTCAAAGAGTTCAGAGTAGCAGATGCTAACAAGCATTACACCTCTATCAATGGTCTACTATACACCAAGGACAAGAAAACTCTGCTAAGATATCCTCAAGGGCATGCCGACAGTCTTAATGTGGTGATTCCAATGGGAGTAGAGCAGATTGGTGAATCTGCTTTCGAAGCTTGTCCCAACGTGGAGCATATTGAAGTTCCCCAAAGCGTAACAGATATTCATAGTCGAGCTTTCTCTGAGACTGGGATTAAGAGAATGAGGCTTCCTGATAAACTTGAGGTACTTAGCCCCTACCTATTCTATCGGTGCCTCAGCCTAGAAGAGCTTCACATCGGGCCCGCCCTCAAAACAGTTTTGGGCGATGCTTTCTCTCTTTGTAGTAAGCTAAAGAGAATTTCCATCGTAGCAGCAGAACCTCCTGTGTTCTTCGCCGAAGAAGGAGACTTCAATGAATTCCCAGATGAAATTGAGGAGGGAAGTATCCTCACCGTTAGTATTGGATCAGCCAATAAGTATAGAGAGGCGCCCGAATGGAAGCGGTTTGCTCAAATAGTGGAGAGTGCAAATGTCTCAGTAGATGACGTGTTGGATAGATCTAGCACACTGAATATATTGGTTCAAGATTGTGTAGTACATATCCATAGCTCTCAGCCATTGGATTTAGTCGTCTTTAATCTCCTTGGGCAAAAAGTTTCTGACGCCAAATCAATCACAAATATCAATCTAACCCTTGAGAGGGGTACATACATCATCAAGGCTGGTAATATCACCCAGAAGATTCAAGTCAAGTAATTTGAGTTTTCATCAGCCACCAAGAATCAAGGATGGGAAGCCGTATTCTTCCCATCCTTGATTCTTGTATATAAATTATAGACTAACCTTCGTGGGTTGTAGATTCTTGGCGCAGAGCCTCGTAGATGATAATGCCAGCAGCAACAGAGACATTCAGCGAGCCGATTGCGCCAACCTGCGGAATGCGCACGAGGCTATCCGATAGGCGAACCGTCTCGTCGCTTGCTCCATGCTCCTCGCTACCCATCACAATAGCAATGGGGGGCGTCAATGGCTCCTGAGTATAGAGGGTAGAGGCTTTCTCCGATGCCGTCACCACCTTGATGCCACTATCCTTGAGCAATCGGACAGCCGATGGGATAGAGCTCACACGGCATACTGGTAGGCGATGTAGTGCTCCCGCCGAGGTCTTGACGGCATCACCCGTGACGCTGACGCTCCCCCTCTCTGGTATGATGATTGCATCGACACCTGCACACTCGGCAGAGCGTGCAATAGCCCCGAAGTTGCGCACATCTGTAATCCCATCTAGCAGAACAAAGAATGGAGCACGCCCCTCCTCATAGATCATCGGAATAAGGGCATCGAGTGAAGTATACTCAATCTCTGCGAGGAAAGCCAATACGCCCTGATGATTGCGTTGCGTCATACGGTCTAGCTTCTCCACTGGAACTACCTGTACTGGGATTGTTCGCTCGCGAGCGATGGAGGTGATACGCTGTGTCTCCTCGGTCTTGAGACCACGCTTGATGAAAATCTTGTCGATCTCGCGACCAGCCTCTAGGGCCTCTAGTAGAGAATGAAGGCCAAAAATTAGTTTATTCTGTTTCATTTGTTCGTTCTGTCTTGTGCTTGCTGTAGTAGTGCTGCTGCAGCTGCGCGGGTAATATCGTTGAGGTTATTGCCACTCTGCATACGAGCGATTTCGTCGATACGCTCACTCTCGGATAGGAGTCTGATGTGGCTGCGTGTAACGTC
>JAUMYV010000061.1 GCA_030528445.1 Porphyromonadaceae bacterium | reverse complement strand
CTATTGCCTTGACCTCTATCGCCTTGATTGCAGGTAATAGACCTGCCACCAATCCAGAGGCAACTATGATGAGTACTGCCAATAGAGCTGTACTTATGCTGATAATCGGATTAACCAACTTTAGCCCATCGGAAGAAACCTCGCCCGATGAACTGGTTGCCATAACGACGAGCGACATAATGCCTACGCCCAGTACTAGTCCGAGTAGCCCCGATAGTGTGGTAAGCACACTCGACTCGAGTATGAGTTGGCGAAGGACATCTCTAGGCCTTGCCCCGAGTGCTCGGCGCACGCCGATCTCCTGTGTCCGCTCGCGCACCGTGACGAGTAGGATATTGCTCACTCCGATCACTCCAGTGAGCAGTGTCCCAATCCCGACAATCCAAACGAGTATCCCTAGGGCGATATTGATGCCATCGAAAGTGGCGAAGATCTCATTGGTGTCGAATGTGCGAAGGGCTGTCTCGTCGGTTGGTGCGATGCGATGCTCTGCCTTGATAATGTCTTTAATCTTTTCACTGGCTCGCTTACTATGCTCGGGGTGATGTGTCGTGACGTAGAGCAAGTCTACTTCTTCGGGGCGGTTGCTTAGCGAGGAGACTATCCCTAGAGGTGCAAAAGCGGTGTGGCTGACCGGAACTCCCATGCTGAAGTTCTCACTCTTGGCCGAGACAACCCCCACGATGGTGTAGTAATGCCCCCCTATACGTACGGATTTACCTACTGCTTCCGTAGCGCTAAGCCCCATCTTCTCTGTAGCGACACGCTTGCCGATGATGCACACTTTGCGGTGCTCTCGCTCATCTTGCTGGCTAAGATGACGACCAGCCATGAGGTCGACTAGTGTGATGGCGAAGAACTCTGGCGTGACTCCAGCCAAAATCTGCCTATGCTTCTTGCCTTCGTATTCGATGCTCGAGCCCCAATTCTGCAGAGAGGCGCCAATAGACTTAATCTCGGGGACACGAGCGCGTAGAATGTCTATATCTCGTGGGCTCATATCCCATCTGCGGCCTTTGCCGAAACCCGAATAGGGGAGGCTAGTCTCACTTGTGTAGATCTGGAGCATATTGGGGGCAACAGACGAGGTCATCTCCTTGATGCCGTTCTGTAGCCCTTTACTCAGGGATAATAGGATAACGAGCATAAATATCCCCCAAAACACCCCGAACGATGTGACGATGCTTCGGCGTTTATTTCTGCCTAGCGTATGCCCTACCTCGCGTAGGGTCTCTCTGTCTAATAGCCTTTTCATAACCATCTATCCTGTGAATTCATTACTGTCTCATAGCCTCGACTGTAGGGATGCGAAGCGCTTTGAGAGCTGGTAGATAGCCAGCAAGCAGTCCTCCTAGCATCATCACCAGGATTGCCCCGATAGCTGTGCTTACCGTTATATTGGGGTTGATGAATAGGTAGCTCTTGAAGGAACCAATCTCCTTGACGCCCCATCCATTGACCACCATGATGTAGTCTACCAATGCCATAATCCCTACACCGATCACTAGCCCCATAAGCCCAGAGATTAGGGTAATGAATACTGACTCTGTGAGGATCATGCCGATGATGTCCTTAGCCTTGGCGCCTAGTGCCTTGCGAATACCAATCTCTCGCTTGCGCTCGGTGACGGCAATCTGCATGATGTTGATCACCCCAACGACGCCTATAATCAAGGTGCTTAGCCCAATAAGCCACAGAAACAGATCAATGCCGAAGAAAACCTGCCTCATCGTCCCGAGCATGGCTGCTTGCGAATCGACACGGATGGCACGCTCGTCGCTAGGAGAGAAGCCTTTCATCCCTGCACATATCTGGGTTAATGTTTGGTCGAATGCCTCTTCAGCCTCGTCACTATCGATGCTTGGGCATAGAGCCAGCATACCCCAGACCTGATTGGCTCGATTCCCCGAACCGCTCAGCCTCAAGATTTGCATGGTCGATAGAGGGATGTAGCTCTTGCCATTCTCCCCATAGCTATCCTCATGTACACCGATTACCGTGTAGCTACTACCCGAGATCATCACTTGCTTACCTAGAGCAGCTTCTTCGGTATCGAATAGGCTCCGAGCTAGATAGTCGTTGAGTACAACAACCTTACGAATCTCACGCTCGTCTCTTGTATTGATAAATCGACTGGATGAAGCTTTGTATTTGAGATGTCTCACCTGACTATAGGCCTCTGTGACACCGAATAGATAAGTTTCGCCAGTTCGATCTGCATACGACACTTGGATGCCCCAGCGGTTGTTGTATGGTGCCACTAGCTGTATTTGGGGCATCTGTCGCTGTATCTCGTAGCAGTCGTCTATGTGGTAGGCTGGCTCATACCAACGAGGTAGGCCATTATACGGCTCGGATAGATAGCCGAAGGAGATGTCTACCGCAGCATTGTTTAGCCCTTGAGCCGAGATGTTCCTCATGATACCCCTACTGATACCCGTACCCGAGCTAAGCAAGATAACTAGGATCAGTACACCCCAGCCTACGGCCAACCCCGTCAGTACGGTGCGGAGTTTATTCATCGAGAGCGTTGCCGTGATCTCTCGTATTTGTTCTCGTCCTAGCATATACAGATGTATTAGTCGATTAGTCCATCTTTGATGTGTATGATGCGGCTGCATTGGTCGGCTACCGACTGCTCATGGGTAACGATAATCATCGTCCGCCCCTCTGCATTCATCTCTCTAAGTAGCTGCATCACCTCCTCTGTCGTGTGGCTGTCTAGAGCTCCTGTCGGTTCGTCTGCTAGGATGACTGAGGGCTCTGTGACTAGAGCTCGCGCTATGGCGACGCGTTGCTTCTGCCCTCCAGATAGCTCACTAGGCAGGTGATGTGCCCAGCTAGATAGCCCTACGCGATCGAGATACTCGGCGGCTCGGCGCATACGCTCGGCGTATGGGATGCCTCTGTAGTATAGGGGGAGGGCAATGTTTTCGAGAGCGTTTTTGAAAGGGATGAGGTTGAAAGATTGGAATATGAAGCCTATTTTGTGATTGCGCATATCAGCAGCTTCGTTCTCACTTAGAGCTCTTACGATCTTGTTATCAAGTAGATATTCCCCTTCGTCGTAGGTGTCTAGGATGCCTAGGATATTGAGCAGAGTACTCTTGCCAGATCCAGAAGCCCCCATGATGGCTACGAGCTCCCCTGTCTTGATCTCGAGCTCTATCCCTTTGAGTACATGCAGAGGCTGTGCTCCAAGGTAGGTCTTATGTATGTTTCTTAGTTTAATCATCGCTAGGTTATTATAATGATGTTGACCAATTTCCGCTGATACCTTTATCTATATCCTATAGGTGTATTACCTATCTATTACACCACAAATGTAGTGCTTTTTGATAAACCTACAACATCTGCCCCGAAAAATCTATAAAATTTCTTCGAAGACCAATAGGATAGATCCCAAATAATAAAGTATTGGCCGAGGATTTTAGTCAGCATATTCGGCATAGTAGGTGCTATCTTCATAGTCTATTTGCCGCCTAAGCGAAAACCTGTTTTCCGCCTAATCTGTAAATAATCATTAAGTATTTGGCGCTGTTTCAGCTCCCTTTGAGAGGGGCAGATGAGGTGAAGCACCAAAAACTCTAAGCGTTTTTCTCGGATTGTAGGACTCATCTGCTGGGATGTGTACACAGATCCGAAAAGATTAGTGCAGAGAAATTCTGAAATGTGAGCCTTGAACCTATCAAACAGATAAGAAAAAAGATATTATCTATCTGTTTATTAGCTTGTTGCAAAGATGGTGTTTTAGAGGGGTGTTTTCGGTAAGCTGGGGCTAAGTGCCAAAATGAGGTCGGATGCCGTGTAGAGCCTCCTGGAGGCCAAATACGCGGTCTGCCGTTTTTTGCCTATGCTTGAGGCATTTCTCTCATCAACATTCTGAAATTTGGTCTAAAATATAAATCTAGCGATATAGAAGTAGGTCTATCCCTATCCATATAATCTCCGAAAAACCCTCATATAGCACTCGTCTTAATCGCATTTTCGAAAATATCCATCATAATCTACTGGTAATCAGAGTATACGAAGGGTGTATAATCCGCATTTATTCGAAAGAAGCCTGCCAGATACTTGCTTGGGGTGCATTTTCGAAAAAGAGAGAATATCTAGAGTAATCACTGTTGTCTATGTGTCAAAGATATAGCAGTCTCGGGTCGTATTGTTTTTAACCAAAAATCTTGGCCTTATTTTACTATTATTTTTATTCTTGGTTGTCTTCTTGCCATTGAGGAGTCTTAACCGAATCATCAATCCAACCCCCCTCCGTAGCAATGGTGGCGCAATGATATCTGAACCTGCAATACGCACAGCACGTTGCTGGCTTAGGCATTTTATTGTAATTTTGTGCGATTAAACGGAATATTTTCGTAATCTATCGACCACTTATATTAAGCGTGGTGTAAATAGTGAATCAGTATCTAAAATAGAACATGATAGAAATCAACGAACTGGATGAGCTGTTTGATGCAAGCCAGTCACAGATAAGTAGTTCGGTAATGCCAATCATCGGGGATATTGACCCGAATGAGGATTTCACGCTCTCTAGCGACGAGCTTGGAGCGACGATGCCCATATTGCCACTACGCAATATGGTGCTTTTCCCAGGGCAGATTATGCCCGTACTGGTGGGGCGCGAGAAGTCTCGCAACTTGATCCGCTGGGCTGAGAGCAGTAAAGCGCTCTTCGCCGCAGTGACGCAGCGAGATGCAGATGTCGAGGATCCTACTATCTCAGACCTATACGAAGTCGGCGTCGTAGCAACACTCGAGCAGGTACTAGAGATGCCCGATGGCTCTCTCACGGCTATCATCAGAGGTAGCCAGCGTGTACGTATCGGGGCAGAGCATAGCCTAATACCACATCTATCGGCTGAGGTAAGCTTGCTTACCGAGATCGTACCTCGTAGAAATAACCCAGAGTTTAAGGTGCTGGCGGCCTCGATCAAGGAGAACTACCTAACGCAGTTTAAGTTGATACACAACGCGATGCCTAAGCAGATGCAGGAGAGCTTCCAACGCAATAAGAACGGCATCTACCTGATCAATAACTCTATTGGTCTCTTGAGCATCAACATACAAGCTAAGCAGGCTCTGCTCGAGCTCGACGATATACGCGATAGAGGACTCAAGGTGCTCGGCTTCCAGCAGTCCGAGCTACAGATGCTTCGCCTCAAGGCTAGCCTAACCAACAAGACGCAGAGGGAGATGGATCGACAGCAGAAGGAGTACTTCCTACAGCAACAGATCCGCACATTCCAGGAGGAGCTTGGGGGGAGCACGCACGACCTGGAGATCGCAGAGCTACGTGAGCAGGCCAGCAAGATGCTCTGGACGGAGGCGGTAGGCGAGATCTTCGAGAAAGAAGTGCGCAAGGCCGAGCGACTCAATCCACAGAGCCCCGACTATGCTGTACAGGTACAATATCTTCGCACGATTGTTTCTCTGCCTTGGGGCGTTTATAGCCAAGACAACTTTGACCTCAAGAACGCCCAGAAGAAGCTAGACGAAGAGCATTTCGGGCTAGAGAAGGTCAAGGAGCGCATTCTTGAGCACTTGGCTGTGCTCAAGCTCAAGGGCGATATGAAGTCGCCAATCATCTGTCTCTATGGCCCTCCCGGGGTAGGTAAGACCTCCCTAGGGCGTAGCATCGCAGATAGTCTCGGACGCAAGTATGTACGTATCTCCCTCGGTGGTGTACACGACGAGGCAGAGATACGCGGGCATCGCCGCACCTATATCGGGGCGATGAGCGGGCGCATCATACAGAGCTTGCAGAAGGCTGGCACATCCAATCCAGTCTTCGTGCTTGACGAGATTGATAAGCTCTCGGGCGACTACAAGGGAGACCCTGCAGCTGCCCTGCTTGAGGTACTCGACCCCGAGCAGAATAGCACTTTCCACGACAACTATCTAGACATAGACTATGATCTAAGTAAGGTGCTCTTCATCGCCACCGCCAATAATATCGGAGCGATTTCGCAGCCCTTGCGAGATCGTATGGAGCTCATCGAGGTATCTGGCTACATCGCAGAGGAGAAGATGCAGATTGCCAAGCGACACCTCATCCCCAAGATCGCACAGGAGCATGGTCTAGCAGGGAGAAATATCCGCTTTACGCCAAAGGCTATCGAGACGATCATCGATCAATATACACGTGAGAGCGGTGTGCGCGCCTTGAGCAAAAAGATTGCCGCCATCATGCGCAAGATTGCTTGGCAGGAGGCTTCGTCCAGCAGTGTAGGGGCGAAAACTGAGGTAACGCCTGCGCTGGTCAAGGAGTACCTAGGCAAACCGATATTCTCCCGCGACAAATATCAGGGCAATGAGCATCCCGGAGTGGTCGTGGGGCTAGCATGGACGAGCGTTGGTGGGGAGATTCTCTTCATCGAGAGTAGCCTACACCGCGGACAGGAGTTTAAGCTGAGCCTTACAGGGAGCTTGGGAGATGTGATGAAGGAGAGTGCCGTACTGGCTCTAGACTACATCCGAGCTCATCGAGACGAACTCGGGATTGAGGACGCTGCGATCAAGGACAAAGAGGTACATATACACGTGCCCGAGGGGGCTGTTCCCAAGGATGGTCCTAGTGCAGGGATTACGATTGTGACCTCACTGGTTTCGACGATGACGGGACGCCTCGTTCGCCCACATATTGCCATGACAGGCGAGATTACTTTGCGTGGTAAGGTGCTACCTGTAGGCGGTATCAAGGAAAAAATCCTAGCCGCCAAGCGATCGGGTATCAAGGAAATTATCCTCTGTAAGGAGAACGAGAAAGATATTGCCGAGATCAAGGAGCTCTATGTGCGTGGTCTACAATTTCACTATGTCGAGGAGATCAGCCAAGTGCTTGATCTAGCCTTGGAGAAGGCACCAGCAAAAGCAAAGTAAACCTAATTTATGAACCAAGTATCACAGACGGCTCTAGAGGTAGATCGAGTGGTAGCCCAGTGCCGTAGCCTCTTCGCCTCCAAGCTGCACGACTATGGCGCAGCTTGGCGCATTATGCGTCCTGCCTCTCTGACCGACCAGATTTATATCAAAGCAGGCCGTATCCGAACGCTACAGACCAAGGGAATGAGCCGAGTTGATGAAGGGATTGAGCCTGAGTTTATCGGTATCGTCAATTATGGTATCGTAGCCATGATACAGCTAGATCTAGGCGCTGTCGATCAGCCCGATATAGATGCCGCCAAGGCTCTGGCTCTATACGATGAGAAGCTATCGGCTACTCTAGAGCTTATGGCCGCCAAAAATCATGACTACGGTGAGGCGTGGCGATCTATGCGTCTAGGATCTATCGTTGATTTGATATTGTCTAAGGTCTATAGGACGAAGCAGATAGAAGATCTGGGTGGTGATACTTTGGTCTCGGAGGGTATCGAAGCCAACTACATGGATATGGTCAACTATGCCATATTCGCACTAATTAAGATGCAGGAATGAACCTCAAACGAATGCTTCTAGAGAGCTCTCGCATCATCCTCGGGCTTGTCTTCGTAACCTCTGGTTTGCTGAAGGCTGTAGATCCCGTGGGCGGAGCGATTAAGGTAGGGGAGTACTTTGGAACGGTTTTTGGTTCGCAATTTCTGTGGATTTCCTATCTATTCCTCCCTCTCTCTGTAATCCTCTGCATTATGGAGTTTCTGCTGGGGGCATTTCTGCTGATGGGGATCTATCGTCGTATCGCCTCTCGTCTGACTTTTGTAGTGATGGTTGTTATGACCATAATCACTACGTACATCTATGTGACAGAGGCTGTGACGGATTGCGGTTGCTTTGGTGACCTGATTAAGCTTACCAATATACAGAGTTTAGTCAAAAACATTGTCCTCTTGCCCATGTCCTACTTCGTGATGCGCTATGCTAGGCAGATGAGCCATCTGTATACGCGCCGTGAGCGATGGGTTCCAGCGATATTGGCACTGATGGGCATTGGTGTGTTTACCTACTGCAATCAGCGCTATTTACCCTACAAGGACTTTCGCCCCTATCAGATAGGCTTCGACCTAAATCAGAAGATACAGGAGGCGGACTCAACCTATCAGGCAGAGCTACTTGAGGGGACTCAATTTATCTATCGTAAGGGTGATTGTGTGCAGAAATTCTCGGTACACGATCTCCCCGATACGACATGGACGTACGAGGGGCAAGAACAGAGTGAAGAGCTCAAAAGCCGTAAACTGACCTATAGCTTCGAGATGCAGAACTCCCAGGGAGAGGCTATGGAGAATGAGATCCTTAACGATACTACTGGGGTTTTCCTCCTATTCTCTCTCAATTGGAATCAAGCCAATCAGGACAACATAGACGAGATCAATGAGCTCTATCGCTATGCTCAAGACAAGGGATACAAGTTCTATGGGGTGTCGGCATCTACACCAGAGGAAGAATCTGAGTGGCGCTATCAGACGGGTGCAGACTATCCAATCTTGTTTATGGATGCCACGACAATCAAAACAGTGATTCGCGCCAATCCAGGCCTTATCGTGATGAAATCGGGCGTTGTAGTGGACAAGATCTCTACCGAGATGTTGCCTAGTATAGACAAAATCCCTGACTATATTCATACTCGTATAGAGCTAGGGCAGGGAACGATAGCCTCACCTATGCGTTTGCTCCTACTTGCCCTATGGGGAGCAGTTCTCATGTTGGGTGTGCTCAGGCTATTGGCAAGACGTATCAATGCACGTGGCTATATCATAGGTCGTCAGACGCGGACAAAATAATAGGAATCATAATGACTTATTAACATATAAATTAAGACAAGGAAATGAGAAAAAACATTGTAGCAGGGAATTGGAAGATGAACAAGACCCTATCGGAGGGCATTGCTTTCGTAGACGAACTAAATCAAGCACTCAAGGGTAAGAGCCCTAAGTGTGATGTAGTAATTGCTGCACCATTTGTACATCTAGCTACGCTTGCCGCTAAGGCCGAGGGTTTCGCAATCTCTGCCGAGAACTGTGCGGACAAGGACAAGGGTGCATACACAGGCGAGGTGTCTGCTGCTATGGTTGCCTCTACAGGTGCTAAGTACGTGATCCTAGGTCACAGCGAACGCCGTGCCTATTACGGAGAGACTGATGCGATCCTCACAGATAAGGTTAATCTAGCTCTAAGCAATGGCCTAACGCCTATTTTCTGCATCGGTGAGGTTAAGGAAGAGCGCGAGGCTGGTCAGCACTTCCAAGTAGTGGAGGAGCAAATCTCCAAGGCTCTCTTCGGTCTATCGGCAGAGGACTTTGCTAAGCTTGTGATCGCCTACGAACCAGTTTGGGCTATTGGCACAGGGCTTACTGCTACAGCAGATCAGGCTCAAGAGATTCACGCCCACATTCGTTCGTTCATTGCAGGCAAGTATGGTCAACAAATCGCAGATGACTGTACGATTCTCTACGGTGGTAGCATGAACAAGAAGAATGCTGCAGACTTGCTCAGCCGCCCTGACGTAGACGGTGGTCTTATCGGTGGAGCCTCTCTAGTTGTAGAGGACTTCCTACCCATCATTGAGGCTGTTTAGTTCTCAAGTGCTAGACCAGAGGCAAGGGGAGCTTTTTGCCCTCTTGCCTTTGGTTCGTATATTTGCCTACGGAGCTTAGCCGAGTAGGTATTGCTAACCTCTAGTATTATTTTGAGATGAGTATTATGTCTAAGTTTTTGATGGCTACTGGGCTATGGCTGGGTATGGCTACTGCGCTATTGGCTCAGCAGAGTACGTCGCCTACGCCGGCTAAGGCTGTGCCTAAGAATATCTTTGAGGCACTTGAGGGCGAGGCTCCGGGACAGGGACACGTAGTGATTTATCAGTCCGAGGAGCTCAGACGTCTAGTAGGGGTGGTTTCGGGTCGCTATGGTACAGTCCTAGGTCGAGAGGGTAATACTTCCTTGCTGATGGGCTATCGCATCCAGTTTTTTAGTGGCAATAGACCTTCGTCCAAGGCCGAGGCTCACTCACGCGCTGCGCTTATTCGTCAGCTTGTGCCAGAGTACAACTGCTACATCAGCTTCAATGCTCCTTTTTGGCGACTAGTAGTGGGAGACTTCCTCTCTATGTCTCAGGCTAGAGAGGTGCGCAATCGCCTACTTGGCGTACTGCCTGCTTGGAGCAAAGAATCTTATGTGATCAAAGACAAAGTACGTATACTCAACTATGACCCAAGTGCAGATGAATAACAACCTTGATAATAGCACAGCCCAAAGCTTGCAGAGCCAGCAAGCCCTCGAACAGCACTACCTCGAGATCTTGAGCTTGATAGGCGAAGACCCCACAAGAGAGGGGCTAATCAAAACCCCCGAACGTGTGGCCAAGGCTATGCAGTTTCTTACCCAAGGCTATCAACAAGACCCCGCTGAGATACTTCGCTCCGCAATGTTTCGGGAGGATTACAGGCAGATGGTCATTGTACGTGATATAGATTTCTATTCAATGTGCGAGCATCACATGTTGCCATTCTTTGGCAAGGCGCATATCGGCTATATCCCCAATGGGTTCATTACGGGACTCTCCAAGCTCCCACGCGTGGTAGATGTCTTCTCTAGACGCCTACAAGTGCAGGAGCGCCTGACGACACAGATCAAGGAGTGTATCCAGGAGACCCTCAACCCTCTAGGCGTTATCGTCGTAATAGAGGCTCAGCACATGTGTATGCAGATTCGTGGCGTCGAGAAGCAGCACTCTTTGACCACGACGAGCGACTTCACTGGAGCCTTTAGGGAAGCTAAGACGCGCGAGGAGTTTATGCAGCTTATATCGCGGAGTAAGTAGTAGGTCGTAAACGGGCTATGTTGGGGGGCTGTGTCGATTCTTTTTGCCTAGAAGATACTTTCATTTGTGCTCCTATGGGTTACCATTGCCATGTAGCTTTGTGCCAGATGGGTAGTGATAAGCTACGGATAGACTACGACCTCTACGATACGCACTATGGATCTCTGTTGATAGCATCGACTCATGTGGGCGTTTGCTACAGCACATTCTGTACGTCTGCCGAAGCTGCTTTAGATATTCTTCGGCTCACCTTCGGTCAAGCACAGATATTTCGTGCCACTGCGCAGTGGCATAGGCGGCTACTCTCTTGCCTCAAGCCCAGCGATTCGGCAGATGATTGTATATCATTACATCTTATGGGCTCAGAGTTTAGACTTAAAGTCTGGCGTGCATTGCTTGAGGTACCTCTTGGAAGTGTGGCGACATACTCAGATCTTGCTCAGGCTATCGGGAGTCCGAAAGCTGTTCGCGCTGTTGGATCTGCCGTAGCAAGCAATCCAATCGTACCATTCATCCCTTGCCATCGAATAATCCGACGCGATGGTTCACTTGGCAATTATAGTGCGGAGGGAGGGACAGAGCGCAAGGCTGCTCTACTATTCATGGAGCAGGCCATCTTGCCTAGCATATAGAGAAGACCTCTTTTTGTTTTAATCAGACCATGAGTAAATCCAAGCATTACACAGCCAAGAGGATTTCGGCTGAGCAATACGAGACGTTGCTCAGTGGGCTTGTCTATCCGCTCTACTATGAGCCTTGGTGGTTGGCTGAGGCCAGTCGAGGTAGAGCCTTCTATATAGCTTGCTTCAGTGGTCATACGTGTGTGGCAGTATTTGCCTGCATCCTTAGCTATGGACGACTGATTACACCGCCTTTCTGTCAGTATAGCGGGATTTTTTTCCTAGCCGAGGGGCTCAGTCTGTATGAAAAGCAGGTCATTAGCCAGACTATTCATAAGGAATTGCCCAAACACACCTATTACGAAGTTAATTATCCTCCAAGCTACACAGATTGGCTAGGGCTACGCTGGCTCGACTACAAGCAAACTACACGCTACAATTATATCTGGGATATATCTGGGATAACCTCTAGAGAGGAGCTACTTCGGTCCATCAGCTCAACACTGCGCAAGAATCTTAAGGCAAGTGAGCGAGCAGGCTTTGTATACGTATCGGAGGTGTCGGTTGACGAAGCTATGACACTACTTAGAATAACGGCTGACCATAAGAAATACCAAAGTGATTTTGCCCTTCAGGAGCGACTAATCATTCGGAGTGCAGAGAGGGGGGAGGGGCAACTTGTGGGATTGAGAACCCCAGATACAGGTCAACTCGCTATGGTTTCGTTCTTCGTCAGACATCAAAGAGTCGCGTATCTGATAGCAGAAGGTAATAATCGAACATTGAGTGGACGCTATCAACTCAAGACACTTATCTTGCTCCACTATATTCTGCAGGAGCAGGAATCCATTGACCAAATAGACTTCGAGGGTTCTATGCTTGAGCCCATCGCCAAGATTTATCAAGCTCTTGGGGCGACTCAGCAGTCCTATATGACTATAACGAAAGGGAATAAGTACAGCCTTAGCTCCATTGGAGCGAGACTCCTTTGGGGGCAATGAGATTAAGCCTAATAGAAATAGATAAGCATCAGCCAAGCGACGAAGTTGTTGATTAGATGCAGAAGTATCGGGATGGCTATGCGTCCCGTATAGTAATAGCTATAGCCAAGAACTACGCCAATCAGTAGCCTCGAGAGGAAGCCGACGGCAGATAGGTGTGCCAAGCTAAAAATAACACTTGTAACGAGGATCGCAAGTCGCGGCTGGTGTCTGCTAGAGGCAACCAAAAGACGTTGCATAGTCCCTCTGAAAAACAACTCTTCGACTACTGCTGGCGTAAGGCAGATCACGACGAACTCTATGACGTTATTCGCAAATCCAGATTGCAGGAGTCCTTTGATTTGAGTAGACACAGAGTCTTCGGTAGCGATCCCCCAGCCACTGGGGAGCATCCCAATAATCCATTCGGATAGGAAGCTCAGCGATGAAGATGCAACAATCATGGCTGTGGCTATGGCCACGAGAAGTAGTAGAGAGCTACGGGAGGTAATAATCTCCCATAGCTCTCTACTTAGTTTGAGTGGATTTGACTTGCCCAAAGCACGTTTACCTACTGGATGAAATGCTAGTGGCAGCAAAAATAGAGCGATAGAATAGACAAACATCGAGAGCAGCAGGCGAGTCGCGCTATGTGCATTGGACATATCAAGATTCAACCCCAAAAAGGCGCCTACAATCCCTAGCGTTAGCGCACAAACAAAGCTCAAACCGATGAGGGACAAGATGCTCAACAATACGCTTACTCGATCTATCATATCTCTATTTATTATACCTTACTATTCGTAGGCAGGCAGTCGGTAGTTCTTCCTGATTTGTTGGGGTGTATAACCAAATTGCTTACGGCAAAACTGACACAAGTAGCTGACGCTAGAGAAGCCGTATCGATCGGCAATGTCCTGTAGTTTCATCTCTTGCTGCATGATATCGTTGTACACATATCGTGATCGCTGCTGCATCATCCACTTGAGAGGAGATAAACCAAACTCCTCGACGAACATACGTTTGAGTGTAGTAGGAGATAGCTTAAATTGTTTACTTAGCTCCTCTATTGTAGCATTGCTGTACCCTAGATGAAAAACCTTGGTTCTGAAACCCGTGTTTTTGCAGTGATAAAATCGAAGAAACTCCTCCGACATCTGTCTCGTATAATCTAGCCGTAGCAATAAGAAGAACTCCTGCAGCTTGATGTCGAATACATTAAGCTTAATATGCGGAAACTTGAGATAGAGAGCTATGGTCTTTCCCCACAACTCAACTCCC
Organism: Porphyromonadaceae bacterium; assembly: GCA_030528445.1. Taxonomy (GTDB): domain Bacteria; phylum Bacteroidota; class Bacteroidia; order Bacteroidales; family Porphyromonadaceae; genus Porphyromonas. The sequence goes on along the minus strand of JAUMYV010000061.1, from coordinate 731 downwards.
GAAGACATCGGCATCGCACGCATCGTAGACGGCTGACCAGCCTTCAGCTTACGCTTTCTGCCCCCTTTTCTATGATTTCCCTGATTACCCGGACATTCACCTAGGCAGAGATGTGTACTCGGATTGAAGCGCATGGACAAACAAGTCACACCACTTGCAATGCTCTCAATAGAGAGAAACCCACCCATTGGGACTAAATAAATATGATTTCCGTGGCTTGTCTGAAGTGCTTGTTTCTCATCTCCAATTATATGTTCACCTCCCGTTACCCAAAGAAGGATGAAATAACCTTCGCTACGATAAACCTTTCTATCGCCTTGTTTTAGCGTTGTAATTTCTGGTAAACGAAAGAGAGATGTTGGGCATTGTTTGAAAGCCAAATTCGAAAAGAATATCTCCGACCTACTTGCCTTCTCCTCCCCTAATAGTAATTCCTTTCCCATATATATCCGTCTCATTGTAAATATCCTGCGAAGTTACAAAAAACAATAATTATAGAATTCGTGTAAACTATTTACGAAATGATGTGTGCTGTGATTGATGGGTTTCTAGATCTCCTTTACTAATTGATTTTCAATGAAATAAAAGATTAAAAATGTTGTTTTTATATGTGTGTTAGTGGTCAAATTATAACTCGAATCATATGATAATTCCCATTGTTTTAGGTACATATCTGTATTAAATAACGTGAGTTCGGCGTAAGGAATGGAATAAGAATTCGGTAGTTTCTT
>JAUMYV010000060.1 GCA_030528445.1 Porphyromonadaceae bacterium | reverse complement strand
GCATTCTGAAACACCTAAAAGGGGCTGCAGCAAAAGTGAATTTTGCCACAGCCCCATTATTCGTCATGCGCCCTCTACAATAGAGAGAGACAACCTAGCGATGCTCTGGGCGAGAATTCTTGTATTTCTCGGGGTTACCCAAAGATGTTCTTTTCTCGACAAAATAGCTACCGCGAGAAAGGATCATGTACCGATTCTCTCCTACACCACTACCATCAATAGAAGCTAACCATCTGTGACCGAGCTTATGGCTATTTGGAGTCTGAAGAAGTTCCCAGTCGTCACACCACTCGGAGACAGGAAGCTTCCTAGTAGTACGGTAAGGAGCCATGTAAGGAAAGACTACCCCATCCTTACGCTTCTGGGTGTAGTAATCACCTCTTATTACAGCACTCCCAAGTTTATTCTTGTAGCTCTCAAAATCTCCCGAGAAGTATAAGTTGTTCCTCCCTACAGGGGCTGTTGCATCAATGACTTTTCTCTTACCATCAATAATTTTGACCAGAGCGAGACCATCTGCGGCTCCGTTTACCACTCCATTACTATTAATATCCAATACAGATGTTCCTCTGCAGAAGGCAAAGTAGCGTAACCTTTTCTCACCGTCGTACCATCGTTGTTGCTGAGCGCTTGGGAAGAAGCTCGACCACCAAGATTGCAAGGTAATGGCATTACCCTTTGAGGCATAGCCCGAAGCACCGAGTAGTACAGTCTGCCCTGGCTCAAGGCGCCTTTTGCTTTCATACTCGAACTGGTTGAATGGCCTTTGATAAGACCCAGTAAACGATTTATTGTGCTCTTCCTGAGTTGGTCTAGCTGGGTCAGCTATAGACATACCATCTTTTGCCCCATAGCCAGGAATCATATCTCCTTTTTGGAGACTGCTTAGATAATACAACTGAGCGTCCTCTAGCTTGTCGGTTAGCTGCCCTACCCCCTTCATATACAGCATCTTGTATCCATCCGAGACCAAACGAACAAGCGCATAGTTCTTAAGATCGAGGGGGAGCCTAGACGGATTCTGTAGCTCGACGACAGAGAAGTTTTCATTCCTGACCTTCTTATAGGTGAGCTCTGTAATCATCAGGTCAGTGCTCAGCGTCGCATAGAGACGAGGAGTCTTGCCTACTTGATCCTTGAAGTTGGCATTAGTCTGGTGCACGACCACCATAGGCTGCCCGCGATAGCTATCCTGTTCGAGGAACCCCAAGTATTTTTCGTCGTTAGCACCTAGCCCTCCTCTATAAGCATAGTATTCTTCCGCATTGTGCATAGAGTGCGCATTAATCCAGAAGTAGGTAAAGGGCTTAGCGGGGGGCGTTTCCTTAGGCATCGCCCAGTGTACACAACTAGCGACATCTGGATAGTTTCCTGGGGGGTTATCGGGATTGGATTTGATTCGAGGAGTAGTAAATCCGAGCCTTATGCCAGTAACATGATCTGGGTACTCGCCGCCAGGAGAAAAGCCATAAAAATGCGATATCGAAACATCAGCCTCGCTCATTGTCTGAGTCATCGGAAGAGCTCCAAAACCCTGAGTTTGGGCGAATATGTCAGAGATCGTGGGCATATCCCAGGGAAACCCGAGGGCATAGTCCTCTGCGGAGGCTTTGTACATCTTGAGTCCTAAGACTCGATTCAATGCAGACTTAGTCCCCTGCCAGGCAGGGATACCGAACCCATCCGTAGCTTGGCTTTGAGCTTCAAAGGCCTTCTTAATATTATCTTCATCAAGGAGATACATCCCCTGAAAATCCAACGTATTGGACACAACCCCAGCGCGGCGCATATCTATACCTTCATATACGTTCACCGAAACCTGATAATTTAGAAGCACCCCCTGAGGTTTAATCGAGAAGCCAGTCCCCTTAGCTAAGCGAAACAAGGTTTGGGGGTCGTTAGGAATCTTAGGGTCATGGCTTGGCTTAGCATTTTGAATAATCACAAGTTGCTTCCAGTTGGAAACAAGTGGAATTTCATAGTATCCTAGATCCTGATTATCTCCATGCCCAGTAAGGCGGTACGCACCAATAGCACCAGACCCTGCCGTTTGGTTATTTCCGATGAATGAGGCAATTGCCTTCTTCATATCTCTACGGGCAGGAGAAGATAGCCAACTTTTGTCTGCAGGTCTCTCTCCAAAGATGGCGACGGGGGTATTCTCTCCTTCAGCCTGAGTGGCACCGGCCTCTGCCCCTATGATAATCATGGCATGCCAGGTTTCCCCTTGCTCAAAAGTAAATGGGCTCTTATTCTTCTTGGGGTTCTTTTTCTGGATCCAAATTCTCACTTTGGCATTGCGGTCATTATTACTAACCGCTATAAACTCGGCTTTACCTCTTTCTCGGAAAAACTTAACCCCAGTACCCGTTGATTTTCTCAAAAGGATGTCAACCTCTTCCTGCGCTCCCACTTTGAACTTTAGTCGAGGAGAGTAGAGCTTAGCATGGTCTCCAGTATTGTTTGGCTGTGTCTGTAGAGTCATATGGAAAGCTCTATACTCGTTCTCCGAGATTTCCATATCCGCCTCAAAGAGGGGAATATAATCTTCCTCAAGGGATATACCCTCCTCGGGGGCAGGTTTGGGGAGGGTGCTGTCCACCTCTTGGAACTTATCTTGGCAAGCAACTAGGCTCACACCGAGTAGGCATACACCTACAAATCGTATCAAATTCATCTTCGTTTATTAATTGTTAGCCTTACATTAGTAGAACTCATCACCTTCTTGGTAATTCTCTACATCACCCTCCAGATGGAGGATAGACTCCGACATCGTCGTGAGCAAACTAAGGGGGGTATGTAGACCATGGAGCACGAGTTCTGGACGTTCGTACTGTAGTCTGTCTCTATCGTTAGAGACATGCATCGTTTTTAATTTGGACATATTATTTCTTTATTCAGTTTGGGTTAAAGCCAAGAGCCTAGCCATTTATCTGGCGTCGGCTTGTTTATGTTTTCGTTACATGCCCAATCGCTAGACAAACGATCGGGCATCGTGAGGAGTGGCACAGAGGCAGAGAAGAGTCCCCGAGAGCGTGGGCATCGGGGGATACAGAGACGCCGAATGCGGTCTTTGGAGGTATGTGACCGAAGCAGAATGTCGCAAGCAACACAGCATTTTGTGCATTCTGAGACACCGCCACGCAAACATTTTGCCCAGATAACCGCACTAGGGCATCCGCCCAAAGGGAGCCCCAGAGTCGTTTGCCCCTCTATACGAGCGTGAGGCAATAGGCTATCGCCATGAATCTGTACTCCAATTGAGCGCACAAAGGTACCAATTTCATTCGGAAGAAACAAACAATCTATGAGACAACTTATTGAAATACGACCAATCAAGTATCATACCGAGGGAGCTTGGCAATCAGTTTTGCTTATTTTGAGTTAAAGTATGTAAACAAACAAAGCTACAAACCGAGGCGAATGGGAGGGCAATTTGGGGGCGATTGATTCTCTCTCGCCAAAAAACTCTGAGAGATTTTTTCGGATTAGTCCTACAATCCTGCGTGGTGTCTATACACATCCGAAAAGATTAGTGCAGAGAAATGCTGAAATCGGAGCTTAACTTGGAGCCAATCGGAGTAAATACCAATTTATCCATCTCATTACCAGAGTGATACAAAACAAGCGTTTTAGGCGGTTATTTTCATTCGGCTGGGAGCAAGTGCCAAAACGAGGTCGGACGCAATCTAGAGCCCCCTAGAGGCCAAATACGAGGTGTGCCGTTTTTACCCCTACTCGAGGCATTGCTCTCATCAACATTCTGAAATTTGAGCTAAAATATAAATTTCGGCTACCTTTACATCGCACTACAGGTATTAGGGCTTATGACCTATAAATTGCGCGTAACGCAGAATCTACATTTAAGTAAAAACGAACATCTATGAAGAAGCAAATTGACCAATGCTTGAGACCACTGCTTACCTTAGCTCTATGGCTAGGCACCGCTCTCTCTATCGCAGCTCAGTCGCTCCCCACGATTACGCTTGTGACGACTAAGAAGATAGGAGAGGAAATCACGCTCAAAATCGCAGCTCGAGGCCCCGTCACCATCTCGGGCATCAAGGAAGAAGCAATCGTCGAAGAGGTTGATCAGCTAAAAAGCTCCCACCTATCGGAGATCAGAGGCTTAAGCGAAGCATTTAGAGAACCCTATACGCTCACATCGTCGACCATCGTCATCGCAGGAGAGGTAACAGACTTGAACTGCAGCTATATTCCTCTAGTCAAGATCGACGTTGGCCAAAATCCCCACCTCATCAGCCTCAACTGCTACGACACAGAGATCAAAGATCTAAACCTCACGCGCAACGCCGCCCTGCAATATCTAGAATGTGGTGAGAATCAACTACGACATCTCGACCTGTCTCGATGTAGAGACCTAAGGGTACTGCGCTGGGGTTTGGGCATCGCCGAGGAGATTGACCTCAAGCATAACCCCAAGCTTGAGGAGCTATACCTGATGCGGAATAACCTCACGAATCTAGACCTCAGCCGAAATCCTCTGCTCGCTGATCTTAGCTGTGGCTATAATCAGATTACGCACCTCGACCTATCGCACCAAAAACACCTACGCGAACTGCACTGCCACGACAATCCGCTCTCTACGCTTAGCGTCCGAGGGGATAAGCTCTATCGCCTGAACTGCAGCAATAACCAGATCAAAGAGCTTGACCTGTCTGGGCTACCCATACTATCGGATCTAGATTGCTCCAAGAATCAGCTCCAAGCTCTGGATCTAGGCCATAACCCCAAGTTATACCATCTCAACTGCAGTGATAACCAGCTAACTGCACTCGACCTCAGCCACAGCCCAGAGCTGACCGAATTTAACTGCGCCCGGAATGCCCTTAGAGCGCTCAACCTTCATCATACGCCCAAGCTCAAGTACTACCTACATTGTGAGGAAAATCAGCTAGAGGAGCTAGATCTATCCTCAAATACAGAGCTGAAGAGCGTCACCTGTATGAAGAATCGTCTGCTCCGAATCAAGCTACCGACAGAGGGCTCGGCACTGAATCATATACAGTGCTACTCGAACCAAATACGAGGTGTAGAGATGACGCGTCTAATGAAGGCATTGCCCTTTGGTGGCAAAGATGACGAGCTGCGCATCATCGACACGGCCGACCCTAACGAGAGCAACGCTTGCACAAAAAGCGATGTACGCCTAGCCAAGGGAAAAGGCTGGAGCGTGATAGACGTCAATGGCTACAAAAAATACCACGGCACACCCGTCTCTACGACCTCTAAGCCTAAACCCAGACCCAGGAGAAGATAAGCCGATGACCTAGGAGCCTACACACCATATAATAAATATGGAGGTGACGCGCATAATACGTAGTCGCCTAGAGTATCATGCGTCGGGCTAGGCTACCATATCGCATCAGTCGAGAGGGCTGTAACATCTGTGACGCATCGGGAGCAATCGTTAGGTTAATTTTGTCGCAAACATCGAGACGCCATTGCTCTCGCTAGAGCAGTCCATGCCTGTCAATACCTATTAGTGGGTATTTTTATAAAGTATTTAGATTAATAGGGTCGATATGCTTAATTTTGCTACGCAAAGAGCCTGGCAGTAGCTAAACCCAAAACCTTACTCTAGGAGGCACGATCAAGCATCGTCCCCGAAGAGTTTGTTGGACGTGGCGAATCACTGCGTGCTAAACTCGTCTCATTCATCAAAAAAAATGCTATATGGAACAACAACCTAACTTCAAAAGTGGTGCTTGGGAGCACGAACTCAATGTCCGTGACTTCATCGCACTCAACATTACGCCCTATGATGGCGATTCGAGCTTCCTATGCGGTCCTACTGAGAAGACTCGTAAGATTTGGGATCTCTGCCTACAGGCACTCAAAGAGGAGCGAGACAACAACGGCGTTCGCTCTATCGACACCAAAACCATCTCTGGCATCACCGCCTTCGCTCCCGGTTACATTGACCAGGAGAACGAAGTCATCGTAGGCCTACAGACCGACCAGGTGCTTCGCCGTGCTATGAAGCCCTTCGGCGGCTACAAGGTGGTAGAGAAGGCGGTGCATGAGAATGGGCTCGAGGTAGATCCTCGTGTGACGGACATCTTCACCCACTACCGCAAGACACACAACGATGGCGTGTTTGATGTGTATACCGACGAAATCCGCAAATTCCGCTCGCTTAGCTTCTTGACAGGGCTACCCGACAACTACGCTCGTGGGCGCATCATCGGCGACTATCGCCGTCTGGCTCTCTATGGCGCCGATCGCCTCATCGCGTGGAAGAAAGCCGACCTAGCTGCACTGACCGGCCCTATGACCGAGGAGCGCATCCGCCTGCGTGAAGAGGTTGCTGAGCAGATTAAGGCTCTCTACGAGATTATTCGGATGGCTGCCGATTACGGCTTCGATGTTCGTCGCCCTGCTTACACAGCTCAGGAGGCCGTACAGTGGGTGTACTTTGCTTACTTGGCTGCGGTCAAGGACCAGGACGGGGCTGCCATGTCGCTGGGTAATGTGTCTGGATTTCTAGATATCTATATCCAGTACGACCAAGATCACAATGGCCTAAGCGAAGAGCTAGCTCAGGAGCTTATCGACCAGTTTGTCATCAAGCTACGTATGGTACGCCACCTACGTATGAATGCCTACAATGAGATCTTCGCTGGCGACCCAACATGGGTAACGGAGTCTATCGGTGGTCGCCTCTTCGACGGTCGCCACAAGGTGACGAAGACGAGCTTCCGCTTCCTCAATACGCTCTACAACCTCGGCCCAAGCCCAGAGCCCAACATCACACTACTCTGGTCGCCAAGCCTACCCGAGGGCTTCAAGCAGTTTGCCGCTCAGGTGTCTATCGACACATCTTCTATCCAGTATGAGAATGATGACCTGATGCGCTCGACGCGCAATTCGGACGACTATGGCATTGCCTGCTGTGTGTCTTTTCAGGACATCGGTAAGCACATCCAGTTTTTCGGTGCTCGTACGAACCTAGCTAAGGCACTCCTACTGGCCATCAACGGCGGACGCTGCGAGGCTACTGGCACTGTGATGCTGGAGAATATCCCAGAGCTCAAGGGCGATGTGCTCAACTTCGACGAAGTATGGGCCAACTATCTCGTTGTGCTCAAGGAAGTGGCACGCATCTACAACGAGTCGATGAACATCATCCACTACATGCACGACAAGTACTACTACGAGCGTGCTCAGATGGCTTTCATCGACACGAACCCACGCATCAACCTAGCCTATGGTGTGGCTGGCTTGTCTATTGCTGCCGACTCACTCTCTGCCATTAAGTACGCCAAGGTAACGCCTAAGCGCAACGAAAAGGGGCTAACCGAGGGCTTCACGATCGAGGGCGAATTCCCCTGCTACGGCAACGACGACGACCGCGTAGACAGCATCGCCACCGAACTGACGAGCCTCTTCTCTCGTATGCTACGCGATCTGCCTATCTATAAGGGCGCAGAGCCAACGCTATCGGTGCTGACCATTACCTCCAACGTGATGTATGGCAAGAATACGGGTGCTACACCCGACGGACGTGAGGCTGGTACGGCTTTCGCTCCTGGAGCAAACCCCATGCACGGCCGAGACAACCATGGGGCTATCGCATCGCTCAGCTCAGTGGCTAAGCTCGACTACGCAGACGCAGAGGACGGCATCAGCAATACCTTCAGCATCATCCCCCACTCACTGGGATCTAATAAGGAAGAGCAGGTAGAGAACCTCATCGCCATGATGGACGGTTACTTTACCAAGGGCGCACACCACCTCAACGTCAACGTACTCAACCGTGAGATGCTCGAGGATGCTATGGAGCATCCAGAGAACTATCCACAGCTGACGATCCGTGTGTCGGGCTATGCAGTGAACTTCATCAAGCTCAGTCGTGAGCATCAGCTCGAGGTCATCTCTCGATCATTCCACAAGAGAATCAGATAATCACCACAGACAATGCTTCGAATACATTCATTCGAATCCTTGGGAACATTCGACGGGCCGGGTATCCGGCTCGTCGTTTTCCTGCAGGGTTGTAACTTCCGATGCCTCTACTGCGCCAACCCCGACACAATCCCTATCGGTCAGGATGGCAAGCTCGTAGAGCTAAGTGAGGTCCTGCGCCGTGCCATCAATGAGAAACCTTTTTTCGGCAAGCGTGGAGGCATCACCTTCAGCGGTGGCGAGCCGACCGTGCAAGCCAAAGAGCTCATTCCGCTCTGTCACGACCTCAAGGCCGCAGGCATCCATATCTGTCTAGATACGAATGGGAGTATTCACAATCAGTACGTCCGAGAGCTGTGGGAGCTGGTGGATCTAGTCCTGCTAGACTGCAAGCAGATTAACCCAGAGCGTCATAAACTCTTGACCATGCTCGACAATAAGCGTACGCTCGAGACGGCTCAGATCCTCGCCGAGATAGGTAAGCCCGTTCGTCTGCGCTACGTCCTCGTGCCAGGCTATAGCGATGCCGAGGAAGATCTACACGCTCTAGGCAAACACTTCGGTGGCCTTGCCAATATTGAGCGCCTAGAGATCCTGCCCTACCACACCTACGGCAAGCACAAGTATGAGACTCTAGGCCAGCCCTATGCCCTAGAGGCCATTCACGAACCTACACCCGAAGAGGTAGACCGAGCCGTAGCTATCCTCTCGCCTTACTTCCATACGGTCTGGACGCAGTAGAGCCCAAGGAAATAATATCGGTTTATACATCTGTGTGAACATTATTGGTCGAGGTGTGTTGTGCCAATCCACAGCGTGCCTCGATTCTTGTATCCCCTCGCTATATCAAGGCTCAAAGCATTGATTGACAGGGGGAATGGCGGCCTGCTACTTGATATCTAGAATTAGGCATCTCAACAGAATAAACTGAAACTCCGCCGTGATTTGATGTATTTTGAAAGAAGTAAAAAGCATTACATTCTGAAAAAAGACATTATCTTTGCCACAGAGATATAAATTATTAACTAACTACAAACGAATAAGCTCTACTCTTATGGAGAAGCCCTACGTAATAGGCGTAGACCTGGGAGGCACAAACACGGTCTTCGGTATTGTAGATGCACGAGGCAACGTAGTTGTGAACGCATCTATCAAAACAGGTACGCATAACGACATCGAACTATACCTAAACGATCTCGAGGTTGGTCTGAATATGCTCATCGAGCAGGTAGGTGGCAAGGAGATGATACGAGGCATTGGTGTAGGAGCTCCAAACGGCAACTATTTCACTGGCTCGATCGAATTTGCTCCCAACCTCCCTTGGAAAGGAAAGATACCTCTAGCACAGATGATTCAAGACCGTATGGGCATCCCTGTAGCACTAACCAACGACGCCAATGCAGCTGCCATCGGAGAAATGACCTATGGCGCAGCTCGTGGGATGAAGGACTTCATCGTCATTACGCTCGGTACAGGCGTGGGTAGTGGTATCGTAGTGGGCGGTCAGCTCGTGTACGGACACGATGGCTTCGCAGGGGAACTTGGGCATATGATCGTTCGTCGAAACGGACGTACCTGTGGCTGCGGCCGTCAGGGTTGCCTAGAGACCTACACATCTGCCACTGGAGTAGCACGCACCGCTCGCGAATACTTGAGCATTCGCTCCGAAGATAGTTTGATGCGCTCAGTAGACATCGACACGATTACTTCCAAGGATGTATTCGATGCCGCAATCAAGGGCGATAAGCTAGCCCTAGAGATCTTCGAGGCTACGGGTGCGATCCTAGGGGAGGCATTTGCCGACTTCGTTACATTCTCTAGCCCAGAGGCGATCATCCTCTTCGGTGGCCTAACCAAATCTGGAGATCTGCTGATGAATCCCATCAGACACCATATGGAGAAGAACTTGCTCAACATCTACAAAGGCAAAACGAAGCTGCTCTTCTCTCAGCTCAAAGAAAGCGATGCAGCCGTACTAGGAGCCAGTGCTCTTGGTTGGGAAGCTAAGCCTATCGCATAGAGGCGATAGACCTATACGACTAAATATATAGAGCGGAGGCTGCATCGGGGTAGAACCCTCGGCGCAGCCTCTGTTTCATTATCGATACCGATTTGATACGAAACGCTATGCTAGCAGAGAATCCTTTACATAGCTTCAAGTTCTGCCCACGCTGCGGGGCAGAGGGCTTTGCCAATCACGGCGAGCGAGCCAAGAGCTGCGCGCAATGCGGGCTTACCTACTATGCCAATGTTGCCTCGGCTGTGGCTTGCCTAGTACTCGACCCCCATGGGAATGGTCTATTCGTTCGGCGCGCCTTCGAGCCTGCCAAGGGAACGCTCGACCTACCTGGTGGATTCGTCGATCCACTAGAGACAGTGGAGGCTGCCGTGAGGCGCGAAATCAAGGAGGAAACCGGCCTAGATGCCCAGAACATCAGCTATCTGATGTCTCTCCCCAACATCTACCCTTACTCTGGCGTCACCGTCTACACCTCCGATTTATTCTTCCTTGTACGGATGGATAGCTTCGAGGGAGCAGTAGCGGCCGACGATGCTGCGGAGCTTGTGATCCGTCCGCTCAGCCAGATTCAGCCAGATGAGTTCGGGCTCTCGTCCATCAAGCAGTTCATCGCTTCGGTAGAGCGTAACCTCCCTAGAGACTAGATCTATGCGGGGCAAAGACCTAATTCCTCTGTTGGTGCTACTGGTTGGCATTGTCCTTAGTCGGTGGCTGGCACCACTCGCCCCGCTCATTCCCTATACAATCTCGGGGATGCTCTTCCTCACGTTCTTGCGCATCCGACCGAGAGATCTACGCTTGCAGACTTCTCATGGGGTACTCTTGGTGATTCAGCTTGTGTTGGCCGCATTGGCCTACTTCTGCGCCCTCCCTCTAGGCTTGCTCGCAGCCCAGTCTGCATTATTGCTATTCTTAACTCCTGCTGCAACTGCCGCGCCCACCCTCGTGATGCTCCTCGGTGGGCAAGCTGGCTACACGACTACCTACGTCCTACTGAGCCATACGATGATTATGTTCGTTGCGCCCGCGGTCTTGCCCTTGGTGGGTGATGCTGGGGCGGATGTCCCCTTCATCACACAAGCCTCGAAGATCTTCTGGAGCATTACTCCGCTCATCGTGCCAGCGATTGCCCTCGCATGGGGCTTGCTGTGGCTACGTCGCTCTCTAGCCGAGCGCATCTCTCGGCTCAGGCAGTTACCCTTCTTCATCTGGCTACTCTCTCTGCTTCTGCTCATGGCGCACACAGCCGAGTTTATGCGTCAGCACTCTGACTGGACGTGGCAGGAGATAGCCCTACTTGCCGGCATCAGCCTAGTGGCTTGCTTGTCTCAATACTTAATTGGGCATAGTCTCGCCTCGAGATTAGGTGTGGAACAACACGCCATTCGCCACGCTCTAGGGCAAAAAAATACGACGCTATCCCTATGGTTAGCGTCGCTATTCCTGCTGCCTCTCTCTCCTGTAGCCATCGCCTGCTACATCATCTGGCAGAATATCATCTTGACCTATCTATTGGCTCGCTTCCGTCCCCAGTCCTAGCTCTCGATGTAGCGCGTCGAAGCGGGTAACTGCCTCCTGACCATGCTTGAGCAGAGAGCGACGAGCGGCCTCTAGGCTCTTGCGTTTGCCGAGCTTGGTTTTGGAGAAAAACTTATCGGCATAGCATACAATCCGCTCCTCTACGCTCTGGGGGGCATAGACGCCCTCGGGCAAATCAATCCCACGTTGTCTGATCTCCTGCATCGTTAGCCCCGAACCCGTGTGTCGCTCTGCCACATGAGCATGACGCGGATAGCCGAGGCTACGCAGTAGCTCTGCTCCGAGGTAGCCGTGTCTGATGTAGGGCTCGTCTCCATGGCAATCGATGCCCGAGGCGTCGGTTAGATAGATCCCGATGTCGTGGAGCATAGCCGCCTCCTGGACAAACTGCAAATCGGCCTCAAGCTCGGGATGAGCCTGCACAATCTCAGTCGCCATCTGGCACACATCTTGGCTATGTGCTACGAGGATGCGATAAGCCTGGCTACTTGGCGAATAATACCGCTGGATAATCTCTATTGGGTCAATCATACTGAAGCTAATACCAAAATAGACTAGGCTATCGAGGAGCAGGACACTACCCAATAGCCTAGTGGATATTTCTCAACCAGATCTCTACTGCATAGCCGCCTCGACTCCCGTGCGTACTGTGGCAATCACGGCAATCAAGCTATTGGCGATGAATTTCACCGAAATAGCTAGCAGAATTACCCCGAAGAACTTGCGCAGGATATACGCTCCATTCTTCCCAAGCATCCGCTCAATTGGGTCTACGAATCTAAGCCCCAAGTAGACAACGACCATATTGAGGATGACGCTCATGGCGACATTGACCATAGCTATGCCCTGCCCCTGTAGAGTCAGGATCGTAGTGAAAGCGGCAGCCCCTGCAAAAAGGGGGAAAACCAAGGGGATGAAGGTCGCGTTAGCTGTAGGACCATCTTCGCGGAAGATCTGTATCCCGAAGACCATCTCGGCAGCCATCACAAAGAGGATAATCCCACCTGCCACACCGAAAGAGGAGATGTCTACCCCCAGCTTGTCGAGTAGAGGCTCTCCGATAACCAAGAAGCATAGTAGCACCAAGCAAGAATACATCCCCACTTGTGCCGCGCTGAACTTCTGCCCTCTATCCTTGAGCGATAGCACGATAGGAATGGCACCTAGGATGTCTATCGTCACAAAAAGAGGAGCAAATGCTTTGATGATTTCGCCGAAGCTAAACAGCGATAGTTCGTGGGTAATGTTGGAGAAAAAGGACATAAGGGTCAGTCAATCTATTTGAACTTCTGGGTACAAAAAGAGCGGTAGGCGAGACTCGAACTCGTGACCCTCGGCTTGGGAAGCCGATGCTCTACCAACTGAGCTACTACCGCTTGTAAGGGCTGATGAACAGTACGAAAGACCTCATCCGCTCCCTCAGCCACAAAAGTAGGGAAATCCGACAAAATCACAAAAAAATCCTACAATTTGTCGGGAGAATCTGGGGGGCTTCACATGAGCCTTTGATGGATTCATAGGCGTTGTATACAGAAATAAGGGGCTACCGCAGTAATTTACCTCTGCAGTAGCCGCCTTTTGGTGTCGTATGTGTATGCTTCTATCCTAGAGCGCCAGGTGAGAGAAGCAGTAGACCGTAAGTCCGGCAATCAGCACATATACCAAGGCATAGGGTAGAGCCGATCGCAGAATAGCCCCTTCTTGACCTTGCTGATTGCATGAGGCTGTCGCGATGGCGATACTCTGGGGTGAAATAATCTTGCCACCCGTCGCACCAGCTGTATTGGCTGCCGCAAGCCAAGCCTTATCCATCCCGATTTGTCCGGCGACATCGGCCTGTAGCTTACCAAAGAGAATGTTGGAGGAGGTGTCGCTCCCAGTGGCGAATGTGCCAATTGCACCAACGAGTGGGGCGAATAGAGGATAGAGCGAGCCTGTCGCTTCGGCTAGAGCATTAGCAATGCAGAGAATCATGCCGCTGTGGCTCATCACGGAACTCATAGCCACCAGGCTGATAATCGTTACGCTAGAGGCTTGTAGCTTCACCACCGTTTGACCAAGGATGGTCAATAGACGCCCTGCTCCAACGCCCTGTACCAATCCTCCGATGAAGGCACCAAGGAAGAGCATCAGGCCAGCGTTGGAGAGCCAACCGAAGTTGAAGGTCTTGCCTTCGGCATAGATGGGCAGATGGATCTTGGACACTAGCGTTGTCTTGAGGAAGTCGCTAATAGGGCCAGAGAGTGGGCTCGCCAAAACGATGAATAGCAGGATAAAACCGTATACTGCCCAGGCCTTGGCAAGCTCCTTGGTCGTGTATTTAGGTGCGTCTACCTTTTTCCCTTCTTTGACCTTGGCATAGATCACGAGGAAGATGATGCAGGCGATGCTCCCAATGATGGCGGGAGTCTCGGCGCCAATCCAGTATGCTGCGGCAAACTGGGTCGCCAGAGATATTGCCCCGACCGCGAGGGCAAGTAGGATGTTGGGGATGATGTACTTTCGGCTAGTATCGGTCAGGAAGAGGATTACAAATGGGATCATAAACATCAGCACGGAGAGCTGTAGGACTACGTCCCCTGCTACGATGCGGATTACATCGGCCGATACGTCCGTCCCCATCGCTTCCTTGGCCAGAGTGATCACTGGTACTCCTACTGCTCCGAAGCCTGTAGCCACACTATTGGCGATGAGTGATACCAGAGCAGAGAAGCCAGGTTTGAAGCCTAGCCCGATGAGGATGGCTGCTGGTATTGCGACAGCTGTGCCAAAGCCAGCCATCCCCTCGAGCAGCCCCCCGAAGCCCCAGACGATCAGGAGGACTTGGATGCGCTTGTCGCTAGAGATACTTGTGAACTGCTGTTTGATGACTTCAATCTGTTTGCTCTCGAGCAAGACATTGTAGCTGTAGATCGCCATCATGATGATAATCAGAATCGGAAAGATGGCCTTGAGTGCTCCCTCGATGAAGGCCCACCAGACATAGACAGCCCCGAAGCCCTCGGGCAATGTCCCGAAGC
>JAUMYV010000059.1 GCA_030528445.1 Porphyromonadaceae bacterium | reverse complement strand
TGTGAAGTTCAATCAATCGTTCCCAATCGCCTTCTCGTTTGCGCCAATTTCAGCCCAATTCGTTTACATCCTTTAACCAAAAACGCGAAAAACAGATTTCTAGACTTTGCCATGGTGTTGCACTTACAGCGCTCCATATTACACCTATTTTGACCTAGGGCGACATTCGTTTCGCTCATTTGCCCTAGTCTGGGAGACTTACGGGCTTTCAGCCCTTGGTTTTCAACGCTGCGCACAGCGTTGCTACAGGACGGAACTAGCCAATCGACAGGCGATTGGTTTCAGCTTATAGCGACGCCGCGTGCTGCGTCGCCAAAGACAAGCAGGGTGTATTAATTAGGCTGATCTCTACCACATAAATGGCTGTAAGCATAAAACCCGTTTGTAGGTTTTAGCTGTTGATATAAGAAATGATCTGCGGCATCAACCGAATAGCCGAAGAGGGCTCGTGCGCACAGTCAAGATTGTCCTTTGTTGGTCAAGTGGCGATAATTAGCGAACTTTGGCGAGTTTTATGGCAGATGTGCAGACGGTGTAAATATGTTGAAGAAAGAAGATTTTGAGTGTATCGGCACGCTCGGGCGTAGCCACGGACTTACGGGAGAGATCACAGCCAAGCTAAGCATTGACATCAGCAATCTTGTGGACGACGAGGAGGCTCTATTCTTGATGCTAGAGGAGCGAGGCCTACTGATCCCCTTCCGCGTAGAGGGGCTCCGTAGCAAGGCTGGCGATATAGACATCATCAAGTTCTCGAGGCTAGACAGTAAGGAGGCAGCCGATCGTTGGGTCAATACGCCCGTTTGGCTAGACAAAGCCTATCTGATCGATGCCGAAGATGTGGCCGACCTACTCGAGTATGCACATTTCGTTGGCTATAACCTGCTAGATGCAGAGGGTCATCAGCTGATCGGCACCATCACCGATGTAGACGAAACGACCATCAACACCTTGATTACCGTGGAGCGTACTACAGGCGAAGAGCTTATCCTCCCCGTCGCAGACGAACTGCTCGTGGGCATCGATGTGGCGCAACGCACAATCACTCTGATTATCCCTGCTGGGCTACTTGACGACTCTGCCGAATACGACATAGATTAGTTTATGAAACGACATATCGCAATACTAGGCTCTACGGGGTCTATCGGGACGCAGACCCTAGACATTATCAAAGCCAATCCAGAGGACTTCGAGGTCTATGCTATCACAGCGGGACGTAATGCCGACCTACTCATCCGTCAAGCTCTGGAGTTTGGACCTCGCTATGCAGTAATCGCAGACGAGAGCCAGTACAGCAATGTAGCAGAGGCTCTATCGGGGCGCTCGACCCAAGTGCTTGCAGGTGCTCATGCAATCGAAGAAGTGGTAACGCACGAAGCGGTAGACTTGGTTATTACAGCTATGGTGGGGTACTCTGGGCTACGGCCAACCCTAGCCGCAGTGCGCCATGGCAAGACAATCGGGCTGGCGAATAAAGAGACCCTAGTGGTGGCTGGTGAGCTGATTATGCCTCTGGCTCAGCAGTTCGGTGCACGCATCATCCCTGTGGATAGCGAGCACTCGGCGATCTATCAGTGCCTCATCGGAGAGGAAGAGCGCTTCGAGCGTCTTATCCTTACGGCATCGGGCGGACCATTCCGCACCTTCTCCAAAGAAGACCTAACGCACGTGAGTGTAGCCCAAGCCCTCAAACACCCCAACTGGACTATGGGAGCCAAGGTGACGATCGATTCGGCTTCGCTGATGAACAAGGGCTTCGAGATGATGGAGGCTAAGTGGCTCTTCGACTGTGATCCGAGCGAAATAGACGTCTTGGTTCATCCGCAGAGCATCATCCACTCGATGGTGCAGTTTCGCGATGGCGTAGTCAAGGCTCAGCTTGGCATCCCCGATATGCGCCTACCTATTAGCTACGCACTTGGTCTGACTCGTCGCATCCCCAACGATTATCCTCGCTACGATTTCTTGAGCCAAGGCTTCACATTCGAGCGACCAGACACCGAGCGATTCCCCAATCTAGCTCTCGCATATCGGGCCATCGAGCTCGCAGGCAATGCCCCCTGTGTGCTGAACGCGGCTAACGAAGTGGCAGTAGCGGCCTTCCTTGACGAGCAAATCAACTTCACCGATATGAGCCGTCTAATCGAGCAAATGCTCTGCAAGCGGACGCACGAGAAGGCAATCGACATGGAGATCCTAGAGCAAACAGACGCGGAGATACGTCGCCTCAGCTGGGAGTGGGTGAGAGCCCACCAACGCTAAGCCCATAAATGAATAAGTAACAAACAAATTGATATGAATATCCTACAACTAATTGCTTCGCTCTCTATCCTTGTGTTCATCCACGAGCTAGGCCACTTCGCCATGGCTCGTCTGTTTGGTGCAAGGGTCGAGAAGTTTTATCTATTTTTCAACCCTTGGTTTTCGCTTTTCAAATACAAATCTAAGCGCAGTGGCACAACCTACGGCTTGGGTTGGCTACCACTTGGCGGCTACTGCCAGATTGCGGGCATGGTCGACGAATCCCTAGACAGCGAGGGGCTGAAGAGTGAACCCAAGCCAGATGAATTCCGAAGCAAGAAGGCTTGGCAACGCCTCCTAATCATGGCTGGCGGTATCATCTTCAACGTCATCCTAGCGATGCTCATCTACATCGGTATCGCCTTCACTTGGGGAGACAAGCATCTTGATAGCAAGTCCGTAGAGTCGGGCTGGAAGTTCTCCGAAGTTGCTCAGCAAGTGGGCTTCAAGGATGGAGACATCATCCTCGAAGTTGATGGCGTCGGACACCTCAATGCCCTAAGCCCTCAATTTACTGGTAAGCTCATCAATGCCCAAGAAATTAGGGTACTACGTGACCACAAGGACACGATCGCCATCAGCATGCCCAGTGACTTCGTAGAGCGTATGCTGGCTGCAGAACAAAACTTCGCCACTCCACGCATCCCATTCGTCGTGGATAGCGTCCTGCGAGACGAGACGCTTGCCACAGGTCTACACAAGGGCGATAATATCATCGCCGTAAACGGAGCAGCTACGCCTGATATCGAGGCTGTTATCTCGGCTCTGCAAGCAGCCAAGGGCACGACTGCAGAGATTATGGCTATCCCTACGGGGCAGGCCAAGCTAGGCACTAGAGCTTTCGGCAGTGAGAGCAATAGCTACGCTGTCTGCTACCAAGTGCCCATAGATACGGCAGGGCAGATTGGTGTGGTCATTCGCCCCATGACAGACCTCTACCCTGTGGAGCAAATCGACTATGGTGTCTTGGAGGCAATTCCTGCTGGTATTCGCCGTGCTACCACGACTATTGGCGGCTATGTGGGTAGCCTCAAATATGTCTTCACGAAGGAAGGAGCTAAGTCTATGGGCGGTCTAGGGACGATGGCTAAGCTATTCCCCTCGGGCTTCGACTGGATGGCTTTCTGGAGCGTAACGGCTTTCCTCTCAATCATCCTTGCAGTGATGAACCTACTGCCTATCCCTGCCCTAGACGGAGGGCACATCCTCTTTATCCTCGTAGAGATGATCACAAGGCGCAAGCTCAGCGACAAGATCATGATGTACATCCAAACCGTAGGGATGGTGCTACTGCTTCTACTGATGCTCTATGCCAACGGCAATGATATCTATCGCTATCTGATTAAGTAGCAGAATCAAACATAAAAGACGGCTACACTTCTCATACCGAGGTGTAGCCGTCTTTTATATACCGCAAAAAAAGAGCTAAGCGAACAATAGCCACAGAGGCTTGTTTTACTCCCAGACAACAGCGAAAATTATTTACAAACAATGGCCGTAAATCATATTTCTAAGGCTGAATTTACTCAGCTCATTCACGACGTAGATACCAATCCGACAGGCTGGCAGGCTAAGCACGCCCTACCCATACTGATAGACTTCTATGCCACTTGGTGTGGTCCTTGCCAAGCTCTAGCACCATTACTCGAGGAGGTCGCCAAGGAGTACGAAGGTCGCATCCAGATCTACAAGATTGATGTCGATCAAGAGCCCGAGCTTACAGCACTCTACAACATCCGCACCGTCCCCACGCTCCTATTCGCTCAGCCAAGCAGTGACAAGCCTAAGCTAATGCTTGGTGTAATGGGCAAGGCCGAACTAAAAGAAAAGGTCGAAACTCTACTGCTAGGCTAATCAGCTAATAGCTTAGATATGCAATAACCGCCTGCACGCTCACAGTGAGCGTGCAGGCGGTTATTGCATTTATGCTATCAGCCTAAGCGAAAAAGATAACGCCAGCGAGAGAGCTTACGCTTATAATCACCCAAAGCACAATGGCCAATACAAAAGGCTTCACCCCAATACCTCGTAGAGATTGCCACGAAAGCGATGCGCCGATGAAGAACATCGCCAGCATCATACCCCCACGGGCGAGCGAGCTAATCCATCGGCTTAGCTCTGGGCTTGTGGACTGCAAGAAGTAGGTATTGATGATCATCGCCAAGACAAAGTAGGCAATGAACCAAGGGATGCGCACACGTCTGCTACCTCGGCTAAAGAGAAGCGATGAAACGAAGGCTAGAGGAATAATCCACAGAGCTCTCGTTAGCTTAATCATCGTCGCAGTCTGCAGAGCTTCGTCGCCATAGGCTGCTCCTGCACCTACTACGGAGCTGGTGTCGTGAATGGCAATCGCGGCCCATGTGCCGAAGCTGTGCTGGCTAAGCTCTAGGTAGCG
The DNA here is from genome assembly GCA_030528445.1 of Porphyromonadaceae bacterium. GTDB lineage: Bacteria > Bacteroidota > Bacteroidia > Bacteroidales > Porphyromonadaceae > Porphyromonas. The sequence continues at coordinate 9,847 of JAUMYV010000059.1, read as the reverse complement.
ACCAATGGGCGGGAAGATAAACAGCGCAATAGCGTTGAGCACAAAGACCGCTCCGAGAGCTACGGACATATCCCGATCGTCGGCATCAATCGTCGGGCCGACTGCCGCGATAGCACTGCCGCCACAGATCGCCGTTCCCGAACTGATGAGGTAAGAAATCTTGCGCTCCAGACCAAGCAGACGACCAAGTAAGACTCCGAGAGCAAGAGTACCGAAAACGCTAACGATCGTCACGCTCATCCCAGCAGCACCAGAGGCCAGAGACTCCTGCAGATTCATCCCAAAACCGAGCCCTACGACCGACCACTGAAGTAGCTGTTTGGAGGCACGCGCATTGGCCTTGGCATACGGCGTGCCGAATAGCGCAGCACAGAGCAAGCCGAGAAATAGGGCAACGGGTGGCGTCAGCCACGCAAAGTATGATTGCAGACTAGGGATATAGCCCAGTAATAGGGACAAGACGACTAGAGCACACAAGGCAATATATACTCTCTCGGCTCTGCTTCGTGGGAGCAATGCGGTGTTCATAGGATAGATCTACTACTTATACAGCAGATAATTGTAAACTTTTAGGTTAGTAATTTTGCTATTAAACGCCCCTGCTCTACGCAGAGGGAAAACCAGCGTACGGTGGTAGTGCATCTTCTTACCCGTTCGGTAAACCGTCGGAGTGAATGGATCGGGAGCTTGATAGAGCGTACTGAGACGCTCCTGCTCTTGCTGTGGCACGTACACGGTCTGGACATCCAACCTCTGGTGTAGCTTGCCATTGATATAGAGAGCAGTCTCTTTGTTTGTGCCTTGAATGGCGATCTGCACCTTACCAGTCTTGGGCAAGGTGTAATTGAACGTATCTAGGTAGCCGTCTCGCAAGAAACCTAAGCGTCCGCTCTCGGGCGAAGAGAGATAGAAGACCGCATTAGACGAGCCGAATAGCTCCGTACCGATTGCCTCATCGGATAGCTCCATATCCCAACTAACGGTATAGTTATACCCCACTTCTTCGTATGGCAATTCGCTCTTGGGCGAGACAGTTGCTTGCCCATATACCTCAGCAGGCTCTGTCCCGAGGCGCGCCAGTTCGTTCACTCCGGGAGCTTCGCTAAGCAAAGGACGCTGACGCTCGTAGTCGGCGTAGGGAATCGTCGTGCTATGGGCTGTCCAAGTCTTGAGAGCCATCATTTGTAGCGCGGGCATCAGACGATGATGAATATCCTTGACTGTAATGCCATTGCCATAGTGGTCATTCCAAACGGCAAACATACCGCCTAGGAGCGATGGATCTTGCTCCTCGAACTTCTGATTGCCAACCTGAGCTGGCGTCCAAGACTGGTGCAGACGCTCGGTATTGAGATAGTCGTAGTAGTAGCCAGCCCCAGGCACAATGTAGGTCCAACCGTCTGGGATGCTCACTATCTGATAGCCTTGTTTCTTCATTTCGATAGGCTCTGCGTAGCCATTGTACCAGCACATCATCACGACATCCTTACTCGTTACGGGCGTTTTGCCGTAGGCGTGGGTGAGAGCGCCCCACAGACAAGCCTGCTTGCCGAAGCTCTGCACGTACTTGATGTATCGATCTGTGAAGTAGCGGAACTTCTCGCGTACCTCCTCCTTGACATTGCTGTACTCGTCCGTGCCGATATTCACTCGGCGACCACGAAAGACTGGCTTATCACCTGATAGGTATTCGCTAAATAGCGCATCGACAAACTCGTAAGTCTTGGGATTGAAGAGGTCTAGATGATCCATACCATACTCCTTGCTCCCAATCTCTGGCATGATGCGGCTGAAAGCTAATGAATGTGCAGGCACATCAATCTCGGGGATAATCTCCACAAACTGACCAGCGGCACGCTCCTGGAAGTCGATAAACTCCTGCTTGCTGTACGACGCGCCCCTGATTGCGAGGTTGGGGAATGTCTCGCTCTCTAGGCGAAAAGCCGATGAAGTCTGTGCCCAGTCGCCACCGAAGTAGTCCTTGAAGCCATTATCGTTGAGATGAATTTGTAGCGTATTCATCTTGTAGTAAGCCATCACCCTGACCAAGCGGTGCAGATAATCCATGGGGATGTACTTGCGTGCTACGTCTAGCAATAGACCACGCATGGCATAGCGGGGAATGTCTGTAGCCTGTCCTTGAGGCAAAGCACGTCGCTGATTCTGCTCAGAGAGCTGTAGCACGGTACGCGTTCCCCAGAATAGTCCTTGCGCCGTTGATGCCGTCAGCTGTGCAGTCTGAGCGATAGATAGGCAATAGCCCTCCTGCCCAAGAGCTTGATCTGGCTTGAGGGATAACACAAAGTCTCCAGCTCTAGCAGAGCCACGGACGATGCGTAGCTCACGGCCAAACATCAGTTTATAGTCACGGGCGAGCTCCTCGGCCACAGATCGGAGTTCCTTGGACGAACTAGACAAGACAATTCGCCCCGACGGACTGAACTCCCCCTTGCCTCCCTGCCACTCGGTGAGCTCGGGTATGACGAAAGGTTTGGGGTTACTCTGAGCTAATACGCTCCAGCCGAAGCCAAGAAAAAGAACCAATAATCTAAGTACGTGTGCCATAGAATGAGATTGTTGTTATGAATTTATCTTGTTTTGCTGATAATGATTGAGAAGTAAGGGAATTTGCGGGCACAGATCTCTTCGATGTCGGTCGAGTAGTACTCACGCTCCTGCCCTACGAACTCAAGATAATGCCACTTACGCTCTGGATAGGCGCACATAGCCCTCTGGATTTCGTCCTGGCAGAGCGACCCCTTCATCACTACAATGGTATGCTTACCGCTCCATGCTTCCGCCCACTCTGCCTCAGTCGCCTCGCCTGGAATCACACGCAGCTGCTCCTCTAGCTGTACGAGCTGTCCGCCGATAAGGGCATTGCAGGCAATGAAGGCCGGTACGCCAGCAAGCTGCTTGATAGACAGCCCTGCCTCTAGCAGATGGTCGCCTATGTAGGCCGACGAAGAGTAGAAACCACTATCCCCCTCGGCGACGACGGCGATACGCTCGTCACACCCAATCTTGCGCAAGCTAATAATCTCATCTGCCACTCGCCTATAAGCGGTCTCAGCCCCCTCGCGTTGCTTGCTCATGGGCAAATCATAGCTGATAATCTGCTCGACACGAATGCCGAGACTCAGCATAATCTCAGTGGCTTTGGACGAACGCTTCCCCGTAGGTGCAACGGCCACTGGTGTGTAGATACGGCTACAACGATCTAGTAGTCGGAAGGCCTGCAGGGTCATCAGCTCGGGTTCACCCGGGCCAAGGGAAACGAAGTATATAGGCTCTGTCATAAGTCTTGTATGGTTAGTATGAATGAAGTTCGACAAAGGTAGTGAGAGAGGAGAACATACCGAATAGAGAATCGGGGGGGGCGAACGAGCAGTCTATGAGATAGCCACTAGAGTAGAGGCAATCTCTGCCACAGCATCGTAGTCGTAGCCTCGATAGAGGCCATAGCGCATGAGACGCTCGTAGGCTTTGCGCCGATCCAACCCCTCGGGCAGGCTCCGATACTTTTTCTCGAGGAGCTTCTGCAGTTGCTCCTGCGGGTCAAGCTCTGCCTCCAAGGCTCCTAGGGCAGTGCCAATATCCGCAGACTTGATCTGACGCGCCCTAAGCTCCTGCTCGATGCGCCGAGCCCCCCAGCCCGAGAAGCGATGCTTATCGCGAGCGAAAGCCTCGGCATATCGAGCTTCGCAGACGAAGCCCTCCGCCAGCAGATAAGCAAGAATCGGCTCATAGTCCTCGGGCGAAGCTCCCCACTGGGCGAGCTTGCGCTGCACCTCCCAGAGGCAACGCTCTGCCCCCACGCAGTAGCGCGCAGCCTTACTGAGGGCTTGCTCCTCGGTTAGTGGGGCTTTGTCTTGGCGCATAGGAATCTTTTCTTACCACTCAGGTCGCTCAGTAGCTCAATACGCTCGAGCCTAGTGCCGAGTATCTCCGAGATGCTATCCCGAGTCTGATCGGCATACAGCGGGTTAAGCTCCATGTAGAGGCGACCACCCAAAGCAAGCCAACCGCTCGAGGCAAGCCGAGCAATCTCTTCGTAATATATAATTGGATTGTGCTCTGGGGCGAATAGTGCTGTCGAGGGTTCGTATCCGAGCACCTGCGAGGTCATTTGCTCTGCCTCCTCGGGATGGATATAGGGCGGATTGCTGACAATCAGGTCATAGGGACTCTCTGGCATATCGCTGTGGCAGGTGAATAAGTCTCGGGGCATGAGCCTAAGCTCTGCGCCCGTGGTTTGCTCACAATCCTCTAGATTGCGCCGAGCCGTGGGCAGAGCCTCACCCGAGTACTCCATGCAGTCTGCCACCAGTCTGCGACCCCAGGCCGAAGCCAACGCACACGGAATGCAGGCACTACCCGTACCGACGTCCAAGACTCGCCACCGCTCTTGCCCTTCCTCTCTAGAGATGATTAGCTCTACTAGCTCCTCCGTCTCTGGCCGCGGAATGAGCACTCCCGAGGCCACCTTGATGCGTGCTCCATAGAAATGCGTATAACCCAAGACATACTGCAGGGGCTCTCTCTCCACGAGACGATCAAGCTGCGCCTCTAGCGTAGCCAAGCTCTGAGCGGACAAAAGTGTATCTTTGTCTATCATCAAGAGTGATGTATGGGAGATTTGCAAGCAATCCTCAAGCAGTATACGCACAATAGCCTGCGCCTCGCCTAGCTCATACAGAGGCTCTAGGCGACGAATAGCAGACAGCCGAAACTCTCTGATCGTAGTCATAAACGCAAAAGTAATGAAATAATCAATGGCACTAGACGACAAACTATATATGCTCCGAGCCCTAGAGCTGGCAGCTCTAGGGCAAGCAGCGGCTCGCCCAAATCCTATGGTGGGGGCGGTACTGGTACACAAGGGTGAGATCATCGGCGAAGGCTATCACCACGCCTATGGCGAGCCTCACGCCGAGGTTATGGCTATCCGCAGTGTACGGCAGACGGAGCTACTCTCCCACTCAACCCTCTACGTGAGCCTAGAGCCCTGCTCACACTATGGCAAGACCCCTCCGTGCTCCGAGCTCATCATCAAGCACAGCATCCCGCGCGTCGTGGTAGCGATGCTCGACCCCTACCCAGCTGTCTCGGGTAGAGGGATTGAGATGCTCCGCCAAGCAGGCATCGAGGTCGAGGTTGGTTTACTAGAAGAGGAAGCTCTGCGGCTCAACGCTCCTTTCGTATGCCAGTACACGCAGGGACGCCCATTCATCACGCTCAAATGGGCAGAGAGCCAAGATGGATTTATGGATAAGCTACGCCTATCGCACAGCGAGCCTGCCATGGTCTTCTCCTCGGCCTTTCGTCTCAGGCTCGTACATCGCGAGCGTATGATGCACCAAGCGATACTGGTGGGCTACCGAACGGCTCTGCTCGACAACCCTAGCCTCACCAATAGGCTTTGGCATGGTCGCCACCCGATACGCATCGTACTCGACCCGCACCTATCCCTACCTAGAGACCTGCGTATCTTCACAGACGAGCAGGCTCCCACTTGGGTACTGCACGACTGCAGACTGCCAGCCCCTAGCCCAATAGGGCAGGTGCGCTACATAGGCATCAATCTAGATGTACCCACGAGCCAGGCCGTCACGGAGGCTCTACACGCCGAGGGCATCCAATCCGTATTCGTAGAGGGTGGCGCAAGAACCCTACAGAGCTTCATCGACCAAGGGCTATACGACTGTCTAGAGCGCGAAGTCTCGCCCATACGCCTGGGAGAGGGCGTACCGGCTCCGCACCTACCATAGACAGCAAAGGGGCTGTGGCAAAATTCGTTTTTGCTCGCAGCCCCTTTGGGTTGTCTCATAATTGATAAATCCACACGGCGGTTGGCCCACGCGGGCCAACCCCCCGGTGGATTTTTGTCTGTCATTCTGATTCGGTTTTGTTTGGGTCTATCGTTCTGCGGCTCTTGCGACCCTCGTATACACTCCATCGACGCATAAGATATAGACCCCAGCAGGACATCCGCTTAGGTCAATCTGCTGCTTATGCTGGGTGATGATGCCTCGAGCGAAAATACGACCAGATAGGTCGAATAGCTGATAATCGGCATAGCGTCTTGCCCCCTCGACACAGATGACACGAGCCGTAGGATTGGGGTATACCTTAAGTGTAGGCTGCTCTACCCGATCGGTTTGTGCTGCCTTCTTCCAGCGCACGGCTAGAGTATGATTGCCCTTGACTACAAACTTCATCGCCTTCGTAATATCTTCACTATCGAGGGTCAATGACTCGATCTGATAGCCATCATTAGGTTTGACGAGCACAGCGACTTGTGTCCCAGCAGCCACGTGTATTGGATTGGCTGGAGCAAGCTCTATCGTGCCGCCCTCGGACTGCACGAGTGTGATGCTATAGCTAGTCGATACAGGAATCAATCGGAAGTCGGTGGAGATAATCAAGTCATCCTTATTGGCTTTGTAGCTATTGAGGTCGGCTCTAGATACACCGTTGTACCCAATGGTTTGATCTTGTCCTATCCAAGCGATACGACACTCATTGGAGCTCAAGCCTCCCACAAAAGAGTACGCCCCCCAGGTATATCCGCGCAAGAGACTAAAGCCCTGCTCACCCTTGGATGTGCCATGGAGCGACAATACATCCCCCGAGGGAGCAACGAAGCGATAGGCTCCATTGCCCTCTGCTACACACTCCCAGATAGTAGCATTATCGGCAAGAGAAGTCACTCCCTCTCGGGCACTTCCACTACTATTGATATAGTAATTCCGTTCACGACCGAAGGTAACCTTGTAGTTGGCAATCTTGTATTTCACACCAGAGATTGGCATCACGATATCCTCATCGCCTAGATCTTGCAGGGCTCTGAGCGCATTCTTAAGCGCAGTATAGTACTCCTCGGTTAGCTCGTCTCGAGGCTCTGCATCGTCAGTAAACACTGCGTCGTATGCCTTGACGAAGGCAACAGCACTGGGGACATCGGCCTTGGGATAGCCCAGAGACCCGAGATTGCGACGCATATCATGGGTGTTTCGTCTTAGTTCTAGCACCTTAGCCATAAGCTCTCTTTGCTTATTACCCTGCCCTTCGCTCAGCGTAATAACCTGCGTGTAGACAGCGGTCTTACCTTGGATTGTTGCCGCCCATGTGCGAGTGAGGCTATTGCCTGTCTCTACCTGCTTGCCTTCTACCTGTACCGTCTGGCCTGCATACTGAGCTGTGAGTGCAGTCATTGCGGGTACATCCACACGACGCTGGTAATGGCTATAAGCTGCAGGCGCATTGGCGAAAGTGATCGTTTGGCTCGGGTCGGTAGAGATCGTGAAGCCCCCTGTGGCGACGAAAGAGCTACCACTTACGGTATATGGCTCCAAGTGCGAAAGCGAGAAAGCAGCCTGACCGACGACCTCAACCTTGAGGACGCCCGAGCGCACGCGGCCCTTAATGAACTGCATCTCATGTGTGCCGACTTGGATATAGGGGCAGGTTCCGCTCCAAGAACCAGTATTGGGGACATTATCGGCCAGGACATAGGGGAAACTCTGACCGAAATCCGTGGATAGTAAGATGCGGACCTTGCTATCCTTGCCGTAGAGCTGATGGCATGGCTGCCACTTGAGCCCGAGCTCACTTACCCCTGCGATAGCTGTGGACGAACCGTCCAGCCCTGTCATCTCCGTTATCTTGAACACCTCGCCATCGACAATGCGTAGCTTGACCCTCTGGCTTGCATGATAGCCTTCCTTATTGAAGGCTGAGAGTACATAGGTATACAGTCCAGACTCATAGACATTGGAGAATGGGAGTACCGCCTCACTGATATTCTTCATTCCATAGAAGGGGTAAGTATATCTAGGGTGATACATAACGACGTTGGAGGTAGATGGGTCGTAGGAGCGCTGCATCGTATTGGTAGGCATGCTCTTCCCTCTGACTTGGTCAAATGGATGAGCATGATAGAGTAGCCCCTGTGACGCCCCTACCGTAGGGATATAAAACTGGTAATGGGTTCCTCTCGTTACTACATACTCCTGTCGAATAGCATCTTCATCCAGCTTTGGCTTAGGCTCATGAATAGGTACTACATAAGGGAGATTTGGCTGGCTCTCATTGGAAACATCTACCCTATTCTTTCGCTCTTTCTCCGTGTAGTAAGATAGACCAGCCAATGTATTCTTGATAGCTTGAACGGAGGCCAAAGCAAAAAACGTACGAGGCATACCATAGCTCATAATCGATTGCCCCGAATCGGGCTCTACATTGACTCCATCGAGCCTATACCCTACATGAGAGTGCCTTGCACCAAAGAGGTGGCCTAGTTCGTGTGCAATGGTCGATGTGTGGCGATCTGCATAGGCCGCACCTTTGGTACTCTGCGAGCGTATACCACCAAGCACGGCAAGACCAGAAAATTCTCCAGAGGGTTGAATCATAATACCCGCATCATAGCCATTCTCTCCTAGAATCTGATTCAAAATACCAGTAGCCTTGTACAGCTCTGTAATTACAGGAAATAGTGCGTTCTTAATGAGACTCTTGTTTCTAACTACCTCGAAGCGAATACCACAGCTTTTGACATAGAATTCATTGAGCTCTCTCTCCAGATTAGTCCAGAACTCTTGCACCTTGTTCTCCTTATTCTGGAAGTACACCTTATAAGCATCTGCCGTGATACCTACTGCGAGCCTAAAAACATATAAATACTCACTCTGAGGCAGGGGGTTGTGTATCTTTTCAGTCGTAGGATAGGCGGCGAAAGAACGAAAAGAGCTGGAGGCTTCCTCTTCGGGTATATGTACATAGCACCTATGCCTATTGTCCACCCCGGAAGAGTTCGTAGAATCTATGTGCTGGGCAGAAGCATAAGACAAAGTCATACACATAAATAGCGCAATCAATGCACTAGACATTTTTTTTCTCATCAATACTAAAGCTTTAGGTTATAGAAGCGTTTGATATGTAAAATATGATAGCATGCGACAGCCCTAGAGAGGTGCAATTAAGGTCACTAAGAAATTGCATCATGCACACAGTTCGCAGGTTATCGCACGGCAAAGGTAAGGTTTTACCGCGACTCCGAGAGACTCCAAATGCCATTTCCAAGAGCTCAATGCCAACTATCTATCCCTAAAGAGAGCCTTGCATCATACGGCATTCCCTACATTATTGCCAACATTTGCTCCGCACGGACTTCGTCGTCGGTCTTGGTCATTTACAGGAGCAAGCTCCCCAAATCGTCAGTATCAACACTTTAATCAGTATCAACTTTAATATTACCACATTCGGCAAATGCTCCCAAGGGATAAGCAAAACTGCTCATTTGCCACTATACTACACACATGATTGTCTGCTAGCCGAATCTTGCAATATCCCCAATCGTGCGCAGGGTCTCGGTATGGACTTTTCGCGTTTTTAGTTAAAATCAGTAAACGAATCACTCTCAGATTTGGGCAAGGGATGAGAGGATTTTGGACTGATTGCTCCGACTCTTGGGAAAAACTCTAAGCGTTTTTTTCGGATTGTAGGACTAATCCGCGGCTATGTGTACACACGTCCGAAAAGATTAGTGCAGAGAAATTCTGAAATGATTGCTTCGCACGGATAAAATTAGCCCCAAAAAGGCCCTATTTAATTGACTACTAGAATTATGCAAAACATGCGTTTTAACGGGCGATTTTCATTCGGCTGGGACTAGGGTGCCCAAACGAGGTCGGACGCAATCTAGAGCCTCCTAGGGGGCAAATACGAGGTCTGCAGTTTTTCGCCCACCCTTACTACAATCTCTCACTAACATTCTGAAATTTGAGCTAAAACCAATAGTGTCCTAAATGTTTGTATTTCGGCTTAAGAATGCAGGAGAGTC
>JAUMYV010000058.1 GCA_030528445.1 Porphyromonadaceae bacterium | reverse complement strand
CAATCGTCTGCACAAATGAAAAAGAAATAGCGCCTAAACCTTCCCTGCACTGGAAATCGTTTAGACGCTAAGTCTGATGTGCTACTATCGAAGAGCTAAATCATCACTTTAATCTTGCGAGGCTCACTCTCTAGCCAGAAGCGATTGATTGCCGTGACCAAAAAGGTGTAGCGTGTCGCACCATCAAGACTAGGGAGCTTGTAGTAGGTACTAGTCGAAATCCCGACAAGAGCTTTAGGATTATTTAGATCTACTTGCTCTCCTTTGGGGAAGGCATAGACTGCATAGTAGAACGCACTTTCGGGGTCAAGTGGATCTCTTTCGTCCTCCCAAATGAGCAGGTGACCTGCCTCGTTGTGGTCTTCCCACAGCGAAGCTGGCATCTTGGGAGGCTTACTCAAACCGAGGTAACCTCTCTGCTCAGGCATTAGGGCTCGAGAGTGTTGATACGTATGCTGCAGTTCCTCTCCTATTCCACCGTAGTTGCGAATTAATTCGTCAGCAGGCCAGAAAATATTGCCCTGACTCAGTCTCTGGCTAAGTAGAAGCTTACGCTCTAGCTGACCTGCATCCATAGTCCGCTTAATATCTTGACCTATGTAGAGCTGCACACGATTATTCCTTAGATGCCTACTCCACCACTTGACAAGCACTTGGTAATCCGATCCTTTCGTCCCCTCATTCCAATAGATTTGCGGAGCGATATAGTCAATCCAGTCTTCATTAGCCCAATGTAAAACGTCGGCATAGAGATCATCATAGTTTTGTAGTCCCGTGGTCATGCTCCCCTTGGGGTGAGTTCGCTTGTTACGATAAATACCAAATGGACTGACGCCGAAGCGTACCCAAGGCTTGGTAGCTCGGATTGTTTGGCTCAGCTCGTAGATTAGGAGGTTAATGTTGTTGCGCCTCCATGTAGCACGATCTCCAGGGTGATAGCCTGCCGACAAGCCATGACGCTCAAATGACTGGTCATCGGGGAATCTGGTACCAGGTATGGGATATGGATAGAAATAGTCGTCCAGATGAATGGCATCAATGTCGTAGCGCTTGGTGATATCCTCGACAATCTTACAGACGTAACGTCTAGCCTGTGGCAAGCCAGGATCAAGCACGAGCTGATTGCCATAGCGCACGAACCAATCTGGGTATCGACGTGCTGGGTGATTCTCGGCCAAAAAGTCATTGGCATTGGCTACTCCACGTAGCGGATTAATCCAAGCATGTAGCTCCATACCTCGCTTGTGACACTCGTCCACGACGAAAGCTAGCGGATCCCATCCGTCCTCTGGCATCAATCCCTGTTCGCCACTGAGGTATTTGCTCCAGGGTTCGTAGTCACTGCGATACCAAGCATCACTCTCGGCACGAACTTGAAAAAGCACTGCATTACACCCCATCCGTTGTAGTAAAGCAATACGTTTGGTCAGCAGTTCTCTAGCTTCTATTCGGGAGAGTTTGCTATATTCAGTCCTATAGATTGTCGGTATCCATGCCCCTCTAAACTCGCGCTTCTGAGGAACGTACTTCCCCGGCTTAGAATGTCTAAGACCACTGCACGAAGCCAATAGTGCGACGAGAAGAAGTACTAGAACGGGACGAATAAAAAAATTAGCACGCATAAACTTACAGATGTAATATCAAGGTAAGAATGAGCAAGGCTGGCAATACAAACAGAACGCTGTCGATACGATCCAGCACGCCACCATGCCCAGGAATAATCTTACCCGAGTCCTTGACTCCAGCATTGCGCTTGAGCATCGACTCAAAGAGATCCCCCCAGGTAGCTGCGGCCGAAATCACCACTCCAATGAGTGCGGATTGCCAAAGCTGATAGATATCGTCGAACCAATAGCCTGCCAAGGAAATTGTAACTAGAACAGTGGCGAGCAGACCGCCCATGAAGCCCTCCCAGCTTTTTTTAGGCGAAACACTTGGGAAGAGGCGATGCTTGCCAATAGATGAACCGACGATGAACGCCCCCGTATCGTTGACCCAGATGCCGACAAAAGCAATCAAGAGCAGACGCTCTGGAGCGAAAGAAGCAGATGTATCGGCCAGTAAGCTTCCCACGGCAAGTCCGCCCCCCACATAAATCTGGCCAAAGAACACCTTAGCAATCTCGTTAGGCATGAAATCCCGATCCGAATAGATCGCACGCACCATGATATAACCTATATAGAATAGGTAAGGAGCGAAGATTGCACCACCCAACATATGGTACTCGTGGGTAGTGGCAAAGCTGTAAACAGCAAAGAACAAATACGCTGCAGCTAGACCATCCAAGATTGTGCGAAGAGGACGTGTACGATTGATACCAACGAGTGCGGCATATTCACATACACCCACAAAAGCAAGGAACATAAACACCATTAGATAGAGCGCCGAGCTACCAAGGAGCAAAGCCCCCAAAACTAGGGCAACGTAGAGCCCTCCGAAGATTGTTCGCTTGAATAATTCCATATCCATCATTCTTATTAGTTTGCTTCACTTGCTTCATCCTCAGCTTTGCCCTCAAGCTCCTCGGCTGAGGATTCTTGAGTCTCCACCTCAGGTAGAGCCTTATCGCCTCGTTTATACCCCATGATTTCATCTGTACGGCTAGCCCACTGACGCTTACCTAGTAGACGCTCCACATCTTCTGTGTAGATTACTTCTGCCTCAAGCAAGAGGTCTGCCAGCGCATGATGACCAGCCTGATGCTCAAGTAGCAAAGCTTTGGCACGCTCATACTGCAAACGAATAATTTCGCTAACCTCCTCGTCAATCAGCTCTGCACGCTTGTCGCTATAAGGCTTCTGGAAACCATAGCCTTCGCTCTGTAGCTCGTAATAGTTCACGTTAGGCAAACGCTCACTCATGCCATAGTAAGCGACCATCGCATAGGCGACCTTGGTGATGCGCTCTAGGTCATTGGCTGCTCCCGTAGAGATACGGCCAAGGAAAAGCTCCTCGGCGGCACGACCCGCTAGCGTGGCACAGATTTGGTCTAGCAGCGCCTGTGTAGTAGTAATCTGACGCTCCTCAGGCAAATACCATGCAGCTCCAAGCGCCTTACCTCGAGGTACGATTGTTACCTTAACGAGAGGATTGGCATACTCAAGGAACCAGCTTACAGTAGCGTGACCGGCCTCATGGATGGCAATACTCTTGCGCTCCTCAACAGTAGTAATCTTATTCTTCTTCTCCAAACCACCGATGACGCGGTCGACGGCATTCATGAAGTCATCTTTGCTTACAAAGTCTTTACCAGAGCGTGCTGCAATCAAGGCTGCCTCATTACAAATATTAGCGATGTCGGCCCCAGAGAATCCAGGTGTCTGACGTGCCAACAGATCTACATCGAGGGAGCTATCGGTCTTGATGCCTTTGAGATGAACGAGGAAGATCTCCTTACGGTCATTGACATCTGGCAGATCCACATAAATCTGACGATCGAAGCGCCCTGCTCGTAGCAGAGCCGAATCTAGAATATCGGCGCGGTTAGTGGCAGCCAATACAATGATACCACTATTTGTGCCGAAGCCATCCATCTCTGTAAGGAGCTGATTGAGCGTATTCTCACGCTCGTCATTGCCACCGAAGCTATTATTCTTACCACGAGCTCGACCAACAGCATCAATCTCATCAATGAAGATAATGCAAGGAGCTTTGGCCTTGGCTTGAGCAAACAAATCGCGCACACGACTAGCCCCTACCCCTACGAACATCTCGACAAAGTCGGATCCCGAGAGTGAGAAGAAAGGGACATGCGCCTCTCCCGCCACAGCCTTAGCGAGGAGAGTCTTACCAGTCCCAGGGGGGCCTACTAGCAGTGCGCCCTTAGGAATCTTACCACCGAGCTGAGTGTACTTGGCCGGGTTCTTCAAGAAGTGTACGATCTCTTCAATCTCTTCCTTAGCTTCGTGCAGACCTGCCACATCGGCAAAGGTTACCGACATCGTAGTCTTATCATGTACTTGCGCCTTACTCTTGCCAATAGAGAATATGCCACCACCGACACCTCCTGCGGAGCCACTCATGCGACGAGACATCATAAACCAAAAGAAAATCAGCAGCAGAACAGGGCCAAAGGACAGAAGGATAGCCCAGAGACTCGTCTTCTCGTTGTAAGTTACCTTAGCCTGTATACTATGGCGGTCGCAGAAGTCGGAGAAGCGATCTACCGAAGGTATCTGCACGATCACCTTATGTGCCTCAGCCTTTCTAAGTCGATCGCTCTGTATACCCGACTGCTTGAAGACACTATCTATCATATTTGGGCGCACTAGAGCCACCAATTGGTTGTCTTTGCGATCTACAGTCATCTCGCTGAAGGCATCCTTCAGGGCAATTTCTTGAAATTCATTCCAACTAAGTTCCTTCTTAACGCTATTGTCTCCATCCCAAAAGAACAAAAGACCGAGAGTCATCAGGATAAATCCGTATATCCACATCTCATTGAATCGAAAAGAATTACGCTTGTTCTTGTCTTGCTTTGTAGCCATTATTATCTATTTCGTTGTTATTTCTACACATAATTTAGATTGCCAGCACTGCTATCCCAAAGTCTCAAAATTAATTAATAATTTACAAAAGGCAAAAGCAGCCCTAACGAACTTATTGTATAACAAAGATGCCCCCTCTTCTGTTTCTACTTTTCTAGACATAGTTCCTGCTCAAATATAGCTAACAACGGACTTGACTCAACCTAGAACTCTAACTTACGAGCACGAGCCTCTAGAAAGAGGTACGCTAGAGTGAGGTCTCTAGAGTAAAATTGATCAGATTGCTCAAAACATCTCTAGGAAAAGAGAAAATCTACACCAAAAAGTATTTAAAACAGAAAATTTTACAAAAATACCCCTACACAATACACTAAAAAACAGAACGTTATAAAAAAATATGAAATTCTTTTGGAAGAAGTGTTGCGGGAATAAAAAATAGTTTATACTTTTGTGGTGTGTGTTTTTCATGGTATTAGATTTAAGGTTAACGAAAAGGATTGGTTGTCGGGAGACAACCAATCTTTGTTTTTATACTGCCCTACCATCATTTCGAAAAGCCCCATAAAGCCACACCCCCTACTCCACACATGCCCCCTTTGCCTTCTCCCCATAAAAATCAAAACCCCGAAGCCCAATAATGAGCTCCGAGGTTTCTCCAAAAATCGAAAGTCAGCTAGTTGTTACACAAGCTCGTGAATTACGAGACCTGAGCGAAGCTTAGGCTCGAACCACGTTGTCTTAGGTGGCATAATGTTGCCCGAATCTGCTATATCAATCAGCTGCTTCATAGAGACAGGATACAGGGCTAGAGCCACGCGCATCTCTCCACTATCCACACGCTTTTTCAGCTCACCTAGGCCACGGATACCGCCCACGAAGTCGATACGCTTATCAGAGCGAAGATCCTTGATACCTAAGATTTCATCTAGAATGAGGTTTGATGAAATCGTTACATCAAGCACACCTATTGGGTCGTGATCATCATAGGTTCCTTCCTTAGCCGTGAGTGAATACCAACGACCACTCAAGTATAGCGAGAAGTTGTGTAGCTTCTCTGGCTTGTAGATCTCCGTACCCTTATCTTCTACGAGGAAGTGTTCTCTTAGCTTAGCCAAGAACTGCTCATCGGTAAGGTTATTCAGATCCTTAACGACACGATTGTAGTCGATGATGGTGAGCTGATCATCGGGGAAGCACACAGCCATAAAATAGTTGTACTCTTCATCGCCGCGATGATTAGGATTCTGCTTAGCCTTCTCTGCGCCAACGAGTGCAGCGGCAGCCGAGCGGTGGTGTCCATCCGCGATATAGAGCGCAGGTATCTCTGCAAATAGCTCTGTAATGCGCTTGATATCTGCCTCCTGATCAATAATCCAAAAGTCATGCCCGAAGCCATCAAGCTCTGCAACGAAGCTATACACAGGCTTAGTGTCTGTATACTTCTTGACAATCTGATTAATCTCCTGTTTGGCAGGATAGGCAAAGAACACAGGCTCGATGTTGGCATTATTCACACGCACATGCTTCATGCGATCCTCCTCCTTGTCTCGACGCGTAAGCTCATGCTTCTTGATAACACCATTCATATAGTCATCTACATAGGCACACACGACAAGCCCATACTGCGTCTTACCGTTCATCGTCTGGGCATAGACATAGTAGTTCTCTTCGTTATCCTGTACCAGCCACCCTTTCTCTCTAAACATGGCAAAGTTCTCGGCAGCTTTGTTGTAGACCTTCTCTTCGTGCTCGTCTGTACCCACAGGGAAATCGATTTCGGGGCGAATGATGTGATAGAGAGACTTCTCGTTGCCTTCGGCTTCGGCACGTGCCTCATCGGAGTTGAGCACATCATATGGGCGAGATGCCACCTGCTCTACGAGCTCCTGTGGAGGGCGGATACCTTTGAATGGTTTGATGATAGCCATAGTAAGTCTATTATGCTATAATTTGAATTTGATGTAATTACTTATTGAGACGGAAGCGTTCGTTGCCCTCCTTGATATAGCCAACGATCTGACGTGCAGCAGCAAGACCAGCGTTGATATTGGCCTCAGAAGTCTGGGCGCCCATCTTCTTTGGTGTAGAGAAATAACGATCGCCTAGTGCAGCAACCATTTCCTCATGATTAGCAGGCATGATATCTGTAAAGTAACGCAAGTCCTCGCGCTCTTTGAGAATCTCTAGTAGCTCTGTCTCATTGACAATCTCCTTACGCGCAGTATTGACTAGGATCGCTTTCTTGGGCATAGAGGCCACTAGAGCGCGACCGATAGCCCCCTTAGTCTCGGGGGTGGCTGGGATATGCATAGAAACGATATCACAACCCGCAAATAGCTCTTCTTGATTAGAGACATGCTTCACACCAGCCTCTGCCATAGCCTCTGCTGGAGTGAACGGATCAAAGGCGTACACGTCCATACCTAGACCTTGAGCGATACGTGCCACATTGCGTCCCGTGGCACCGAAGGCGAGCAAACCAAGGCGCTTACCCATAAGCTCGGAACCTGATGTGCCATTGAAGCGATTACGCACACCGAAGAGAAGCATCCCTATCACGAGCTCTGCCACTGCATTGGCATTCTGTCCTGGAGTATTCATAACGACTACGTTGTGTGCTGTAGCAGCAGCTAAGTCTACGTTGTCGTAACCAGCGCCAGCACGCACCACAATCTTGAGTTTTTTGGCGGCATCAAAGGCCTCGGCATCAATGATGTCACTACGGATGATGATAGCATTGACATCGGCCACAGCCGCTAGCAGCTCTGCCTTGCTAGTGTATTTCTCTAGAAGCACTACTTCGAAGCCTGCTTCCTTACAGATATCGGTAATCCCCTTCACTGCCACAGGTGCAAAAGGCTTCTCTGTAGCGATAAGTACCTTAGTCATAACGTTCCGAATAAGTATTGTATTACTATTAATGTATGCTTTCCCAAGGCTGCAGACCAAACGACCAAGAGAGAACCGCATGTATCTTAAATCTACAGCACAAAGAATACGAAAGACAGAAGCCTACTAAGCTATCTCATCAGAACTACTTGGTATGCTTCTGCCTCGCTATTTGAACTTATATAGTGATGATGACCATTTAAGCGTTTTGAGCTTCGAACTCCTGCATGCACTTAACGAGCGCCTCTACAGACTCGCGTGGACAAGCGTTGTAGATCGATGCGCGGAATCCACCCACGGAGCGGTGTCCCTTGATACCAACCATACCAGCAGCCTTGGCAAACTCCATAAACGCAGCCTCCTTGTCCTTGTACTGCTCTGCCATTACGAAGCATACGTTCATCAACGAACGGTCTTCCTTGGCGGCTGTACCAACAAACATTTTGTTTCGATCGATTTCGTTGTAGAGTAGTTCTGCCTTCTCCTTATTAATCTTGTGCATCGCCTCTACACCGCCAAGGCTTTTCACCCACTTAAGCGTTTCATGCATCACAAAG
Organism: Porphyromonadaceae bacterium; assembly: GCA_030528445.1. GTDB lineage: Bacteria > Bacteroidota > Bacteroidia > Bacteroidales > Porphyromonadaceae > Porphyromonas. Next base: position 6,769 of record JAUMYV010000058.1, on the reverse strand, counting down.
ATAGGAAATACGGGAGGCGTGTTGAACATAGAGCGATTTTTCTCTTCTTCTCCAATGTGTGTACGGTAGTCTACCATCGTCTGTAGCTTACGATCCACCTTGCCGAGTAGATCTTCACGGATAATCACAAACGTTACCCCTGCTGGCCCCACGTTCTTCTGTGCACCACCATAGATGATGCCATACTTAGACACATCAACAGGGCGGCTAAGAATATCAGAAGACATATCTGCCACCAATGTCACAGGACTATCCATATCTTCATGAATCTCTGTTCCATAAATGGTGTTATTAGTTGTGATATGGAAATAATCTACGTCTGTTGGGATCTTGTAACCCTTAGGGATATACGAGTAGGTCTTATCCTCTGAAGAAGCTACAATCTCCACATCACCATAATACTTAGCCTCCTTGGCTGCCTTCTTAGCCCACACACCTGTCTGCAGATAAGCAGCCTTTTTACTTAGCAGGTTAGCTGGTAAGGTAAAGAACTGGGTACTAGCACCTCCGCCTAGGAAAAGCACCTTATAATTGTCAGGAATATTGAGCAACTCACGCCATAGGTCGGCAGTCTCTTTCATAATGCGTTCCCACCCTGGAGTACGATGAGAGATCTCGAGAATACCAATCCCAGTGCCGTCAAAATCGCGAATTGCTTCAACGGCAGACTCGACTGCTTCACGAGGGAGGACGCAAGGTCCAGCATTAAAATTGTGCTTCTTCATAACAATGAATTTGTAATATGTTGATGTTTTTGATCGACTTATTTAATTTAACTATCTAATCCAACAAGCACCACGGATTAATAAAACCATCGGTGTACAGCAAAGGTATTAAATAAAGCTACACAAACAAAGCATTTCCACACTTTAATTACAAAACCACTCTGATCGTGTATATCCCTTATTCAACAACCTAAAAACTACGGTGCTGATAGTCTCGAAAACTGATACCGTCTAGATCCTTGGCCGAGAGGACAAATGCTTCTCGAGGGATGCCATTAGAGGCCCAATCAATAGCCAATTCTGGATCGTCGAACTTGATACTGCACTCACTCTCGGGGTGATAAGCATTGTCCACTTTGTACTGTAGTTTGGCATGCTCTGTGATGGTCAAGAAACCGTGTGCAAAGCCTCTAGGGATATATAGCTGACGATGGTTACTGCTAGAGAGTTCGAAACAGAGATGCTGACCATAGGTCGGCGACCCCTTGCGCAAGTCCACAGCTACATCGAATATCGCTCCCTCTACGCAGCGCACAAGCTTCGCCTGTGCATGTGCTCCCTGCTGGAGGTGCAGGCCACGCAACACACCATAGCGAGAGCGCGACTCATTTTCTTGCACAACATTAAATTCCTCGATGTGACGTGCAAAGTCTGCTATACGAAAAGTTTCCATAAAATAGCCTCTTTCGTCTCCGAATACGACAGGTTCAATAAGCCAGAGACCCGCGATAGATGTTTGAGTGTAACGCATAATACTTAGTCCTAATAGTAATTAGTAATACAGAGGTAAAGGTAAAGAAAAAAGACTAATGTGTTATCCATGCACTCACCTATCTTCGCTCTATCTATGATACTACTCCCCGAAAACAGAGAACTTAGTATCGGGTTGTTTGCTTGACGTATACCCCAAAAGCCGAGGAAGAATTAAAAGATGTTATGGCATCCGCCCAATCTTTCAACAAGACAAAATAAAACTTAGCAGTACTCAAAAATAGGTTGTACTCCACTACTTTAGTTTTAGTAAGCCTCGCATCGCGAGACAACGTTGCTTTCGTCGGACAGCCGAGCTTGAAGATGAATGGTACACCGTGTGAGCTCAAAAGTTTTACCAGAGCGCAATAATATGAAACTAGGTACCACAGCAAAAATAAACTTTGCTGTAGCACCTAATAGATATTTCAAAATGCTTTTGTGACCTTATTACTTGTCTAGCGTAGCAATATGGTCAGACCTCTAGCACCGTGAGCACCCATCACGAGAGACTGCTCGATATCAGCAGTCTTAGATGGGCCACTAATGAAACCAGAGAAAGGAGTCTGCGGATGAAATCCCTTAACCCTCTGATAGGCCTCGTGCATATTATTGACAAGATTTGCTCTATCTAGGATAATGACAAGGTTCTCCGCGATAAAGAACTGAGCACGCCACTCCTCCGTTTGCTCAACCCATACGCACGCATTCTCACAGACTCCGAGTGGAGAAGTGGTAATCGTAACGTCTGTGCCATTCATTTCGACAGCAGAGCTCGCATCACGAGGAGAGGTGCACACCAATGGAAATAGAGTCAGATCACTGATAAATCGATTCGCCTGAGGATAAAGATTACGAATGATTGCGCCTAACTCGTCCTCGGGCTTGACCTCGACGACCTTACCCCCTACTGCTTCCGTTATCTTGATGAACTGTGCTATCTTGTCCTCGTACGTCGTCGCCCTAAAATGTTCTAGATCTGGGTGTGGCTCTTGGTGCCGTGTATGTCGGCGGATGTTGGCGAGTATTTTATCTTTAGCTTCTTGTGACATAGCTTTTATTTTTTCTGATTCTTAATCCACCAATCATTGAAGCTCTGGCTAGCAAACTTAGGGAGCTCACGATACTTACCCCAAGCGTTTAGACTATTGTAGAGCATAAACCGAGGCAGGTTATTGGCCACGGGAGCTAGGCGAAGAGCCGTATTGAATAGCCCTGGGCGCTCCATCAAGAACTTCATTCCACTAGACATCAACTTCTTCTCCTTGTTGGCTACACCTAGTGGAGCCAAATCCTGACGCCAACGATAAATCTGCTCGCCCAGATCAATTTTCACAGGACAAACATTGGAGCAAGACAGACAAAGCGAGCACGCCGAAACATTGCCAGAGAACTTACGAGGGTCTTTGAGCATCCCTAGATTGACCCCGATAGGCCCAGGGATGAAGTAGCTGTACGAGTAGCCTCCAGAGCGTCGATAGACAGGGCAAGTATTGATACAAGCCCCACAGCGTATGCAGTTGAGCATCTTATCGTGCTCGGGGTTACCTAGTATGTCGCTACGCCCGTTATCAACAATGACGAAGTGTAGCTCCCCTCCCTGCTGAGGTTTGCGGAAAGAAGAGGTATAAGTCGTACAGGGTTGCCCCGTAGCCGAGCGAGCCAATAGGCGCGTAAATACAGCTAGCTGATCAAGACTCTGGATAACCTTCTCAATTCCGAAAGCACAGATATTGAGCTTCTGACACGACATGCCCATATCGGCATTACCCTCATTAGTACAAACGACGACCTCACCCGTCTCAGCGATGGCGAAGTTGCCTCCCGTCATCGCAGCATCGGCATGGATAAACTCCTCTCTAAGGCTGTGGCGAGCTGCGTGGGTCAGATAGGTTGGGTCGCTATTGCCTGGCTCTGTACCCATTTTATCCTCGAAGAGCGTACCTACTTCTTGGCGTTTGATGTGGATGGCAGGCATCACGATATGGCTTGGCTTAGCATCCATCAGCTGCAGGATGCGTTCTCCTAGGTCGGTCTCGATAACCTCGATTCCACGCTCATGCAGATAATCATTTAGGTCGCACTCTTCCGACAGCATGGATTTGCTCTTGACGAGCTTCTTGACGCCATGCTTGCTTAGCAAACCATGAACGATACGATTGTGCTCTAGAGCATCTGCAGCCCAATGCACTACCACGCCATTGCGCTTGGCGTTCTCCTCAAATTGCTCGAGTAGGCTAGCCAAATGCGTCACATTATATCTCTTGATATCATGAGCCATCTGGCGAAGATCTTCCCACTCGGGGACTTGCTTACTCATATTGTCTCGCTTCTGACGCACGAACCACAAAGCTTGGTCGTGCCACTGAGCGCGCGGCATATTCTCTAGGAATCGAGCTGCCGCCTTGGCATGTGAAGTACTCATAGGTTAGCTGCTAAGATTTCTACTGCGTGAATGGTCTGTATCGGATACTTCTCTCTGTCGATGACGCCCTGCATATGCATCAAGCAAGAGCTATCACTACCCGTGATGTAGCGTGCGCCCGTCTTCATATGATCCAATACCTTGTCTCGTCCCATACAGCCCGAGACGTCTGGCTCCTCGACAGAAAACATGCCGCCGAAACCACAGCACTCGTCCACTCTCTCTGGCTCTACAACCTCAATCCCCTGCACAAGCTCGAGCAATGCCCTAATCTTGTTCATGTAGGGAAGATTGCGCTCGCTAGGTGTGGAGAGATGTAGTTCCCGAACACCATGGCAACTATTGTGGATGCTAACCTTGTGTGGGAATGAAGATGGTAGGTTAGTAGTCTTAAGGTCGTCGTGAAGGAACTCTATAACGTCCTTAATCAGACCTGGAGTCCGACACAAATGTGCCTCTTTGCCCAAAATGTTTGGGTAATTCTCTTTGACAAACGCCACGCAACTGGCAGATGGACCAACAATAACATCGAAGCCCTCGAATAGCTTCTCAAATCTAGTCGCCAAATTGTGTGCTTGGTGCTGGTAGCCTGCATTGGCCATAGGCTGGCCACAACAAGTCTGATTGAGTGGATACTCTACATCCAACCCTAGCGAGGTGAGCAGTTTGTACGTCGCAATACCTACGTGCGGATACACCGCATTAACGTAGCATGGAATAAACAATCCTACCTTCATACTCTGTAACTCTGTTTAAGTAAATACCTACAAGAGACAAACTCTCTCATTATCCGAGGGCTAATTTACCCACAATAAACGGAAACCCCAAAAAAAGCTTCGTTATTTTTAATATCCCCAGTCAATCTAAATAAACGTTTTCATTTACCCCCCTGTTTTGGGGGAGGAGTATTCCTTCTCTGAGAGCTTTGTATAAGGTCTCTCTATGCTACAAGAAGAAGAGGAGCAGAATCTGCGCCGAGATGATGCGAATGAACATCGCTACTGGGTAGACAGTCGCATAAGCTACCGAGCAAGTGCGCGACTTAGTCTGCTCTACAGCATAGTCGAGTGCAAAAGGATTGGCCATCGTACCACATATCATACCCGAGGTTTCGGTGAAGCTCTGCTTGAAAAACTTTATAGATAGAAAGCCCGAGATAATCGTCGGCACAACGGTAATCACAAAGCCTACGATCATCCACTGCAAACCAGCGCCCTTGAGTAGCGTGTCTACAAAGCCCGCACCACTAGATAAGCCTAGGCCTGCCAAATAGATGATAATCCCCAGCTGCTTAATATGCTGTGTCGCACTATTAGTCATATAAGTAGCCAGATGTAAGCGAGGTCCAAAAGCCCCCATCAAGATACCAATGATGATTGGTCCACCAGCTAACCCTAGACGGACGGGGATGCTCATTCCTGGGATATACAGAGGGATAGAACCGATGAGGCAACCAACGAAAAGCCCAAAAAAGAAGCTAATTAGATTGGGCTTATCTAGCATCTCGATCGAGTTCCCCAAGAGCTTAGATACCTGAGAGAGAGCAACCGATTCGCCTACGATTGTCAGTCGGTCTCCCGTCTGGATATACAAATCTGGTGATGGCAATAGCTCAATACCAGCACGGTCTATGCGCGTGATATTGATGCTATACCTATTACGTAGCTTGAGTGCTTGTAGCCTAACGCCATTGAGTTTCGGATTCGTAACGATGACTCGCTTGGAGTTTAGCTTAGCATCAATCGCATCCCAGTTAATATCAGGACGATTCCAATCCTGTGTATCATCTCGACGACCAAAGAAGGTCTCGAGATCGGCGAGGTCTTCTTCGTGGCAGAGAATCAACAAATGGTCTCGCTCCTGCAATTGCGTCTGTGAGGTAGGGAGAATTAGCTCTTCGTTGCGCCAAACGCGCGAGATAATAAAGTGCTTATCCGTCATCGCTACGAGTTCTCGGACAGAATGCCCAACAAGCGTAGCATTAATCACCTCAAACTCGGCCACGTATGCCGCACGAAACTCTTCCTTCACCTTCTTATTCTTGTGAGTATTCAGCCCGTTGAGTAGAGCTAAGGCTATAATTACCCCGACAATCCCTAGAGGATAAGTAATAGCAGTAGCCATTGCAGCCTCTGCAACCATATCGGTTGCTTGGGGGTAGGTAGACTGCAGAGTACTCTGTACAGCCGCAAGGACAGGCGTATTGGTTACAGCCCCCGACATGATGCCGAGCATATTGGGCATCGATATACCTGTCCAATAGTGCAATGCAAGAATCAGCACATAGGTAATGACGATCATCCCTAGCCCGTGTAGGTTGTACACAATGCCTCGGCTACGCAATGAGGGGAAGAACGATGGACCGACCTCTACCCCTAGAGCATAGACGAAAAGCACTAGCCCAAAACTCTGTGCAAAACTTGTTAGCGCAGGCTCTGTAACGACGCCAAAATGAGCAGCAAGAATGCCAACAAAAAAGACGAACGTTACCCCTAGAGAGATACGCCCTAGACGTAGTTTGCCCAAGAGCAGACCAATACCCGAAACCAAAGAAAGGACAATCATAGTCTGTGTACTAGATGGTTCTAGAATTATAGTCCTGAACCACTCTATCACTTCATTCATCTTAATCTTAAATTAATTTCAACTTATTCGCCTACAAAATTACAAATATCTCTTAGGATAAGACACATACAAAAAGAAAGCAATCTATCCTAGGAGGTAGACCACTCAAATTGCTTACATTTTACGCACTCTGAAGCACTTAGAAGGTGGCATGTCATAATACGCAAACTGCTGTCTTACTTGCGGTACTTGCTCCGCACGGACTCCGCCGCCAGTATGCACCCGTCAGTCTTAGTCTTAGCAC
>JAUMYV010000001.1 GCA_030528445.1 Porphyromonadaceae bacterium | reverse complement strand
ATGCTATCAAGCAACCCAAACCCTAGGCAATCAAAACGTATACGTTAGCTCATCAAAACGTATACGTTTTGCCCCCGTAACCTATACCTATTAATTCAATTGATTACTTTCGCTCTCCGTTGGCTCTCTATATTGCCTATGCCAAAGCTACAATTGAAGATTGGCAATCTCACTCCTAGACAAAAGAAAGGTGCTGTGGAATTTCGCCACAGCACCTTTTTAGTCGTCGCTTAAATGTTTTTTAAGGGGCGACTAATTCGTTTCTTCTATCTTACCGATTTGTGGGTAGGATCTACGCCAGGTTTCATAGCTAGCCCTACTGCCCTTGGGGACAATCAATGTGATTTGCCCTGGTTGTATGCCATAGCGGGCTTGGCTATTACCAAAAACACCAGTTCCCATACGTGGGGGCGTAGCACCTAGACGGATTTCTTTGAGACGTTGGCAACTAGCTAGAGATCCATCTCCTAGGCTCTTTAGTTGTGGCATATTCAAACGCTCTATTCGGTAGCATAGCTCTAGAGCCTCCTGCCCCAGCTCCTCTACCTTAGGGATATTGATATATGCCATACGGGAACAACGAGCCAAGGCTTGCCTCCCAAGTTTGCGTAGCTGTGGCATATCTAGTACCTGCAAGTTGGGACAGTCCATCAAACCAGCCTCAGCGATTTCTGTGACGCCATTGGAAGCAAAGCTTCCGTGTAGGTTACTAGCCTCCCAGCAGGCTCGCACATCGATTTTAGTAAATAAGGGGTTAAGCACCAAGTCGGTAATATGTTCGCCACTGCCACCTAAACGCCTAAAGGTAGTCCCCTCAACTTCCGAGCCTGTGGGCAGGGGAGAAAAGTTAGCTTGCAAAGGGTTCGCCCCTTTGATACTGGCGAAGCGGTGCGTGCTAGCAAAGTGCCTAAAAGCCTGCTCGCTGCCTACGGCTACACTCAGCACCTTGCCCACTGTACTATACTTAAAAGCATCACTACTAGCCTGCGGTACACGGCTACCCATCACAACCTCTTCCAGCTCCAATACGGCATAGAAGGCCTGCCCGCCGATGTACTCAACCTTAGGGATACCAACATGACGTAGTTCGTAGCACTTCCAGAAAACGTTACTTCCTAGATGAGTAGCCTTAGGCAGTAGCACTCGCTTGAGCTTAGTACACTGCTCCAAAGCATTATCCCCCACTTTAATGACGCCCTCTGCCACAAGGGCGGAGATATCTGTGCGGCCTTTGAGGGACTCTGGAGCCAATTCGCCATACTCACTCGGGATCGTTAGTACGCCATCGATAAGCATCTCCACCTTGAGGTCTTTGGCTGTAAAGACTTTGAGATTCTGAGGTTTCTGAGGCTCTTCGGGAGTTTTGGGCGTTGTTGGCTCTGTATTTTTGGGGGTAGTCTCTTCGCCCTCTGTCTTGATGGGCTTTACGCCCTCGGGCATCCTATTGCAAGCCGAAGCTAACATAAGTGCCGAGAGCGTAAAACATAGAATCGTCTTCATAAACTAGCGTTTGAATTTGCTTACAGGGATGACCTCCTTGACCTGCGTGTATTTGGTCTTCCAACCTGCATACTTAGCGAGAGCTTCGTCTGGCACAACTATGGTAACCTGCCCAGGCTTAACGGGGCTACCGCCAGAATCAAGACCAAAGATACTATCGTTAAGGGGAGAGTTCTTATCCACCAATTCTGGTGTTTTGGGAGGGGTCGCACCTAAAATGAGATATTTTAAGTCTTGGCATCCAGAGAAAGCATGCTTATCAATCTGTTTGGCATTTTGTAGTTGGATATACTCAATCCCCGTACGCTCAAACACATTAGATTGCACGTGAGCAAGTTTGGGGAGAATAATGTGCTTGATGCCCTTAGCATCGCCAAACATACCACTGGCTATGCTTGTGGCATTGGGCAACTCTATCAGAGAGAAACCTCTATGCGAGTAGAATGCCCCTGACTTTAACTTTTCTACACCATACGCAGCAAAGTAGCCTTCTAGCTCATCATCTGCGTATTCGAACCCATTAAACACGCCTTCATCAATAACTTTAGCTTCTCTAGATAGGACAAAGTCTTTCAGCGTTATTTCATCCTCCCCACGTCTTTTGAGAATGCTATTCCCATTCTTGTTCTGTATTCTTAATCCCTTGGGCAATGTGCTGAAGTTTTTGGTAAGTATCTCCATCTTGCCATTAATGCTGATGAAGTACACTTCATTAGCCCAATCGGTATAATCAGCTACAGCGCCCTCGGGGATGTATAGTTCCTTGGCAACTGATGTATTTTGAAATGCTGTGGCTGACATTTCGGGCTTCGTCCCCCCTAGAGTGATTTTATATAGGTTATAATTGAAGAAGAAAGCCTTATCCCCCACCTTCTTAAGCATCGGGAAGTTAACCTCAGCTAGGTTGAGGCACATAGCAAGGGACTCTTCGCCCAATTCTTCCAAGGCTGGCAGATCCACCTTTGTCAGACTGTTGCACTGCTCAAAAGCCTTATTGCCAACCTTCATGAGCTTGGGGAGCATTAGGCTATTGAGTGCAGTACACCCAGCGAAGCAATTCTCACCTACTTCTATAAGCTCGGGCAAGTCGAGCATGGTCAAGCTATTGCAGTCCTCAAATGCCTTATTGCCAAGTTTCGCCACCTTAGGCAGAGAGAGTTTGCTCAGGCTTGTTGCACCCATAAATACCTCGGGGGCTACCTCGGCAACTCCTGGAGCTACAACCTCCCTGATATTTACCTTATGAGCATCTAGGGCATGGCTGGTAATGCTCGTAAAATGGTCGGGCAGGGTAAGCACACCATCGACAAGCATCTCTTCTTTGAAGTCGCCAGCTTCAAACCCCTTAGGTTCTGGCTTGTTTGGTTCGGCAGGCTGCTCTGGCTCTGTCGGCTTTTCTGGCTCAGTAGGTTTCTCGGGAGTAGGTTTGGATTGAGGTTCTTGGGGCAAAGGTTCTTGCTTGCAAGCCGAGAGCGAAAACAATAGAGCTAATCCCAAGCTTAGACTAATATTTTTATTCATAGTGAGGTCTTAGTTATTAATTAAATAGTTCTGTTTTTATCTTGTCTTTTGGACGCCGTTGGCGGGGTAATACCAAACCTCTTTGGGGGCACCATTTGGAGGTCGCGGTATTACCCACGCAACAGTGTCTAGCCAATAGAAGCCTATTTGTAGTTCGCAAAGCTATACCCACTCTGCTGGGGGAGGATAAACTCACGGTCTACATCTTGGTAGGCTGTGGGTAGCTCGCCCGAGAAGCGGTTGCCTGATATGCGATACTCCGTATAGAAAAATTTAGAGAAAGGATATACCCCATTAGGCTCTAGTTCGCGCAGCTTGTGAGCGACCTTAGCAGGGAATGCCCCCGATAAGTTATTGTTGCGCACATCTACGAAGCGAAGGAAGTCTTGCTGTTCACCACCAAGGCGAACGGGGAGCGAGCCCTCGAAGCCGTTGTTGCGAATATCCAACTTAAATAGATCTTTCATATCGGCTAGTTCTGCAGGGAGCTCACCCGATAGGCGATTGCTGTTTACATCCAAGAGGTTAAGCCTTTGCCATTTGGCCATAGCCTGGGGTAGTGAGCCTTCTAGCTGATTATGGCTGAGGATAAGCTCCTCAAGAGTAGCCGTATTACATAGTTCACTAGGGATAGTGCCAACGAGTTTATTCTCACCCAAATAGAGCTTTCGTACACGCTGTAAGTTCCCAAGACTCGCTGGGATATTGCCCGAGAATGCATTCCCCTGTAAGCTAAGCTCCTCTACAGATGTTAGCCCCGAGAGTTCGCTGGGGATTTGCCCCGAGAAGTTCTGATTGTATACGCTGATGTAGCGCGCCTTGCTAAGTTTACCCAGCTCCTTGGGGAGTGTCCCAGATAGTCGGCGAGGATTAGGGAGGTACTGTCCCGATTTACGTAGGTCCCAAGGACCAGTCCATAGATTGAGGGAGTCTAGGTCTGTAAGCTGACCGACCTTGGAGCTTAGCTCCCCCGTTACGCCTGTGAAGCTAAGGTCTAGAGTGCGCAGCTTAACTAGATCGAAGATGCCCTCGGGAATCGAGCCCTCTATATGGTAATTGTGCTTGAGCTGCAGGGTATGTAGAGCCGTTAGGTACTTGATGCTAGAGGGGATAGCTCCGCGCAGATTATTGCCACCTATGTAGAGCGCATATACACGTTGCTTGCCATCTACCTCCTTGGTGTGTACACCATGCCAGTTCTCCAGAGGTTCGCTTGTGAGCCAGTTCTCATTGCGGAACCAGCTAGCCCCTCCCATAGCCTTGTAGAGTGATACCAGTACGAGGCTATCACTCTTGAGGTCATACTCTGTCTGATTGACTAAAATCCTGTCAATAGTGGACAGCTCAAGTGTCTGTCCTGGGACTAAGTCCTCTGTTTGCAACTTAGGCTCTAAACTGCTCTGTGAGCAGGCTGTAGCCAATACCGCCGTTAGGGCAAGTATGCCCGAGGCGAGTTTTTTTGAGTTTCTTGATTTGTTCATTTGATATAAATAGTTGTCTTTGTTGCTATATTGTGGTTATGTTACTCTGTCTAATAAGTATACAATGCCTCGATAGGATAGATACCAGCACAGAAGGGCGTATACAAGCCCGACGTCGATAAGCCCACCTCCGTGGCGGGGGAGACAGGGTAGGTCTTGCGTACTCGTCCCATCAAATCCAACTCCCCTACCCAAGCCGCAGCAAATTGAGCGTAATCCGTAAATTCCGAGAAGTAGATAGAACCTCGGCGAGGCGAGAGACCAAGCATACCATAGAGCTTATTGCGTCCACCATTCCCCGAAGTGTAGAGGCTGTGCAATGTCTTGTCCCAAGTATTGAAGCGGTATATCTGCCCTTGCTCCTTAAACACTAGGGCAGTACCAAGATTCAACTCTATAGCTAGGAGTGAGATGTCTTGAGGCTGGCGACCCGCTATCCTTAGGGGGAGGTCATAGACCGCTTCCTGCTCGAGGTTGCGGAGTTTGACAAGGACGTTGCTACCCTTGGCTTCGTCTTCGACGAGCACCCAGGTATATATGTCGTCTCGATCTGCCAGCTTAGGGGCTACTGCCATAGCAAGCACACGTTGTCCATAGGGGAGGGCAAAGGAGCTTACCTCTAGGTTCCTCCCCAAACGATAGATATTTCGTTTGCCTGCAATCATTAAGTATTCCTTGCCACCTTGATGAATAGTATAGAGCCGCTCGTCTAGGGCTTGGGAGATCTCGTCCACTTCGTAGCAATCACCTCGCGGTTCACTGTCTAAAGCACACTCATATATCTCTTCCTTGAAGTAGATATAAGCGCGGTCGTTACTGATGCCTATCCGCCTTGGGCGACTATAATCCGTAGGGTCTATCGCTATATCTAGATCATAGTCCTCGATGTGGCGAAAAGACTTATCAAAGACGGCAATCTGTTTCATTTGTCCCTGTGCTCTAGTATCTCCATTTTGGCTGAGGACATAGAGCCTCCCTTGATATACAGCTAAGTCTTGTGCAACGGATCCTAGACGGCGAGCATTCACCGCTTGAACAATGCCGTTGGCTATGGTTCCTTGGGCTTGGTCTACGAAGCTGAGGTGTCCTGCTTCGCTGGAGAAGTTACCCTCCGATAGGATAAGCAGGCCTTTGGGATTATCTAGGCTAATCCCCGCCTCATTGAGCTGTTGGGGGAGTGTAGCTAAGGGGGAGATAGCCTCCGTTGCAACACTCTGCTCAGGCTCTTCTTGCCGACAAGCCAAGGCAAAGCAAAGTAGCAAGAGCATGTAGCATACTCTGCTTAGGTTATGAAGTATCTTCATCGTCGAGCTATCTTAGATATTTAGAACTTGATTTCTTAGTTGTGATTGCGAAATAGACGTACGGGGAGCCTAGGGAAGACCTCGTGCCCGTCCATACCAGTAGCCTTATTGCTGATTTCTAGGTAGCGGTATCGCTTGAGCTCTGGGCTCTCGCTCTCTTTGAGCCAATAACGTCCGATAGTCCCTAGGACACTGGGGTGTCGCTCGGGAGAAGAAGGGTCAAAGATAAAACCACAATTAGGTAGGTAGGCTACAATATCTCTCTCCCCACCCTTAGCCCACCAATCCTCGCTACAGACTAGTTCCATATCTTGGGGAGTCAGGCGTAGGGAGCTGTGCTTGCCTAGATAGCGAACCCGTATCTGTAGGCGGTACTGAGTCAAGCTCTCGTCTAGGCGAGTGCCTGCTTGTGTACGTTGTATCTCGTAGCGGAAAGCTGAGTAATACTTACGCTCCCTCTCGTCCCAGAAGCGCAGGGCATAGGCGGCACGTCGACCCGTGTAAGCTCCTACTACACCATAGAGCGAGCTATATAGCCCTCTCTCGCCTGCTACCTCCATAAGCTCTTGGTCATCACTTATCAGTATGGGAGGGGCGGCATTGAAATCCTTAGGGATACCCATATAAGTTTTAGGGTAGCCATTAGGGTTAGTCATGTGCTGCTCTCGGTGTGGTATGGGTAGGATACCGTTCATTTCTTCGGGACTAGGCAGATGATAACCTGCTATATCAATCCGACTTGCCTCCTCGTAAGTGAAGTAACCACAGTCTTGCCATCTATCGCTCTCTACAAAGCCGTGACCAGACTGATCTACATTACGCTCTGCCATATACTCTATGGGGAGCTTAGGGCGTACTATGGGAGCAAGGGGCGTACTCCCCTGAGGCTCATTGGTCGCCTTGGAGCAAGCAGACAAGAGGATGATGAGGCAGAGCAGGGGTATGAGGGATGGGGTTAAGGCTTGCACGCGTGCGAGCCGATCTACACAAACACCCCCAACGGAGGGATTAGCCTCCCCCCGGAGAGTCCTGGCATAACTCTGCCTCTTGTAGTTATATCTGTATAGACGAGGCTGTATAGCTAAGTTCGTCTTTGGTCTTGATCTGTCCATGACACGTTATCGCGTAAGTATCCCATGACAACTATGGGATTGGCCGGTCATCCGATTTCATACCATTGACCTTTCACCGAGGCAAAGGGTCAATGGTTTATTAGGGGCATATATTGGACTAGGATTGGAAGACATCGGAAACCAATACTCTCTACATCAAGAGAGTACACCCGAAGCCTACCTTGAGCAAGCTTTGCGCTGGCTCAGAACAGGGTAGCACCCTAATATACCGCCTTATAGAGACCCTCTAGAGCATGCCAGCGCATATACACGGCAACGCATCCGTCTACACAGGTCTTACACCTACCCCCGATTAAGCCCCATATCGAGACACCATAGCCACCCACAAAATTACTGCTTTTTGCCCGCTTGGGCAAAAAGCAGGCCTCAACTCCACGCAGAGCAAATTCAAGCATCAAATGAAAAACTAGGGGCTGATTAGAAGAACACCTAGTAATCATATATTCACTTTGCACATCCCAATTGAAGAGACCTTTGGCAAAACTCGCTTTTGCCCAGTCCCTTTTTAGGTGCCTCAGAATGTGCAAAATGCAAGAATTGTGTAAGCCGAGAACAGAGCTGAGTTTACTCCAGCTATGCCGAGGCGAGCAATCGTGCGGGAGAGGGCGCTAAGACTGAGGCTGACGACGAAGTCCGTGCGGAGCAAATATCGCAAGCAACACAGCATTTTGTGCATTCCGACACACCACCTGATGTTTATCTGCGCTTTTCGACTTTTTGGTCGATCTATAATCAACGAGTCAAGCGTGTCGCTAACCCCCATTTCTGGGCTTGCGACACGCTTGGGTTATCTGCTTACAGCCTCGAAGGCTTGCTTAGTAGCGAATGACCTTGAGCTCTGGACTGCACTCGGCGAATGCCTTAGCACCTATGGTCTTGACCGACTGAGGAACGTAGACTGCTTTGAGGCTAGGACACTTCTCCACGGCATAATCCATGATTACCTCAGTTCCCTCGGAGAAATGTAACTCTTCTATACCGAGGTGATTATAGAGGGTATTCTTGGCAATCTCTTTCTCCGCCTTGAGGTAGACCTTCTTTTGGCGCGCAGGGATTAGGATTAGCTTACTCGTCTTTTCACCACGTTCGTAGATACTACCGCGAAAATCTTCTAGATACTTATTTTCGGGATCAATGGCGATCTTCTCGATCTCACTTCCTATATGTAGTAGCCTACGATTGTCCGATAGACCCAAGTGCTTGATGTTGATTCCCAGATAGATTTCACGAACAGATTTGGGCAAGGAAGTAGGGTTAAAGTTACTGATGCGGATGCCTCCTATGCTGTAGGGAACCATAAGCTTACCATCGGCCACAGTACCATGCACTTCGCCTACGGTGAGTTCTTGATTCTCATATATGTAGGTTAGATAATCGTCTTGCCAGAGTGCGAAGTCCAAGCGCTCGGGTAGGAGAAAATTAAATTTATCTTTACGATCGGCTTCGTAGAAAATACCATTCGTCGGATCAGAGACATGCCATTTCCCATCTAGCAGGACATAGTTCCACGCATGCCCAGCGGGAGATCCTAATGTATTGAATCTAGCCAGACCATTGACCACAGGGGCATTGATGCCTTGGGTGTAGCACATCACTTTGAGCAGATTGGCATAGCCTTGGCAGATAGCTTTTTGGTACTTGTAGCTTGAGTAAGCGCTATTGAAGTCGGGGATTGATGGATCAAAGACATGCCCGTACTTGACCTTTGAGGTGATCCATTTGAAGAGAACCTGATGCTTCTCTAACTGGGTACTTGCTCCACTATCCTTGACTAGCTGATCCGATAGATTTTTAATTTCGCCTAGTTGCTCCTGCGTAATACGCGTTGCTCCTAGATCGATTACTCGGTCGATCTTTTGGATAGAGAGTATCTTCAGTAGCCTCTCGGCGGGATAGCCCGTGAGTTCAATAGAGTTGTCGGGCTTGGGGAATAGAGTCGCTGGCTGCTCTTTTTGCGGCTCTTCCGTTGATGGAGTGCTAGGCGTCTGCGGGGACAACGGCTCCTGCTTGGTGCATGAAGAGACCAGAATAGCCCCCAAAACGAAAGTAGAGAGAAGGTGTTTACTGTGCATAAGTCTGATGATTGCGAGGTAAATATTAGTTATTATGAATCAATCGAGGTAGAAGCTCCGTTTAACGATGCTTTACCCTCCATTTTTCTTTGACCTATTTTTGGGATTATACTGATTTTTAGGTCGCAAATATATAAACAAAGGAACTTTTCTACAATTACAATCAAGCATTTCCTAAAAAATTAAAGCAAATTGATGTTTAATAGCTTGGAGGCATTGACACCGAAAATACAAACCAACCGCCAAGAAGTGTTAAAAAACAACTATAAAATTCAAGCAAAAGATGAGATAGTTTTGAGGATCACATCCGACTTGCCTCAAAATCTATTAGAGTTTTTGAGAGATTGTAGGACTAATTTTCGGCGATGTATACACAAACCCGAAAAGATTGGTGCAGAGAAATTCTGAAATGGATGCTTCAACAAGATAAAACGCCCCCAAACACACATTTTATCCAACTGAAAAACAATCAATTACAAACAGCTCGTTTTGAGCGACTATCTTCATCCGCCTAGGGGGTTAGAGCCAAAACGCGGTCAAACGCAATCTAGAGGCTCTTAGACGGCAAATACGCGATCTGCCTTTTTGGGGTTCCCAATGGACGAAGCCAATCACCATGGCCTTCAAACATCAACACAAGTGCAAATTTTTGTTTCAAAAAACCCACCTCTACAACGAGCAATGGATTTGCTTAAATCACAGCCTCTGCACACAACAATTCCAACGAATTTTCACAAGCTTTATTTCCATCCAATTTATTTGGTCAATCTAGAGCCTATTCGCTATATTTGTTGGACATTGATACAAGTCACGAGAGCAAAGCGTTGCTCTCACATTAAAAACACTTAAACACAGATAAACAATGAAAGGTATTTGGAAGCAGCTCGTAGCCCTAACGCTATGCGCCACATCACTGACGATGTGTAAAGAAAAAGAGGAGGTGCGCACAGAAGCGGAGAGCATAGCTCTAAGCAAAGGTCTCGTCACACTAAGCGTTGGTGCTAGCGTGCAATTGGAAGCGGAGGTTAAGCCCGCAAATGCTGTAGACAAAACAATTCTCTGGGAGAGCAGTGCCCCCTCTGTTGCATCCGTCGAAAATGGTCTGATTAAAGCTATCAAGGAAGGAACTGCAAATATCTCTGCCAAATGTGGCAAGGCAACAGCAGTCTGCGTGGTAACCGTGAAGGCTCAGCCCCTGACTATCGAAAGCATCATGCTAGACAAAAATTCGGCAGAAATAAAGGTGGGAGAAAAGCTCAAGCTAATAGCTACTCTAGCGCCAGCAGGAGCCACAGCTACTATTGCCTGGAAGAGTAGCGACACCAATGTTGCCACAGTCAACCAAGGAGAGGTCGTTGCTCTAAAGGAGGGGAAAACCACCATTACGGCAAGCACTCATGGCCATGAAGCTAAGTGCGAAGTAACGGTTACCTCGGCAGCAGAAGCCAAATTCAAAGTGACTATATCCAACCTTGAGGCTCTAGACGGAGACTTCACCATCGAATCCCCCGACCCAGAGATGACCTACATCTACACGATTCTGCGCAAATCTATGTACGAAGAAATTAACCAAAGACATGGCGATGTTATCAAGGCAGACATGGCTTTTTGGGGCAAATTCGGCGATGAGATCTTCAAGCGTACGCTCACAAAAGGCAAACAGACAGGCAAGCTCTCCGAAGGCATCACTTCCGACCTGTGCGTTTGGCCAAACACCGAATACATCGTCTACTGCTATGGCATCAACGAGAAGAAAGAGCTAACGACTGGACTCCAGGAGTTTGCATTCAGATCCAAACCCTACACCTCATCGAGCAATACATTTAGCTTCGAACAAAAGGAAATCACATCAAGTGCTCTGATCGGAAGCCTCAAACCAAGTAACACGGACGGCTACTACATTACCATCCAGAAAAAAACCTTTGTCGACCACTACCTAAACAAAAGCAAAGCTAACGAAATGGTCGAAGGCATTCCCGCTATGCAATATATGATATTACAATGCATATACGGCGAACGCGAGCACAAGTCTCTCGATGAACTTATCAAAACAGGCACTACTGAGCTCACGGACAAGTACTTCAAGCCCAAGAGACCCAATACAGACTATGTCTTGATAGCGATTGGACTAGACAAGAAGCGCGGCATCTCGACCGAGCCTTTCTTGTACAACTTCAAAACTGCCCCAAAGCAATAAGAGAGACCTTTGCAGCATGCGGCAACCACAAGACATTGAGACTGAGGGCGCAGGGAGTTTGCTCATGTCAATAACCAAGCCCGACGACGAAATCCGTGCGGAGCAAATGTCGAAAGTCACACAGTGAGTCAAAACTCACTGACATACAAATTGCAGAGATACTTGCGACTCTGCAATTTGTGTGTTATTATTTTGTATCCAAATTGGAAGCGCAGACTCCAGGCACGGATGTTAAACTGCTGGAGGATTGAGCCCTTCCCTAGCCCTATCTAACCGAAGAGGCTTTTGGTTTATAATGACTTATTCTTACCTTTGCAGGGCTAATAATTAGGATTATAAACAAATCAAATAATACAAGCTAGAATAAGTATGTCTAAAAAACATCTTCAAAATTCTGAACTAGAGACACAGGTAGAGGAAGCTATGGTGCAGGGAGAGCAATTCCTAGAGAAAAATCTGAAGAAGATCCTCATCGCCCTCGGTGCCGTTATTCTCATTGGTGTTGGCGCTTTCGTCTATGTCAATAAGGTAAGCAAACCAGCTGCCGAGAAGGCTTCTGCTGCTATGTATGTAGCCGAAGACCGCTTTCTTATGGGTCAGGATAGTGTAGCTCTCAAAGGCGAAGGCATGGCTATTATGGGCTTCGAGGCCATCCAGAAGGAATACTCGGGTTCGGCAGCAGCCAACCTATCGTACGCCTATGCTGGCATCTGCCTCTACGATGCAGGCAAATATCAGGAAGCGCTCGATGCGCTCAAGCAGTTTACATCCAAGGATGCCTATGTAGCTCCATCTATCCAACGCCTTATCGGTGACTGCCATGCTCAACTTGGCCAAATCAAGGAGGCTGCTAGCGCCTACGAGAAGGCTGCATCTATGGCAGACAACGATGCGATTGCTCCCAGCTGCCTCATCAAGGCGGGCCACGCCTATGAGAAACTAGGAGACCCTAAGAAAGCCCTAGAGCTATATCAAAGCATCAAGACCAAGTACTACACCGCCCCAGAGGCTCAGACTGTAGAGGCCGATATTATCCGCGCTACAGCCGCTGTCAAGTAAGTCAGTTTTGTTGATGATATCATTCGTCGCATGGTGTCTCTCACTTAGTGGGTCTCATCATGCGACATTTTCATTACACCATATATAAATACGTATAGTAGGATTATGTCTACAATCGAATACATCCAGTCGAGAGAGCACCAAGCCCCAGTAATCTTGGATGGCAAGGGGCTTAGCATCGCCATAGCGGTGGCCGAGTGGAATAGTAACATCACAGAAGTGCTCCTCGAGGGAGCCATCAGAGTGCTCAAGCAATCTGGCGTAAAGAAGATCAAGGTCATGCGCGTGCCAGGTACTTTTGAACTCACGAATGCTGCTGCACGCCTAAGAGCAGAGATGAATATCGATGCGGTCATCGTGATCGGCTGTGTCGTGCGTGGCGATACTCCCCACTTCGACTATATCTGCCAAGGCGTGAGCTATGGCATCAGCTACCTAAATGCGACACGCGCGCACGAATTCTCCGAGATCAAGCCAGTTATTTTCTGTGTACTAACGACAGAGAATATGACTCAAGCAGAGGAACGTGCGGGAGGCAAACTAGGCAACAAGGGCGAGGAAGCAGCAGAGGCTGCGATAAAAATGTGCCGGCCGATTTGCACAGTTGAAAAATAGTCTCTATCTTTGCAGTGCAAAAACAAAACAAGGAAGGGCAGTTACCAGAGTGGCCAAATGGGGCTGACTGTAACTCAGCTGGCTTATGCCTTCGGTGGTTCGAATCCATCACTGCCCACCCTTTTGTTTCCTTAGGGAATGCGGAAGTAGCTCAGTTGATAGAGCATTAGCCTTCCAAGCTAAGGGTCGCGGGTTTGAGCCCCGTCTTCCGCTCTATCAAAGACTCCAGTAGGCGATTGCTTACTGGATTTTTGTTTTTATGGCTAGATAGTATCTCTCGTGCGAATCTGCAGTTTTGAGAATTAGAGTATCTTTGCCTACGTTATAAGGAATAACAACAGAAATAATGTTAGTAGAACTTGTTAAGTCCAAGATACATCGAGTAACCGTCACAGAGGCCAATCTTAGCTACATCGGCAGCATTACCATCGACGAAGCTCTGATGGAGGCCGCCAATATCCTCCCTGGGGAGAAGGTGCAGATTGTCAATAACAATAATGGTGCCCGCCTAGAAACCTATACTATACCTGGCGAGCGTGGCTCTGGAGTCGTTTGCCTCAACGGTGCAGCCGCTCGTTTGGTACAACCAGGCGATATAGTGATTATCATGGCCTATGCTTGGATGACCTACGAGGAGGCTCAGGGATTCAAGCCATCAGTCGTATTCCCCGATACGGCTACCAATCAAATCGTTTAGTAGTATGATGCCCACTCTCGGTACGGCTGAGAGTATGGGGCATAAGAGATAGAAGCTCATGTTCGAAAATTTAAGCGAAAGACTCGAGAGATCATTTAAGATCCTCAAAGGTGAGGGCAAAATCACCGAGATAAATGTAGCCGAGACCCTCAAAGATGTGCGCCGTGCACTCCTAGAGGCCGACGTGAACTATAATGTAGCCAAGCAGTTTACCGAACAAATCAAAGTCAAGGCACTTGGGCAGAATGTGCTTACTTCAGTTCGCCCAGGAGAATTGATGGTCAAGATCGTCCACGATGAGCTCGCCGAGCTCATGGGTGGTAAGGCCATGGATATTAACCTCTCGGGGCATCCAGCCATCATTCTTATGTCGGGTCTGCAAGGCTCTGGTAAGACCACGATGAGTGGCAAGCTAGCCAACCTCCTCAAGACGAAGCAGAGCCGCAAGCCGCTACTCGTGGCAGCCGACGTCTATCGTCCCGCAGCTATCGAGCAACTTAGGGTACTAGCCGAGCAGATTGGCGTTCCTATTTTCTTCGACCTAGACAGCAAAGACCCCGTAGGCATCGCCCGTCGTGGTGTCGCCGAGGCTATGGCTCAGGGGTGCGACACCGTGATCGTCGATACAGCTGGTCGTCTAGCTATCGACGAGGAGATGATGCGCGAGATTGAAGCGATTAAGGCCGGGATCAAGCCCTCGGAGACACTCTTCGTCGTAGACTCGATGACAGGTCAAGATGCCGTGAACACCGCCAAGGAGTTTAATCAGCGTCTAGACTTCGATGGCGTTGTCCTAACCAAGCTCGATGGTGATACACGTGGTGGTGCCGCCCTCTCCATTCGATCTGTCGTAGACAAGCCAATCAAGTTTGTCGGCACAGGCGAGAAGATGGATGCTCTAGATGTCTTCCATCCCGATCGTATGGCAGACCGCATCCTCGGCATGGGTGACATCATCTCTTTGGTTGAGCGTGCACAGCAACAGTACGATGAGCGTGAGGCTCGTAGGCTGGAGGAGCGCATCGCCAAAGATCAGTTCGACTTCAATGACTTCCTCGCTCAGATACAGCAAATCAAGAAAATGGGTAGCCTCAAGGATCTTGCCTCAATGATCCCAGGGTTAAGCAAGCTAATGAACGACAACAAGGGCATCGAACTGGATGACAATGCCTTCAAGAGCGTAGAAGCAATCATCTACTCCATGACACCAGAGGAGCGTAAGCGCCCGTCTATCATTGATGGTCGCCGACGCAAGCGCATTGCCGACGGTAGTGGCACGAGCGTGCAAGAGGTCAATAAACTGATTAACCAGTTCACCCAGATGCGCAAGATGATGAAGCAACTACAGGGCTTCAGCGGTAAGATGCCTAAGCTCCCGAAGATGCCCAAATTCCCCGGCAAGTTTGGATTCTAACAGATAGCCCCATACAACACATATAGAGGGCTGGAGAGGGTAGCTTGAGCTATCTATCTCCAGTCCTTTGGTTGTTTTCTAGGACTCTCTGGTTTAGTGATAAATGATTACCTTTGTCTTGCTAAATTATATAACAGAAAGAAATAGGATTAGAAACGAAAAATGTCGAAGGCAAAGACTATTAGAGCGGCCATCGTAGGTTATGGCAATATTGGTCGCTATGCAGTAGAGGCTCTCCGAGCCGCAGATGATTTTGAGATCGCAGGCGTTGTACGCCGAGACCCTACACAGATCCCCCATGAGCTCTCGCCCTATCCAGTAGTTGGGCATATCTCTGAGCTTGGGCAGGTAGATGTAGCGATCATTTGCTCACCAACACGCTTGGTAGAGGCTACAGCGCTAGAGATCTTGAGCCTTGGCATCAATACAGTCGATAGCTACGACATCCACACGGGCATCGTGGCACTACGCCGCAGCCTAGGGAATCAGGCTCGAGAAAACAATGCCGTGGCGATTATTGCCTCTGGCTGGGATCCAGGTAGCGACTCCATCGTTCGCACGCTTATGGAGGCAATTGTCCCCAAAGGGGTAACGTACACCAACTTTGGCCCAGGGATGAGCATGGGGCATACGGTAGCAGTTAAGGCTATCTCAGGTGTTCGCAAAGCCCTATCAATGACAATCCCAACAGGGACAGGGATTCATAGGCGAATGGTCTACATTGAGCTAGAAGAAGGCTACGAACCAGATCAGGTTAAGGCTGCAATCAAGGCGGATGAATACTTCGCAAACGATGAGACGCACGTGCAAATCGTGGACTCCGTCGACGCGCTCATTGATATGGGGCATGGGGTCAATATGACGCGCAAGGGCGTGTCGGGCCAGACGCACAATCAGCTCCTTGAGTTTAATATGCGTATCAACAATCCAGCCCTCACGGCACAGATTCTTGTAGCAGTGGCTCGTGCTTCTATGCGACAGAGTAGCGGCTGCTACACGATGCAGGAGATCCCGCTCATAGACCTCTTGCCTGGGGAGCGTGAGCAGTGGATTGCCAAACTTTGTTAGTCTATCTAATTCACATCACCACGTAGTATGCTTAGCGTCATTAATTGGAATGTAGACCCTGCTATCTTTGAGCTATTTGGTCGAGAGGTTCGTTGGTATGGATTGCTCTTTGCCCTGGGTCTCTTGATTTTGGGACCCGCTATTGAGGAAAAAATTTGGAAGCGCGAGAAGCTCAATCCCGAGTGGATGAGTTCGCTCTATATATACGTTGTTCTTGGTACAGTGGTTGGGGCTAGACTGGGGCACGTCCTTTTCTATGACCCTATATATTATCTAGCCAATCCGCTCAAGATCTTCGCCGTGTGGGAGGGAGGTCTTGCTAGCCATGGCGGTACGCTAGGCATCATCATCGCTGTGTGGATTTATTCTCGCCGAGTAGTCAAAAAGCCAATTACATGGACGCTAGACCGCTTAGCCGTGCCTGTGGGTTTGGCCGCGGCG
The DNA here is from genome assembly GCA_030528445.1 of Porphyromonadaceae bacterium. GTDB lineage: Bacteria > Bacteroidota > Bacteroidia > Bacteroidales > Porphyromonadaceae > Porphyromonas. The sequence continues at coordinate 54,323 of JAUMYV010000001.1, read as the reverse complement.
TTGATTCGTCTGGGCAATCTAATGAATAGCGAAATTTTCGGTCGCCCAACACAACTGCCTTGGGCATTCAGCTTCGTGCGGTCGGGCGAGTATTACAATATCTTCGCCAAGCATAGAGCAGGTGAAGCACTGACAGAGGTGGAGCAGGGACTGCTCTCGGGCTCTATCGGCTGGCATCCCACTCAGCTCTACGAGGCGCTGGCTTATCTACTTGTCTTCGCATGCTGCATGTGGCTATACTGGAAGCGTGATGCTGCCCTACACTACTCGGGTCTAATCCTCGGTTATTTCCTGACAGGCATATTCGGTGCTCGTGTCATCGTAGAGAGCATTAAGAATGTGCAGGAGAGCTGGGAACTAGATATGATACAAGCCATCGGGCTCAATATGGGTCAGCTCTTGAGCATCCCATTCGTTCTAGTAGGGCTTTGGCTCATTGTTCGTGCCTATAAGCATCCTCTCCAATCAACTAACCAAGCATAATAATCAAACACCTAATAATATGTATCAAGTACCTCAGGTTACAGACTCTATTTACTACGTTGGAGTTAACGACCGCACCAAGGAGCTCTTCGAGAATATGTGGTCGCTGCCCTACGGTGTGTCGTACAACTCTTTCCTCGTAGTCGACGAGGTGACTACACTTATCGATACGGTCGATGTGTGCTACTCAGATGTGTTTTTCCATAAGATTGAGACCGTGCTTGGCGATCGCCAGCTCGATTACTTGATTGTTAACCACATGGAACCCGACCACGGAGGGTCTATCGGCTTGCTTCGTAAGCGCTATCCCAATGTCAAGATCATTGGTAATAAGAAGACTTTCGATATGCTCAAGGGCTACCACGGCATCACTGACGGACTTGTTGAGGTAAAGAGTGGTGATGCGATCCGTGTGGGCAAGCATGAGTTCTCCTTCTTGATGGCACCCATGGTACACTGGCCTGAGGTAATGTTTACCTACGAGCAAACTAAAAAGGTGCTTTTCTCCGCGGACGCATTCGGAACCTTTGGCGCTTTGAATGGTCATATCTTCGACTACCAAGCCGATCTAGATCTCTACTTCAGAGAGATGCATCGCTATTACTCTTGCATTGTAGGTAAATATGGCACATTCGTTCAGAAAGCCCTCAAGTCAATGAACGAGCAGAATCTGACAATCGACTATATCTGCCCTACGCACGGAGTGGTTTGGACGCCTAAACACTTCCCCGAGGCCCTAGAGATTTACGATCGCCTTAGCCGCTACGAAGGCAAGGATGGCGTTGTAATCCTCTATGGTTCTATGTATGGCAATACCGAGCAGATGGCAGATATCATCGCACAGTCTCTAGCCGAGGCTGGCATCAACCAAGTGGTCTGCCACAACGTAAGCAAGAGCGATCAGTCCGAGATCCTACGCGATATTTTCACTTACAAGGCACTAATCGTTGGTAGCCCAACCTATTGTGGTGGCCTATTCTCTCCGATTGAGAATATGCTCAACTTGATCCGTGTTCGTGAGCTCAAGCATCGCCTCTATGCAGTCTTCGGCTCCTACACTTGGGCGCCTGCCTCGGTTAAGAAACTATTGCCTTTTGCCGAAGAAATGGGCTGGACGCAGATAGGTACGCCCGTAGAGCTCAAGATGGCGGATCTGCCTGCGGTCGTGGATGCCGCTTGGGCTCTTGGGCAGGAAGTCGCCAACGCACTTAAAGAATCGTAATGCCTAGCATCTTACAATAGGACATCATCAAACTAATAGAAATATATAAATGAGACTAATCATTCAGCCAGATGCTCAAGCTATAGCCTCTTGGGCTGCCGAGTATGTGATTGCTCGTATCAACGCTTTCGTTCCTACGACAGATCATCCTCATTTTGTGCTTGGGTTACCTACTGGATCTTCGCCTCTAGGTATGTATCGTGCCTTAGTTGAAGCACACAAGGCTGGGCGTGTATCTTTCGCCCAGGTCGTAACGTTCAATATGGACGAATATATTGGCTTGGCTCAAGATCATCCGCAGAGCTACCACTCGTTCATGTGGAATAATTTCTTCAACCACATCGACATCAATCCCGAGCATGTGCACATCCTCGATGGCAATGCTCCAGACCCTGCGGCCGAATGTGCTGCGTACGAAGCTGCAATCGTCAAGGCTGGAGGCATCGATCTCTTCCTCGGTGGTATTGGCCCCGATGGTCATATTGCATTCAATGAGCCAGGCTCTTCGCTCTCCTCTCGTACTCGCGTCAAGACCCTGACAACCGATACGATCATCGCCAACTCTCGCTTCTTCGAGGGTGATGTCAATAAGGTACCTAAGACTGCTATGACTGTCGGGGTAGGTACAGTGATGGATGCGCGTGAGGTTCTGATTCTTGTGAATGGTCATGCCAAGGCACGTGCTCTACAGCAGGCCGTAGAGGGTTCGGTAAACCAAATGTGGACGATCACCGCCCTACAGCTACATCCTCACGGCATCATCGTCTGCGATGAGGCAGCTTGTCTAGAACTAAAGGTAGGCACCTACAATTATTTCAAGGATATTGAACGCGGCAACCTATAAGCTCTCGCTTAATACTCCTACAGAGGACGAAAGCCCCCTGCCAAGTGTATCTTCACGATGGCAGGGGGCTTTCTTTTTCTTAATGCTTCTTCTATTGCTCTAGCATCTTATTAGCCAGATGCGGACAGCAGTATTCGATTAGGTCGAGGACTAGCTCGAAGCCTTCGCTACCGCCGTAGTATGGGTCGGGGACATGATCTCGAAGGGGGTTAGGCGCCCAATCCGTTAGGATGCTGATCTTGCTGGCAGACTCCTCGGTCGGAGCTCGCTCGAGTAGCGTACGCCTATTCGCCTCGTCCATCCCGATGATATAGTCGTAATGAAAGAAATCCTCATACCTTACGGGACGACTAAGCGATAGGAGGTCATACCCTCTGCGCGCGGCATGGGCACGCATCCGACCATCGGCACGCTCGCCCTCGTGATACGCCGAAGTGCCAGCCGAGTCGATTTCGAATCGTTCGGCCAATCCCTCACGCTTGAGGTAATGTAGGAATACACCCTCGGCAGATGGTGAACGACAGATATTCCCTAGACACACAAATAGGACTTTGATCTTCTCTGGGCTCATCTTCTCTAGGCTGTTACTTGTAATTCATCCATTTCCATAGCTCCTTGAGCGAAGGCTTCTTGCCATACATCAGGATGCCGACACGGTAGATCTTAGCTCCGAAGTAGGTAAGCAGGATTGAAAACCCAAAGAGTAGCACAAGGCTAAGAATTTGCTCCCATATTGGCACATCGTAGGCTAGGCGCGACATCATGACGATGGGAGACGTAAATGGAATGAGCGAAGTCCAGAAGGCCAGATTGCCCTCGGGATTGTCGGCTGCAGCCATACCCACATAGAGAGAGAAGACCATAATCATCGTCACGGGAAGCATCAGCTGGCCCGCATCCTCGTCGCTCGATACCGAAGAGGCGAGAGCTGCAAGCACCGAGGCATAGAGCAGATAGCCCCCGATGAAAAACAGCACAAAGAATACAATCATCTGGAAGAAGTTGATCCCCTCCATCACGCCGAAAATATCCGAGGCAGCCTGTAGCTCACTTGCCGATAGGCTCCCGCTACTCTGCGCCGCAGCCAAAGCCTCTGGGCTATACAGACTGCCGATGAGGAAGAATTGGGCAGCTAGACTGATCCCAATCAATGCCACGACCCAAATGAAAATCTGCGTTAGACCAACTAGACCGATTCCGATGATTTTCCCCATCATCAGCTCGAAGGGACGAACGGAGGATACCATCACCTCCACGATACGGCTCTTTTTCTCCTCTATGACGCTCTGGATAATCATCCCACCGTAGAGCATGATGAACATATAGCTGATGAAGCTAAGCACCAGCCCAATCACACTGGAGGCTGCCCCAGAGCTGACATTCTCTGCACCATCTTCCGTCCACTTATAGGTATTGGCAACAATATCGACCTTGCTCGTACGGATGATCTCCTTGAGCTCGGGGATATTGTGCGAAGCGATTTTTTGGTCAGTTACATACTCCGAGAGCAGGCTGTTGATGTACCGCTCTAGACCTGTGGGTAGAGTCTTGAACGAGAATAGGTTGATTGCCTTGGGGGATACACCTAGATCCTCTGTGATCTCTAGCACAGCCGTGATCTCCTGCTCGCTACCAGCAGAGCGATATTCGTTGGCACTCTTGTCTGCTACGACGAAGCGATACTGATCCGTATCTTCCAGTAGCGGAGCATACTGCCCAGTGCGGTCGATTACCGCTACTAGTTGCTGCTCGCCTTTGTCCATTTGGCTGAGCAGAATCGGAATGGTTGCTATCAGAACGAAGACTAGTGGGGCAAGTAGCGTGATAAGGATAAAGCTCTTCTTGGCGACACGTGTGATGTATTCGCGCTGGATGACCAGCCCTATTTTGCCATAGTTAATCATGGTTCTGCACTGTATTTAGGAAGATCTCATGCATTGATGGAATCTCTTGGTGAAACTCTAGGATATTGATATGCTCGGGTAGTCGGTTGATAAGCGCTCTATTGCTCTCCCCTTCGCGACGCATCAGTTTGAGCACCATCTGCCCTTGGTGTAGCTTGGAGCTAATAGGGCTAATGTGCTCTAGATCTTCGGTCGAGAGCCCCTTATCTACGCGTAGCTCCACGTACGGGCTGGCATATCGGGCACGGATCTCCTCCACTGTGCCACTAAGTACTAGACGCGAGCGATTGATTAGGGCAATGTCGTCGCACACCTCCTCCACACTTTGCATATTGTGGGTGGAGAAGATGATCGTACGCCCTTGGTCTCTTAGCTGTAGAATTTCGCTTTTGAGTAGCTCGGCATTGACGGGGTCGAAGCCACTAAAGGGCTCGTCGAAAATCAGCAGATCGGGTTCGTGTAGCACAGTGCAGATGAACTGTACTTTCTGCTGCATCCCCTTGGAGAGCTCCTCGACCTTCTTATCCCACCAAGGCATGATGTCAAACTTCTCAAACCATTGCTCTAGGCGTTTTTTGGCCTCGGCCTTGCAGAGCCCTTTGAGACGAGAGAGATAAATAGCCTGATCGCCCACTTTCATCTTGCGGTATAGTCCGCGCTCCTCGGGGAGGTAACCGATACGTGCTACATCCTCAGATTTGAGTGGATGACCATCGAAGAGGATTGTCCCGCTATCTGGAGCCGTGATACGGTTAATGATGCGGATGAGCGATGTTTTGCCCGCTCCATTAGGGCCAAGCAGACCGAAGACACGCCCAGCTTGGACGGATAGACTAACGTCGTCTAGGGCGGTATGTGCAGCATAATGCTTGCTAACATGCTGTACATCTATAAATGCCATACGTATAATAAGTATTGAGGTTGCTATTGTTGACTAGCGCTATGGCAAACAGATCGGGAGGGTACTGAATGCCAAAAACAACGCAAGGTACATAATTTCCCTGACCTAAGTTCGTTCTTTGCTCACCGCTCAGACAATCAACTTGCACCTATATCCTTGGATGCAGACAATATATATCCCAGCCGAAAACCCCGAGATCGGGAGTTGCACTTCGCGCATCTCTGGCATCGTCGCCTGATAGACGACCTGACCGCTCAAATTTATTATCCAGATTTGCTCTCCAACACAGAACCCTGACAAGACGATGTGGCGATCTGTAAGTGTTACCGAGGGAATCTCCTCAAGGTAGCTAACTTCCGCGATGGGAGCGGCATTGATACCAGTAATGATCAGCGCACGGCGATAAACCTTCTCGGCCCAAACCTCTCGCTCCTGACCATCGATACTAGCGAAAATGCGAAGATCATACCTCCGCTCTTTGGGGAGGCTCTCTAGTAGGGCATAGGGAATCTGCACCAACAGATCATCTCTCAGCGCATTAGGCTCTATCGTCTGCTCTAGCTTAGTCTCCAAGATATGCCTATCTCCCGTGACTGCATCCACAAGGGCAAAGGTTATAGGCCCATGATAGGGCACGGCTCCTTTGTTGAAGAGTATCGCATGTGCGGTAAGCCCATTCCCTTCGAGGCTTTTGAGGTCTAGGCGCTCGTCGTTCCACTCCTCTGTTCCCCTCCTGAGCATAAGGCTTCTACTCATGCCATTGCGACTAGCATAGTCCTGGGCCAATACCACGAGGGGCTTGCCCGCACTCTCCAACACTTCGAGCTGAAAAGGGCCAAAATCATTGACGATCGTCTGGTCGAGACCAGGGCGGCGAAAGAAAAACTCTACATCGTACAGCCCAACCTCCAAGGGGCGAGGATGCGTAGAGGGCACAGACACAATCCCAGCGTATCGGCTATGGTCATGAAAACGGAATTGCTCGACAGAGACCTCATAGCTCTTGCCATCTTTCTTGAGCCGTAGCATAATATCACCAAACTCCGAGTCGAAGGGCGTGGGGTTGTCTACCGAGAGCAGCACACTGGCAGACTGCCCCTGCCAGAAGGGGGTGAGCTGTCTAGGCTGCTCGGTTAGGCGCAGGACGAGGTCGGTCTGTTCGGCTAGAGGAGGTAAAACGATCGCCCCGGCCTTGACTGAGAAGTAAAGCGGGATATCATTGCTGACCTCTAGCCACGGGGCGCTGTCGTGGCCAGCTGCCCGATACATCGTGTGCAGACTATAGGCTCCATCGGCTAGCTCCTCGGGCAGAGAGACCGTCATCACAATATCTCGGTACACTCCGTTATGCTCTTGCCCCTCAAGACTCGTGCTATGAGGGGTAAGCTGTAGCTGCTCCCCTTGGCTATTGCGTAGGGCAATGGCTATCTCTGCCTTATAAGTAGGATTCTTTTGCTTAGCCAAACGCTCTATCCTGATACCTATTTCTCGACGGGAGAGGTCTGTCAAACTTTGATGAAATCTGAGTCCTGCCTTGGGGAGAAGATATAAGCAGTCATCAGGCTCAGAGGCAAACCCCTCGCTACCCTCTCGGTTTGGATGAGCCAAGAGGAGAACTTGTCCTTGGTTATAGCCACCCACAAAGCCGCCGATACCAGCATTGTCGGGGCTCATGAAGCTCAGAGCAAAATAGCCATTGCTCAATCCACCCCACCCCCAGTTGACGTGTAGATAGCCATTCTCATCATAACCGTCCAGCACCCAAGCATGTCCCGAAGTTTTTTGGGAGCCCACCATGAGGATCGGGTTATCCCGATCCAGTTCCTGTTTGATAGCAGCCAAAACCTTGTGGCTAGGCGTGTAGTTGCGGTAGACAGTCTTGGTGCGGTATCCAAAGTACTTAGCCAAAGCTCTCTCAGCCTCACCCACATTCGAGCCACTGCCCGAGTCGCTCAGATTATAGCCCGTGCTGATGGCAATGCCAGCGTCCAACATCAGCTTGGCCACGGCACGAGCCTGCACATCATTCCACAGAGGTTTACGCCTCTTGGGGTCGCCCAAAGGATCGTCGTAGGCATATTCATCGAGCATATGCTCCCAGTCATAGACCGACTCGGCGAAGTTTACCGAGAGCGTCCCCGTACTATGCCGATAGCTATGCGAACCTAGCCCTCTGATGGGCCACTTATGGTAGTACATGAGCTGTGCCATAGCCGTAGCCACGCACCCCGTGACGGCTCGCTGAGAGCCAATGAGGGGAGCTTGATCATTGAAAGGAGCACTCTGATTCCAAAGTGAACGGAGTAGTGGACCCTTGATAGCTTTAGGATTGGGTTTGGGGATAGGTATAGGGACACCAGGGATAAGCATCGCACCTCTCATCTTCTCTAGACGCTCGGTGTGCATGGCTAGAAGCCTAGCCAATGGCTCGGGTAGCTTCTTAGGGTCGAGCTCTCCAGATGAGCCATAGCCGAGAACGGGCGCAGTGCGGTCGTCTCCCGAAATAATCACAAAGCCCTCCCGATCTCTGTCGTTGAAGATGTAATAGGCAGGCTCGCAGTCTGCCTCTAGAGAGGCCCGTAGCTGAGTCTCGTAGCTGGGATGTAGGCGCACGTAGCGTGAAGCCAGCTTTGTGGCTTGCGCTCTATCTACAGGGTCTGCCTGGCTACTCCAAGAGAGCGAGAGGACACAGATTGCAGTAAACAAGTATTTCAATTGCATCGGTCGAATGTATGGATTGTGGTTGGGATTAAACTAACATCGGCTTAGCTTGACAAGGGTAGAGCAGGTCGCAACGAGGCAAACTGACGCACCACCATCACGAGTGATCTCTACATGAGTTTATCTCTATCCTCCAAAGTTTTGAGCAAAGATATTACTTTTCCCGAGAAATACTTACGGAATCAAACGACTTGCACATTGCGTACTCCGAAACGCTTGACGGTGTTTCAGAATGCACAAACTGCGGCGTTGCTTACGACATTCGGCTTCGGTCACATACTAGAGTATGCTCCCGTCAGCCTCAGTCTTAGCGCCTTGCATTTTGCGCATTCTGAAACACCTATAAAGGGGCTGCGAGCAAAAACGAATTTTGCCACAGCCCCTCGTAGAGTATTTGGTATCTGTGTACTAGAAAGCTGGTTGCATGAGCAGAGTCTCTAGCTGCGTCATCGTCTGTCGGAAGCCCTCATCGACGCTCATCCTATCGCCCACGGCCTTGACTCCGTGCATCACGGTCGTATGGTTCTTGCGTCCTAGACGCTCGGCAATGGCGTTGTAGGAGTGGTCGGTGTGCTTCTTAGTCATGTACATCACGATCTGTCTAGGCAGAGCTATATCGGCACGGCGCGTACTGCTACGTAGCTGAGCCACCTCGATATTGTACTCTTGAGCCACAAGCTGCTGTATGCGATCCATCGTGATCTCGGGCTTCTCCATGCTGATTGAGGAGCACACGACCTGGCGAACATCGTTCATATTAATCTCCCTCTGATTGATCTGTGCTCGAATCACAAGGGTCTTGATCGCACCATCTAGCTCGCGGACGTTATTTTGCATATTCTCGGCGATGAACTCCACGATCTCGTCGCCAAGCTGCACGCCACTCTCTGCCACTTTGCTACGCAGGATCTTACGCCTAAGCTCAATATCTGGGCGCTCGAGTGGAATCATCACAGAGCTTTGGATGCGAGTAAAAATGCGGTTCTCAATGCCACGAAACTCCACTGGCGGTATATCCGCCGTTAGGACTATCTGCTTGTTGAGCAAGTAGAGGTGATTGAAAATCTCGAAAAAGGCCTGTTGCGTCTTCTCCTTACCCACAAGACCTTGGATATCGTCGATGATTAGGACATCCATTTGCTGATAGAACTCAATGAATGACCCACGCTCGCGGAAGCGTGCATCGTGGACGTACTGAGCCTCAAACTTGGCACTAGAGACGTAGCACACGCGCATATTTGGGTGGAGCTCCTGCACCTTCTGCCCAATGGCTTGGGAGAGGTGCGTCTTGCCTACCCCGCTAGGGCCGTATATGAAAAGGAGGTTTAGAGGGGCTTGCCCAGGACGCTCCGCTACACCTTGAGCGATCATACGGGCTACACGATTACACTCACTCTCGTAGAAGGTCTCGAAGCGCAGAGCATCGTTGAGGAAGCTCACATAGTTCTCTACCTTGCGCGCTGGCATCTCCTCCTGCTTGCTCGCTGGTGTTTCGAGGAGAGAAGCCGTTTGGCTACGGTACTCAAAAATCAAGATTGCATTGGCACCTACATAGGACTGTAGCATAAGGTTAAATTCGCGGGCGAAGTTCTCCTCTAGGTAGATGGCGAAGTGTTCCGTCGGAACCCTCAACGTGAGTTCCTCCCCTTTGAGGCCACAGGGTTCAATGGGATCAATCCAGTTCTTCACTGCTGTTTCATCCAGCAGCGAAACCAAAAAGGCGTGGCACTTGCCCCAAAGACTCAAGGCCAATGCGACCTCGTCTTCGGTAAACTTGATTGGTGCGAGCATAAATATATCGTGTAGCGCAGTATTTATTTGACGATGAAAAAGGCGATTAAGAAGCACATGATTTTGTACTCTTTTCGTCCTACAAAGTTGACCAATAAATCGGTAAGAAAAAAACGTTTTTTGGCTTGTTTTTTTCGTTCCAACTATATCATTATTGTTTTCAATACTTTATACATATCAACTAATACACATCGCATAATCTCATCACAAAGCATTGAAAATCAATCATTAGACAAAATAACCACAAGTTATAGACAGAGTTATGCACATCACACAACATCTATTAATTGCGCACTTATGAACATCTTACGCCATTTGCATAGAAAATCTTTCCACACCTCTCTAGAGTAGCACAAGGTATCGACAAGGAATAGCTAATAAGGTAGGATTGGAACATAAGTGCCAATAAGCAAGATTTATATTTTAGACCATTTTTCAGAATGTTGATGAGAGAAATACTTTGGGAGAGGTCAAAAACGACAGACCGCGTATTTGGCCTCTAGAAGGCTCTAGATTGAGTTTGACATCATTTTGGCACCTTGGGGCCCAGCCGAATGAAAATAACGCCTTAAAACAAATCTTTCACAAGAAACTAATAATCAAATATTTAAAAAGAATTTCAGTCCGATTTTATCCGAGCGAAGCAAGAATTTCAGAATTTCTCTACACTAATCTTTTCGGATGTGTGTACACATCGCCTGGGATTAGTCCTACAATTTCTCAAAAACACTTAGAGTTTTTGGGCGCAGTCAAACCAATTCCGCCCAAATGACCTATTCGTTTGCCCCAGTTTGAAGCCAATTCGTTTACATACTTTAACCAAATCCGCGAGAAACGATCTGTAACATCTTCGTTTTTTTCGGCTATTGTTTTCAGTTGGTAGCGACGCCGCGTGCTGCGCCGCCTCTTATCGAGTAGAATGAATGTGTAAAGCAGTGAATTTTTCATGATGCACACCAGTTATACACATCTTATGCACTTTCCCCCTCATAGCTACCACAGAGATCTATCCAAAATATACACCATGCCTACTCACATGATGAATACTGAGCTTAGAACTAGCCCAATAGAGATATGATAGCAGGAGCAATGGCATCGCCTTCTATCCCCCAAAAACTAATCTATTGGTATGCAGACAAAAAGGCGTACCTTTGTGCGATCTTTAAGACAAACTAAGACGAAACCAAAACAATTAATTCACCAATTTTGATGAAGAAAATTCTATCCCTTGGTCTCTTGGTCGCTCCGAGTTTACTTGTTGCCCAAGAGCAGACAGACAGCATCACCACCCACAGGCTAAACGAAGTGGAGGTTGTGGCCGACTACCTACGAGCTCAGCCACAGATCTCCCGCAGCAGTGTCTCACTGGACAAACTTCCCTTGAGCATCAGTAGCCTACAGGTCAATCAGCTCAAAAATCGAAATCTCTATCGCACGACGGACGCCATCCGCTTCATCGGTGGCGGTAGTGGCATCAGTAAGACCTATGGGGCATTTCTACAGCTCAACGTACGGGGCTTCGACTACGCTCCTATCTCTGTAGATGGTATGAGGGACGAGCGCACAACCTTCAACTCCTATCCTCTGTCGGATCTGAGCGAGGTAGAGAGCCTAGAGCTACTCAAGGGGCCTGCCTCTGTACTACAGGGGCACTCTGCCGTAGGCGGTGCTCTGCTCATCGTGCGCCGTAAGGCTAAGGCAAAAAAAGAGATTGAGGCAAGCCTCAACTATGGTAGCTGGAACTATATGCGTGCCTCGGCCTTGGTTGGCAACTACCTCGGCTCGGGTTGGAGCGGACTATTCCTAGCCACATATACTAGAGAGGACGGCTGGAGAGATCTAGGAGACAAGACGCTCAAGCTCTATGGTACGCTCAATGGCCGATGGAGCAGGGACGAGCTCGACATCCGTGTGAGCCACAACAATGACTTCTATGGTACCGAGGCAGGGCTACCTCCTACCTTGTCGCAGGACGTCTACACAACCCAAGGAGACAAGCTCTACCTCAAATCTGGAGAGCTAGAGGAGCGTATTCGTAAAAACAGAAGTGTACGCTACAACAATAGCTCCGACTTCATGTACCACCGCAACCTAAACGGCTCTGTGCGCTGGGTACACACGTTTACCCCCCAAATCAAGTTGGTCGAGCATGCCTCTGCCAACTGGGACGACATCGACTACTTCAGTACAGAGGATCTCAGCTACGTAACAAGCGAGACGACAGAATACGCCCACTACATCAAGGGTAAGGGCGATAAGAAGCGGTATATCGACCTAAGCCGTGTGGAGTTTACCTTCCCATTGCGCTTCGAGCATATCGCCAAGACTTTCCAGAATCAGCTCACTCTAGATGCTAAGTTCTACACAGGCTTCATCAAGCACAACCTAACCGCAGGCTCGGACATCAGCTATATGCGTCGAGTAACCTACAAGGGCTATAACCTCAAGGGTAGCGAGCCCGATGTGTATGGCGTTACGCCTCCTTGGATCGTGTCTGCCTACGAGCCCAAAGGTGTAGGAGAACTCAAGAGCAAGTTTAGCCAAGCGAGCCCATCGCACACGCTATCTAGCGGTTTCTTCGTACAGGATATTTGGGAGTTTAGCCCTCAACTGCAGGCGATGACAGCACTTAGATATGACCTCTATAGCTTCCGTTCCTCTGCAGATCGCGCTGTGACCGACGGCAAACATTCGTTCGAAGACGTGGATACCTACCCCAACAAAACCAACGATATGGCACTGACCTATCGATTTGGTCTAGTCTATACGCCTATCAAGCAGCTAAGCCTGTACAGCTCTGTGGCCAACTACTTCAACCCAGATCGCACATTCTCTAGACCCAATCGCATCTATATTGACAATAATGGCAATGAGATCGAGACGAAGCCTGGAGTAGGCATCTTCAAGCCCCGCAGTGGCTACCAGATAGAGCTAGGGACTCGAGCTAATCCACTCAAGTGGCTTGAGCTATCGGCCTCGGTGTATCATATTCTCCAGAACAACACCATCGTTAGCCTCGGCAAAGAGATACGTCAGGTCAATGGCAAGGATGTGGATTACTTACTCACTGGGCAGGTTGGTCAAATCACTTCTCAGGGGATAGAGGCAGAGGCTAAACTTATGCCTATCGAAGGGCTTAACCTCTCATTCGGCTATAGCTACACGGATGCCAAGTATGGAGAAAATCAGATTGACAAGTATCGCAAGAAGAGTGAGAACGACGGGATCATCAAACCTGGCACTGCTGTCGATGGTATTGCTAAGCATAAGGCTTACAGCTTGGGTGAATACACAATCCAGAGAGGACTACTCAAAAGTTTGAGCCTAAACTATGCCTTTAGCTATCAAGGAGAGCGCAGAATCAGACAAAATCATTTCCCCGCCTATACGCTACTTGACCTAGGTCTCGCCTATCAGATCATGAAGAATCTGAGACTAAGTGCCAACGTGTACAACGTGATGAATACCGAGAGCTACCAAGAGGCGCTCGGCAACCAAATGGTTCCCAATACACCAACTAACTTCCGCATAGGTCTATCCTACAAGCTATAAGCATTTATGGCTTTTGAGTAACAGAAGGGGCTGTGGCAGCATCGAATCTTGCCACAGCCCCTTTTAGGTACTTCGGAGGTTGCAATTTTCGGTGTAGCTTGCGCAATCGAAATAATTACCTACCTTTGTGGCGCAATCACCGCCCGGATGGCGGAATTGGTAGACGCGTTGGTCTCAAACACCAATGAACGCAAGTTCGTGCCGGTTCGATCCCGGCTCCGGGTACTCAGCCTCGTTCTCACTAGAGAGCGAGGTTTTTATTTTCTTTCAATCCTCCCCATACTCCTTTGCAGGCTCGTATCTTATTCTCCTGCTGATGATACTCTTGCCCCCTTGGATTGAGTTGTTTAACTTTGCACCCTATGACAAAAGAAAATTGGTTGAAACGTAGCATCAGACAGATGCGTCTATGGGGCTTGAGAAGTTTCCGCTTTATATCCCTTGATATGTGGCGCCTAAGCCCAGATGAGATACCACAACCCTTCAGGCTAATCGCCAACACGCTCAAAGTGCTGTACATGGCCACCAAGAGCTTCATCTTCGACGATCTGATGAGCCGAGCGGCCTCCCTAACCTATAGCACAGTACTCTCCATCGTCCCTATGCTGGCCGTAATTGTGGGCATAGCCAAGGGCTTCGGACTGCAAACGGTGGTACACGATGCTCTTGTAGAGGCTTTTCCTGGTCAGGAGGATCAGCTCTCCCAGGTATTTCTCTACGTAGAGAATTATCTAGAGCAAGTACAGGGAGGCCTATTCATCGGGTTCGGTCTCGTGGTCTTGCTCTACACAGTGCTGATGCTGATTGCCTCGATCGAAGATGCCCTCAACAGCATTTGGCAGGCTCCCCACAGCCGCCCATGGTCTAGACGAATACTCGATTACTTCGGGTTCTTCCTACTACTACCTATACTGCTTACAGGCAGTAGTGTAGTCACAATACTTGGGACAGCTGTACGCAATATGGTTTCGCCCGATGTGATGATTATCAGCTCGGTTATGGAGTTTTCGCTCAACCTAATTCCATACATCTTCTCAATCGCATCTCTGGTGGCGCTCTATATGCTACTGCCCAACGTACGCGTCCGCTTTGTCCCAGCCCTTATCTCGGGTACTCTGGCGGGTATCGCCTTCCAGATCTTCCAATCCCTCTACATCAGTGGGGTGCTGTGGATCTCTCGCTACAACGCCATCTACGGTAGCTTCGCAGCCTTCCCATTGCTCTTGCTATGGATGCAGCTCTCTTGGACGATTACCCTATTCGGTGCACAGCTCTGCTACTCGATACAGAATATCCGCAGGTTCTCTTTCGGTGAGGCATCGCTCAAAGCCTCTCGCCGCTACTTCGACTTCGTCACCATCCTCGTAGCAAGCAAGATTGTGCAGAGATTTGGCCAGGAGGGGGCAAAACCCTATCGTGCCGAATCGCTATCGAGCGAATGCCAGATACCACTTCGCTTGGTTGGGCAGGTGCTGGCTCGCCTAGAGGAGGTAGGCATCATCAACGAAATTGCCTATGGCAACCCCGTAGAGGAGGGCTACTATCATCCAGCTATCGACCCAGAGCTACTCACTGTGGGGTATCTAGTCGAGAAGCTCGACCGCTACGGATACGAAGACTTCCGCATTGATCATGAGGAAACCTACCGAGCACAATGGGAGGCGATGCTCGTCACCAGACAAGGATACGAGATATCCGAAGCTAATATCCTAATAAGAGACCTCAAACAAGGTTGATTTTGATCTGAGAGCAATGAAGAAACGAGGCCGACCAGCACGCCCACACAAACTCATGCTCAAGCTCAACGAGCGAGAGCTCAGAGCCCTCGAGCAGTACTGCAAGAAGTACCAAGTAGACAATCGCTCCCATTGGCTTAGAGAGCTAATGATGACAGAGATCATCAGACGATTTGAGCTGGACGCGCCGATGCTCTTCAGCGAGGAGGAAATGAGATAGGCTATGCAGTGGTTGCCCTACGATGACGAATATTACATGCGCATTGCTCTGCAGGAGGCACAAATGGCCTACGAGGAGGGTGAGGTGCCGATTGGTGCCGTAGTCGTGGCTCACGGCCGAGTGCTCGCCCGTGCACACAATAGAGTAGAGGCTCTAGGCGACCCTACGGCGCACGCCGAGATGCTCGCCATCACGGCAGCCTCCTCGGCAGTAGGGAGCAAATATCTAGTGGACTGCCAGCTCTACGTAACCATAGAGCCCTGCCCGATGTGCGCAGGTGCCATCCGCTGGGGGCGACTAGCACGTGTGGTCTACGGAGCAGGCGAGGAGAAGTTTGGCTATCGTGTCTTCTCACCTCAAATCCTACCTAGAGCCTGCCGCATTACCGCAGGCGTACTGGCAGAGGAGGCGCGCGAACTAATGCAGCGCTTCTTCAGAAGCAAGCGCTAACCCTACACTCAAGCTAACTTAACCCAATGTCCGACTTCAACATACATATACTCGGCTGTGGATCTGCTCTGCCCACCGTAGCGCACCTCCCTAGTTCTCAGGTTGTAGAGCTACGAGGTAAACTCTATATGATCGACTGTGGCGAGGGCGCACAGAGACAGATGCGCCTACAGCGCTTGAGCTTCGGCAAGCTCATCGCAATCTTCATCTCTCACCTACACGGCGACCACTGCTTCGGGCTTCCCGGGCTCATCTCCTCGCTGGGTATGCTGGGGCGTACGGGCGACCTACACATCATCGGACCTATAGGGCTAAAGCGTTTTCTCGAGCCAATCCTCGAGCAGTTTTGCGACCAAATGGCCTACCGCGTCGTCATCACCGAGACGGATACACGCAAGGCACAGACCGTCTGGGAAGATCGCTCTGTTTCAATCTCCACAATTCCCCTCAAGCACCGTACACCTACACAGGGCTACCTCTTTCGGGAGAAGGTTACGTCCCTCCATCTCGACAAGGCCTCGGCAGACTTCTACGGCATTCCTCTAGCAGCCTATCCTGCTATCCTACGAGGCGAAGACTTCGTCTGTGAGACGGGGGAGGTCATCGCCAATAGCCGCCTGACCAAGCGTGGACGCGAGCCACGTAGCTATGCCTACTGCTCCGATACATCCTACCTGCCCAATAACGCACCACTCATCAAGGACGTAACGCTCCTCTATCACGAGGCAACCTTCCTGAGCAGTGAGGTCGCACGAGCTGGGCAAACGGGGCATAGTACGGCAAGAGAGGCAGCGCTGATAGCGCAAGCGGCTCAAGCCAGACGACTGCTCATCGGGCATTACTCGGCGCGCTACCACACGACCGACGACTTGCTTGCGGAGGCTCGAGCAGTATTTCCCGACACAGAGGCAGCCAACGAAGGGATGTGCCTAGAGCTGTAGAGAAGTATCGATACGAAATGAGAAAAGGCCCATAGAGGAGATACAACGCTCCCCTATGGGCTTTTTAATGTATTCAGTCTCTTGGCTACCGCTTGCGCTCGGCCACCTCTAGTCGGCCTCCGAAGCCCGAGGTCGCAGTGTACTCGGGCGCATAGACAGACAGCGCGGATGCCGAAGTGGCTTGATAGATACCAGAGCGCACGACATACTGCTCGTACTCGATCTGATATTCACCCCGACCGAGACGATCGAAGTAGAAGTTGGTCATCAGATCTCTTGGCTCGTAATAGTAACTCGCTCCAGAGCGCCACTCATAGCCCGAGGTTTGGCGCACAGGTTCGGCACAACCTAGACGAGGGTCACTTAGGGCAACGAAGTCCATCTCTCGACTTAGCTTGAGCATAAGCTTAGTCACCAGCACATCACCCACAGCAAGTCTCTGACCTGTGGAGAGGGGGATCAGCTGCTCTACCCCGCCCTGCACGGCCTTGAGGTAGTGGCGTCGCTCAATCTGTATCTCCCTGCCCGAAGCACGCTCCTCAACGCTTGGGAGCATATAGCGTGCGGTAGCCGTGCCCCAGACCTGCCCCGAGTGCTGAGCTCTTGCCTCGATAACTCGAGGATAGCTCTCTCGGTCGAAGTGCTCAACCAGCCTGATACGCTCGCCCGACTGGGTTAGCTCTGTGCCATCTGCTCTCTTTAGCGTCAGCGCCGTGCGATTAGGCTCTCGAAGATCCGTACTACCAGCCCCGACAAATAAAGCATACAGAGCCTCTGCCGTAGCCGTAGTGCTCTCCCAGCGTACCGACCGCTTCTGGTTGAGGAGCCACTGCTGCAGAGCGCGAAGCGTCGCCTTATCCTCTGGTGCGAGTAGGCGCAATGCCTCTATCGTCTCGGTCACAATACTATAGGAACGATTAGCCCACCAATAGCCACTCGAGCTGATTTGGGCGAAGAAGGCTCCGACCTCTGCATCGCTCATATGCTGACGCAGAGACTCCACGAGTAGAAGTGCCAGCGGTCTATCGTACTGGGCGAGGATGACCGCAGCTTGTGGCTTCGCCCATAGAGGTAGCTCGTGTGCACCACGACGCAGACGCTCGAGGAAGAATCGCCTCTGGGGAGCATTCGACTCGGACTTGGCTCGCTTATTAAGCTCAAGGATATAGAGATAGTTGAGCTCTAGGCTAGAGATTTGCCCATTGATTTGCTTAGACTTGCGCTCTGCCTCTTGAATCTGCTGCATCAGCTCCGCCATAGCCCTATCAAGTGCCTGATGCCCCTTCTGTAGCATCAGTTCGGTGCGTCGGGTATCTACTGAGCTAGGATTGAGCTGACGCAGGCGAACCAACTGGCGCATCACATAGGTCGTCGTGTACAGACTGCCACGCATATGGGCGAACCAAGGCCATAGACCATCGCTGCCCTGCAGCTCGGCAAGCTCACGAAGGAGACGTTGCTCCCGATCGCTCTGCCCGAGGGTGTCGAAGAAGGCGACCAGCGAAGCCAAGCGTTTGTTTTCGTCTTCCTCGGCGACTGCCTTCGCCCAAGGTGTCGTCGAGAGAGGGCGCTTCAGCAGGCTATCCCTATCATCCCTTAGGCTTACTCCCCTCTGTGCACGACGCTCGGCGATCCAGTGCTGTAGTCCTGGAGTTTGAGCGATGGACTTGGCTAGAGCTTGTCCATAGAGTGCAGAGCTTATCGAGATCGAGTTGGCAAGATTGTCCCGGGCAAGCGTCGGTAATGTTTGTAATGCGAGGAAGAGCGGATTGCTCTCTACACGTACCTCGAGCCGACCTCTATCGGGGATAAAGCCCGTCGAGGGGAAGAGCGTCGAGAGATCAACCTTGGTTTGCTCGGCGGTTAGTAGCGTAAAGGCTTCGCTACGTACCGCCTCCTCCCTAGGCGAAACGATTGGCAGAGTGCGCTGCTCTCCGTCGGCGAAGCTAGAGCCGTGCGCCATCATACGCACCCCGATAGAGTCTAGCTCGAGCGACTGGTCTAGCGTAACCGAGAAGCGTAAATCCTGAGTCTCTGCACGAGCGACCTCTAGGGGCAAACTATCTTGATGAATGATGGCTTGATCTTGGAGGCGGAAGAGCTCTAGGCGCACAGTACCCCTCTGCTCTCGATCGCTTAGATTCTGCACCTGAGCCGCAAGGCTCAGCTTATCGCCCAAGCGAATAAGACGAGGGAGGTAAGGCTTGAGCATCAGCTCTCGATAGCTCTCGATGTATGCCGTTTGGTAGCCCGTATTCATATCCGCAGTGTGCGCCACGAGCTCTAGACGCCAGCGGGTTAAGTTGTCGGGTAGCTGAAACGACCAGCTCACCACGCCATCCTTGTCCGTGAGCATTCGAGGGCGGAAGAAGGCTGTCTCGGCAAAGTCTTGCCTCAATCCACCCTCTATCTTCGGTGCATCAGCCACATCATTGGCTACTTCATGGCTGTCTCTGACCACCATAGATCTCAGCTCTTGGGCTCGCATTGGCAGAGCACCTGTAGCTGTCTTCATAGATACGGATGCCTCCTCAAACAATACGGCATCGCCTCCTGCATACTCCTCCTGCATTCTGCCTAGAGGGGCGAAGGGCTGATACCACGAATCGTAACTTTCGCTCTCGGTTTCCCTCCAGTTCATCTGCGCTATCGCATTTGGAGCAAACCTGTCGATCGTCAGAGGATGAGCATTAGCAGAGAATGGACTAAGTAGAGGATGAGCCCGAAGCCGAGAGAATCTCAGAGGCATCACAGCATCCAGAGCACTGTCGTACATCCATGCCGCCACTGAGGCGCATACAGGTTTGCCCTTGTGTAGGATGCGTAGCTCCCAAGTCTCCTTGCTACCAGAGCGCAGTCTGTCTCTGAAGCTCTGCCAGCTTAGCTTTAGCTCCTTGTCGGGCTGTACGCGATCGAATGTAAACGTCTGCTCATAGAGCCTTGCGGAGCGAACCGTATAGAGATACACACGTACCTGCTCGGTCGTCTCTTGGGGCAAATCAATCCTCAACTGATTGAGTGCCGAAGGGCGAGGGCGAAGCATCCCATAGCCTATTATCCTACCATCTACCTCGGTGCGGTAGTGGATATAGCTATCCTCTAGAGCCGATGCGTAGTAAATCAGAGGAGGTCTTTGGCTCGAATACGTCAGCTCTGGGGCTGTGGCCACGAGTGGAGCCCCCTTGGTCTCGACGGTACGCTCGATCGCTCGGTAGAGGACGAAGCTCGTCGTGTCGCAGAGCTCTCGGCCGTCCTCCAGCGTAATCCGTGTCTTGAGATCATACGCCCCCGAGGGGAGGGGAAGCAGTCGCCCAGCGAGGTTATGCTCCGTATTGGAGCTACAAGTATCTGTGAGCCAAACCTTCTGCCCATTGTAGATCTCGTATGTAGCAAGGTAGGGCACATCCTCATAATCGGAGTTCTGCACCCGAACTTCTAGTATTTGCTTGGGCTGATTGGCCTCAATGTATTGGGGGAGCTGTGCCGTAATCTGAGGCAGATCTTTCCCTATGGAGAAGCGAATTTCTCCACGCTGTACCTCGCCCGTCGTTGCGGTAGCCTGAACGCCTACTTGATAGTGCTGATAGATCTCTACGGCAGAGTCTAGTTTATCGAAGGCTTTGAGACGAGAGAGGCGCAGGCGTAGCGTGGCACTCCCCTCTGCATCAGTCACTAATTCGGGCAAATCGAGTTCCTCTTGCTCGCGGCTCATCGTGATGAAATAGCCGAATCGAGGCTGGTATGCGCGCCCCGCAATCTGGACTTTGGGCAATAGGCGCACTGAAGGCAGCGGCAAACCTGTCATATCCACCACACGTAGGGAGAGCTCGATGCTATCTCCCAAGCGAAGCAATCGCTCCTCCTTGGTCATCTTGACCTCGAAGGTCGGCTTACGGTACTCCTCGACAAGCAAGCTGGAGGAGGTTATATATCGGCCTCCTCGCTTACAAATGATGCGATACCACCCGAGCTTAGCCTCACGAGGCAGCGCAAATCGTTCGTCGAACCGCCCAAGACTATCCGTTGTCACACGGGCGGAGTTGATACGCTCCGAGTTGGCATCGTAGAGAACGAGCTCGATATCCTCCTCTGGCATGACCCGAGCTAGCTCGGCATGCGCTTTTTGCTCTGCCAGATAGCCCCATAGACGTAGCGTATCGGCTGGGCGGTAGACGGGGCGATCGGTCGAGAGCAATACCTCCACCTGAGATTTCTGCCCCATGCGATCTTCTCGGTATGGGCGACTCAACCCGACTGATAACCCGAGTGGGTCTTCGGGATTCATGGAGCGAACAAACAGATTGGCATACCAATGCCCCTCTGAGAGAGCTGGGAGACGCATGCACCCCTGCTCATCGGTCTGCACGCTCTGTCGCTCTCCACCTCTCTGCTCCTTCATCTCTACAGCAAGGGCGACGAGCGGACGGCCAGAGCCTGCATCTAGCCACTGCAGATGCTCGACTCTATGTCCTTGATTGTTGTGATTGATGACGAACTGATCCGTCACATAGTACCTCAGATATCGGTCGCTATGGTAGACCTTGCGCAGAGACGATGCCTGTGGGCTACGTACGGGTTCGATGTGCAGATAGTGCAATCCTCTGTGTCGATGCTCCAGTCGTAGCGTGTCGCTTCGACTGCCCCAGAGGCTATCTGGGACAAGGGCGATGGTACGCTCTAGCTCTAGGTTGAGCTGCTTAGGGTCGTAGCGCTCATCGAGGTTGAGTAGCACCGAGGGCGCATGGTAGAGCCTGAGGCGAACGCTATCCAGTAGCTTGTGATTTAGGCGCAGCGTCTGCACACGGT
The DNA here is from genome assembly GCA_030528445.1 of Porphyromonadaceae bacterium. Lineage (GTDB taxonomy): Bacteria > Bacteroidota > Bacteroidia > Bacteroidales > Porphyromonadaceae > Porphyromonas. The sequence goes on along the minus strand of JAUMYV010000001.1, from coordinate 32,752 downwards.
GCCCCGTCACGATGTTCGCCCCGACCTCGTAGCTTAGAGAAGCTTCCAGCAAACTTGCCCTATAGTTCTTGATTGAGCGGACTAAATCGGCCGAAACTTTGGAGCCAAATCTCTGGAGGTAACGATCGACTAGCTCTACGGCTCGGCGTGGCTCATTGGGTCCATAGAGCTTTTGGCTGATATCCGTGATATACTGCATCACTTCGAGTTCGCCAGCGTATGTATCGAGGAACTGGCCATAGAGCGCCCGCTCGTTCTCCTCACTTCTTTGATGCTGCAGGAGGAAGTAGTCTGCATGCAGACGATCTGCCACTATGGGCAGCTCCTTGACATAAGCCGACAAGCTCTCAAGCACAAAGGGACGATGCTCCAGCGAACGATATAGCAGGAGACGATAGACATAGCTCCCGACCGTACCGCTCCACTTGGACTCCCCTCTGAGCACACTCGAGGGGAGTTGATGGCGCATCGGCTGATGCAGGACGCGACGCTCCCCGAGGGCTTCTTGCTCTAGGGCTTCTAACTTACGGCGATAGAGGCTATCCGACCAGCGAGTCGGGTCGATCGGGTCATACGCCTCTCCTTCCTCCACGGCACTGCGCCGTGAGTAGAAACGATTCTGATAGTAATGGTCTTGATACAGAGCGTACGTAACAGCACTCAGCAAACTACGCTCGTCGGGTCTGAGCCAGATCAGCTTAGCCACACGTGCCAATGCAGCGAATATCTCCGTCTCACGCTCGGTGTCAATACTCCGATTCGCCTCACGGCTAGCCATTAGGGCAAACACAAGGTCGGAGAAATGGCGATTGGTCTCTGCCAGACGCATCAGGCTCTGAGCTCGCTCGAGAGCCGTTTTGGGTTGGCGTAGCTTCTGAGCCTCCTGAAGCTCTTGCTTGAGTGCGGTCGCTTGGGCGGTGTATTTGGCACTGCGCTGAGCGTCTAGGCTTGTCCACCCTAGCAGACAGAGCACCGCGCAGAGGCCTATGAGGCTGATGATCCTTTTCATACTCTTATTTTATAAGCAACGACTATCTAATAGAAAAACACTTCTTAACAAAGGTACATGTTCCCAACAAAACCCCAGCAATCCACTGGAAAATCAACGTTTTAGTCAAACAAAAGACGGATTGTACCGACCTTTTCGATACAACCCGTCTACAAAAATCCTCTCGTAGGATGATTTAGGGAGGCTATTGAACCACGGATATGAGGTGCAGGTTAGACACCTTGGTACGGCTCTTGAGCCAAGTCTTCAGACGAAGCTCCTCCTCCGAACGCAGGCGGCGCTTGCTCTCTACCACTACCGTCAGCATCGAGTCTGGCTGAGTGCCATTGGAGAAGCTAGGGGCAAAACTGAGCCGCCCGAGGTCTGGGAATAGGTCTCGTGCCTCCCGTTGCACATCGGGAGCTAGCTCAGAGTAGCGGCTATAGCGTTCAAGCAAGGCCTTGAGCGAATCAATCTGCTTGCTCTGCTGACGAATGATTTTGTCCGAATTCTCATATAAATCTTGCAATAGGACGCTCTTAAGCTCTTTCATATCCACATCCTCAGCCTGTGCTCCGAAGCCCTGACGGACAACCAAATGGACGTCCTCTAGGCCGTAGCGAGGCATACGCCCTCTGATGCTATCGAGATACTCCTCTGGCAGTTCTTGCCCCAGCAGTACCACCTCTAGTCGCTTCTCGCGCCCTTGCTTGATGAACTGCTGCTTAACCACCTGATTCGTTGCCGTATTGAGCTGCTCCAAGACGAAACGATTCGCTCCATCCTCCATCACACTATCTCTGATGAGTAGTACCCCAAAGTAGATGCTTGGGGCGATGGTACACAGAGCTATGGTCGTCACGAAGCGACGAATCTTGCGCTCTCGCTCGGGATTGACAAAGGACTTGTAGGGGAACTTGAGGACACGCACCATCACAAAGGTCGAGAGCCCAATAAACACCGAGTTGATTAGATACAGATAGAATGCTCCGAAGAAGAAGCTCAAGTTACCCTGCGAGAGCCCGTAACCAGCCGTACAGAGCGGTGGCATCAGAGCGGTAGCAATAGCGACCCCAGGGAGTACGTTCCCCTTATTGCGCGTGCTGCTAGCGATGATCCCTGCAGCTCCACCGACGAAGGCGATGAAGACATCATAGATCGTAGGCTGAGTACGTGCAAGCAATTCGCTCTGAGCCTGGCTCAGAGGCGAAAGCAAAAAATACATAGTAGCCGTCAGGATGCTGATGAGCGTCATCAGACCAAGATTACGGAGCGAACGCTTAATCAGCTCGAAATCATAAATCCCCAATCCTAATCCGAAGCCAATGATTGGCCCCATCAGAGGAGAAATCAACATCGCACCGATGATCACAGCCGTAGAATTGACGTTAAGCCCCAATGAAGCGATCATGATGGCGAATATCAAGATCCACATCTTGGAACCACGGAAGTCTACGTCCTCCTTGATTGCATCGATGGTAAAGTGCTCGTTGCTCTTGTCGTTGGTCAAGTCAAAAATATCCCGAATGCGCGCGCGTATGAGCTGCATCAGACCATGAGAGGTCGCCTCTGTCTGAGGCCGACCGGGTTGATTGGTTTCTATCATATCTCTCAAAAGAGTGTTGGTTTACGTCTTCGCCTCTGGAGCTAGACGAAGCTCCGCCCTTGAATCTGAACAAAAGAGGCTAGTAGGACGAAGGCCAGAGTTAGTTTTTACCTCAATCTATGATGGTGGTTATACTGAACAAATTTCACGAACTCAAGCCTGAGAGCAAAGCAGACTAAAGTATACGCCAAAAGGGCTGCACCGAAACATTCATTTCGACACAGCCCTCTCTATGTGGTTATGCACTAAGGATTACTTCTTGGCGCGGTTACCGTAGCGGCTCATGAACTTGTCTACGCGACCAGCAGTATCGACAAGCTTAGCCTTGCCAGTAAAGAATGGGTGTGAAGTGTTTGAGATTTCCACCTTAATCAGAGGATACTCTACGCCATCGATCTCGATAGTTTCCTTCGCAGCCATCGTAGAACGAGTAATGAAGATGTCTTCATTAGACATATCTTTAAATACTACAGGACGATAGTTCTCAGGGTGAATTCCTTTTTTCATTATGCTTATCTTATTTAGTTTTACTTCTTTGCTTAAAAACGTTTGTTGGTAACCGTTATTTCTATTACGAGCTATAATGGACTGCAAAGTTAGACATTATTCTCCAATGAACCAACACCAAAAGAAGCATATCACAGATAAGACAGCAGGCTCAACCCTGGGAATAGCCCTAGGGCAAATAGGAATGATGCTTGGGAAATTCGTGCCAGAACTCAAGTACACCTCCGTAGCGAAATGTCGAGTCTAGAATGCGTTTACCCTTGTGATTAAGCAAAGTGAACTGGTACTCGTGCCCAATATCAAAAACACCAAGCTCGGCTTCTATATAATGGGTCGCTATGCCATTGACGTCTGGGTTGCCGACGAACACCTCCTTGAGCGTAACCTTATGATCCACTCGAGAAATCTCGAGATGAGGAGTGCCACGCAGCTCTATCGGAGCCAATATACCATAATGCACATACCTAACGAACCCATTTGGCAGGGGAGTCATGAGGATTCCTTCCTTCTCCCCTGAGTGAGCCTCCTTTTTGGTTACAGACAGCTTGCGCACTATCGCCTCGGCGGGAACATCCGTTGTCTCGCTACAAGAGACAACCACGCCTAAAACGAATACAGACAGCACCAATAGAATAATTGATTTAGGACTCATGATACTTATTAACTTCATAGAAATACCGATTGATTATATTTTTATATTAGAAACACTTAATAACCACAACACTAAATAACAATCACACTTACAGCTACATCTAATACATATTGCAGATTTTCGGCAAAGTTATCAATTATTCACAAATACAACAACTAGGGATTTATATAATCGAAGCGAATTCAGAATATTGATTAGGGAAATGCTTTGGGTGGGGTCAAAAATGGCACACCGCGTATTTGCCCCCTAGAAGGCTCTAGATTGAGTTCGACCTCATTTTGGTACTTAGTCCCAGCCGAATGAAAACAGCCCGTTAAAACACATATCTATATCAAATTGACAATTAAATAGATAAAATAAAACCTAACCTAATCTCACCTAAGCAAGACCATCATTTCAGAATTTCTGTGCACTAATCTTTCCGGATGTGTGCACACATCGCAGCGAATTAGTCCTACAATCCGAGAAAAACTCTGAGAGATTTTTCTGCCAAGCCGAACCAATCGCCCAAAATCGTTCGCTCAATGCCTCCACTCATCCTCAGTTTATTCACATAATTTAACTAAAATCGCGAAAAACAGACATAGAAGTTTTCCGCTTTTTCACCACGACACACAGCATGGCTACACCATGGAGCCAGAAATAGCTAATAGATGGAAAACTATTTTTATAATGTATGGCTATATCAAACAGATTGCACCTCACTTACAGGCATCATAGAGACAAGTAGCGCAGCAATATCTAACAATCCTAGGGCATTAGGGCTTCCAATTTTATCAATTCAATCGAGGACACTTTGCAAATAATCACGTAACTTTGTGGTGGTTTATGCCTTACTCGCGCGTCTCTTGAGACGAGTTCTATGGGCAGCCCCCGAAGATGATAGATCACAAACAATATACACCAATACAAAACGTAGTGGAAACTAAGTACATATTCGTAACCGGAGGCGTAGTCTCCTCCCTCGGTAAGGGCATCGTAGCCGCATCATTGGCGAAACTTCTACAAGCTCGAGGTTATAGCGTGACGATCCAGAAGTTCGACCCTTATATCAATATCGACCCAGGTACCCTCAATCCATACGAGCACGGAGAGTGCTATGTGACAGACGATGGTCATGAGGCAGACTTGGACTTAGGTCACTACGAGCGCTTCCTCAATATCGCCACCTCGCGCGCGAACAACATTACTACAGGACGTATCTACCAAAATGTAATCAGCAAAGAGCGTAAAGGAGATTACCTCGGCAAGACTGTACAGGTCGTACCTCATATCACAGACGAAATCAAGCGCAACGTCAAGCTCCTGGGCATCAAGAAGCAGTTCGACTTCGTCATCACCGAGATTGGTGGCACAGTCGGCGATATCGAGTCGCTACCTTTCCTCGAGAGCGTTCGTCAGCTCAAGTGGGAGCTAGGCAATAGCTGCCTGTGCGTGCATCTGACCTACGTGCCCTACATCGCTGCAGCTGGAGAGGTCAAGACCAAGCCGACACAGCACTCCGTCAAGCAACTCCAAGAGGTCGGCATCCAGCCAGATATCCTTGTACTACGCACCGAGCACACCCTCAATAGCGACATTCTACGCAAGGTAGCACTCTTCTGCAACGTCACCCCAGACTCTGTGGTGCAGTGCGTTGATGTACCTACAATCTACGAGGTGCCTCTAGCCCTACAGGAACAGAATCTAGATGCGACGGTACTCAAAAAGCTCGGTATAGAAACTAAGGGCGCCGTAGACCTCAAGGAGTGGAAAAACTTCCTCGCCCTACGCGCCTCAGCAACAGAAACCGTCAATATCGCCCTAGTGGGCAAATATGTAGAGCTACAAGATGCCTACAAGTCTATCGACGAGTCACTCCTACAAGCCTCAATCTATAACAAGCGCAAGCTAAACCTCGTTTCCGTCCACAGCGAGAAGATAACCGCAGACAACGTGGCGGAGCTCCTGAACGGTATGGATGGCGTAGTGATCGCCCCAGGCTTCGGCTCCCGAGGTATCGACGGCAAGTTCGAGGCGCTCAAATACACCAGAGAGCACAATATCCCCACTCTGGGGATCTGCCTAGGTATGCAGTGCATGGTGATTGAGTTTGCGCGCAATGTGCTAGGCCTCAAGGATGCCCACACCACCGAGATTATGCCAGAGTCTCCGCACAAGGTAGTAGACCTCATGGAGGAGCAAAAGACGATCAGCGACATGGGTGGCTCGATGCGTCTGGGTGGATACGACTGCGTTCTACGCAAGGGGAGTCGCATTGCCCAGGCCTACGGCAAGGAGTTTATCCGCGAGCGTCATCGTCATCGCTTCGAGTTCAACAGTCAGTACCGCGAGGCTTTTGAGCGGGCAGGTATGATTTGCTCGGGCGAGAACCCCGACACGGGGCTAGTGGAGACCGTCGAGATTCCAGAGCATCGCTGGTTCATCGGGGTGCAGTTTCACCCAGAGTACAATAGTACAGTTCTTCGCCCCAATCCGCTCTTCTTGAGCTTCATCGAGGCAGCCATCAAGAAGTAATTGATCACATCAATACATCAAACAAGACATAGTCACGCCAGAGACACTGGCCTATATACATAAGAATGGATAGAAACACCCTAATCGGACTGCTCCTAATCGGAGCAATACTACTAGGCTTCAACTGGTTCAACAAGCCCACACCAGAGCAGAAGGCCGATCCCACCCCGACCGAGCAGACACCCAATGTCCCCGTTAGCTCTGTGGGCTCAATCAATCCCACCCCTACAGCCAATATGGCATCCGCAGAGGTCGACTCTCTAGGTCAGCCCATCGTGCCTGCCTACCAACAGGCTCGCCCCGTGCAGACCGTTGAGCTCAAGAACACCAACCTGAGCGTCAAGCTCTCTACACGAGGCGGCACCCCAGTGGAGGCGATCCTAAGTAACTACCTCAATAATGCAGACGAAGGCAAGGCCGATGAAGAGAAGAAGCCCGTTCGCCTATTCGCTCCAGAGGACGTACGCTTCAATCTACCTCTACGCACCCTGCAGAATAGCATCCTCAATACAGCCGACCTCACCTTCGAGCTCGTAGAGCAGACCGACAGCACAGCTGTGATGCGCTTACCCATCGAGCAGGGCAGCTATCTCGACTTCCGTTACAAGCTGCACCCAGACGATTATCGCCTAGACTTCGGCATCTATGGACACAACCTAGAGCGTCTCCTCCCTGCCAATACCTCGCTACAGGATGTAGAGTGGACGCAGCGCATCCCACAGCAGGAGCAGAGCCACAAGTTCGAGGCTCAGTACAGCTCAATCTACTACTACACGCGTAGTGGCGATGTCGATGACCTGAGCACCTCTGGGCATGACGAAGAGAAAGTAACCGAGTCTCTGCGTTGGCTGGCCTTCAAGGATAAATACTTCAGCTCGGTACTCATCAACCGAACTGGCTCTTTCGACGACAACGTTATTGCCATCGAAGCCATGCCCGAGAATAGTGGTTACATCCGTAGCTGCTCCATGAAGGGAACATTCCCCTTCAACCTAAGACAGGGAGCTCAGGCAGACTTCACATTTTTCTTCGGCCCCAACGACTACGAGCTACTCCGCTCCTATGACGAGAACCTGAGCAAGGACGAGCAGCTCCACCTAGACCACCTAGTTTACCTAGGGGTTAATGTATTCCGTGCGCTCAACCGCTACCTCATCATACCGATCGTTAGCTTCCTCAAGGACTACATCAGCAACTGGGGCATCATCATCCTACTGCTGACAATCTTCATCAAGCTGCTGCTCTCACCCTTTACCTACAAGAGCTACCTCTCCCAAGCCAAGATGCGCATCCTGCGCCCACAGGTAGAGGAGATCAACAAGAAATACGAGGGCAAGACCGACCAAGAGACGATGCTCAAGAAGCAGAGAGAGACTATGGCTCTCTACAGCTCGGCTGGTGCTAGCCCCATGAGTGGTTGCTTGCCTATGCTCCTACAGATGCCATTCCTCATCGCTCTGTATATGTATTTCCCCACATCGATCCTACTACGTGGCGAGAGCTTCCTGTGGGCTCATGACCTCTCGACCTACGACCCTGTGATCAGCTGGGACTTCAACATTCCGCTCGTGAGCAGTCTACTGGGCAATCACATCAGTCTATTCTGTCTCCTGATGACGATCGTCAATATCATATATAATAAGTATATGATGTCTCAGACGGCATCGGCTGGCGGCGAAGCGATGGCAGGGATGAAGTACATGCCCTATATGATGAGCATCATGTTCTTCTTCATGTTCAACCAAAATGCTTCGGGACTTAGCTACTACTACTTCATCTCTACGCTGATTACGATCATTCAGTACTTCGCCTTCCGATACGCAATCAACGAAGAGAAGCTCCTAGCCAAGATGGAGGAAAACAAGAAGAAGCCTCGCAAGAAAAGTAAATGGATGGAGCGACTAGAGGAGGCTCAGCGTCAGCAACAGCAAATGCAACGTGAGCGCCAGAAGAAAGGTCGCTAATTGATTATCCTAAACTCTAAGTTTAACCCCAGAGTGTCGTGCCTACTACAAGCCACACTTTGGGGTTTATTCATTGGCTAGACCTCGGCATTTGACTAGACCAAAAAACAGAAGGCTCGGCTAGCACAATAGAGAACTTTGGCAAAGGTCTCTAATATACAGCCGAAGCGATGCAGAAGCGCTAGGATAATGAGATTGTTAGCAAGGCTGATTTGTAAGAAAAAAATTAAAATAGTTATTGCTTCGAGATGAATTTAATTCTAACTTTGCCGTTTCCGAGGTTTCTCTAGAGAGAATTGGGCTGACTCCTTAGGCACATCACCTTGAGAGATGCAATCCTACTGACGATTTAGGAGTATTGTACGGCTATCCCCCCTCTAGATGCTTACAGGCAAAACCAATTAAACAGATAAAACTATGACGCAGGTCTACCATGTACCAGTGATGCTGGAGGAATGCTTAGATGGTATGAATATCCGCCCAGAGGGTTGCTACATTGATGTAACCTTCGGAGGAGGAGGACACTCTCGTGCCATACTCGATCGCCTAGGAGAGGAGGGGCATCTCTTCTCAGTCGACCAGGATGCCGATGCTATGATCAATATAGCACCACATCCGTCGTTTACCTTCATTGCATCCAATTTTAGGCATATAGACCGCTTCATGGATTACTACGGGCGACTCGGGCAGGTAGACGCTATCTTGGCCGACCTAGGCGTGTCGTCTCATCACTTCGATGCTCAGGAACGTGGCTTTAGCTTCCGCGCAGAGGAACCTCTGCTTGATATGCGGATGAATGCACGATCTGGTCTCTCGGCACGAGACGTCCTGAACGACTACGAAGAGGAGCAACTAGCCAACATCATCTACAACTACGGAGAGCTACGCCAGAGTCGGCAAATCGCTAGTCGTATCTGCCGTGCACGTGGGGAGCGTCCTATCTCGACCATAGGTGATTTGCTAGAGGTCGTACGCCCCTGCATCAATCCCAAAGAGGAGAAGAAACAGCTCAGCATGCTCTTCCAAGCCTTGCGCATAGAGGTCAATGATGAGCTTGGAGCTCTACGCGATATGCTAGAGGCCTGCAAACGTGTACTCCGCCCCGGAGGGCGACTCGTCGTGATGACCTACCACTCACTAGAGGATCGCATCGTCAAGAACTTCTTCAAAGAAAGCGGCCAGCAGGATGCCGAGGCACAGATCTATGGGGCAGCCCGATCGCCTTGGCAAATGATTACCCGCAAGCCCATTACCCCCTCTGAAGAAGAGGAAGCACTCAATCCGCGCAGTCGTAGCGCTAAGCTACGCATCGCACAGTGGCAACCCAACTAAACATCAAACAGTATCATATTATAGTCTAGCAACCACTATGATCGACGAAAATAAGCAACAGCCAAGCGATATAGAAGAGCTCATCGAGAGGGCTCATCGAGATGCACATCAAGGAGCTACTATACCTCAAGGCGAAGACAGGGAGACAGAGACTCAAGAGGTGCAGATGAGCGAGAAGCAACGCGAGCGCCGCGATGCTGTACTCAAACGTATCAATGATCTGACAGAAGACACCTCATCTAGCTCCCTTAACATCGGCAGCTGGCTGAAGTCCAACCGATCTAGGCTATTTCGGCGGTTCGGGATCTTCGGGATATACTGCATATTCCTTCTCGGGCTAAGCATCATGTGGGGATACCAGTTCTCCATAATGGACAAGAAGGTTGGTAGGCTTGAGCGAGATCTTGAGGACATTCGCTACAAGTCTCTATTCACCACAGCTGAGCTCATCAAGCACGAGCGCATCAGCAATATCGAGACCAACATACAGAGCCTCAATCTCAACCTAGAGAGCTCGACTCACCCACCCTACGAGATCATCGACCAAGCGCCACAAACGACTCAATAACTCATCGACATGAACAACAAACAACGCATTACCCCGCAGCTTATCTATTGGCTGTTTGGAGCTGGGTTCGCAGTTATACTTATCGCGATTTGTGCCAAGATGATCTTGATGATAACGGGAGAAGAAGGCGAGAAATGGCGTAAGGTTGGGCAAACGCTCCACCGCCCAGAGCCGATTATGCTAGAGCCTATCCGAGGATCTATCTATGCCTCGGATGGTCGTCCAGTAGCGATTACCGCTCCCTCATACAGACTATACCTCGACTTCAATGCTGGAGCGCTCCGACTGGCGCACAACGACAAACTCCAGATGCCCAAGGATAGCCTGCTTAGGGTCAAGCGCAAAGCACTACAAGATAAACTCAGCCACGAACTAGATGAGCTACAAGCTCGTCTAGACAGCCTCTATGGCTCTAAGGTCAAATCACAGAGGGAGCGCTGGCGCAAGGCCTATCAGAAGAAAAATCGCTATTGCCTCATTGCACCTATAGACATCAGCTATCTAGACCTCAAGCTACTACTCAGCCAAACTCCGTTTGCCAACCGCTATGAGAATGGACGGCTCAAAGAGAAGAGTCTACTCAAACAAATGCTCATCACCGAGGAGCGCTCCAAGCGCATCAATCCATTCGGTTCGCTCGCTCTGCGTACCATTGGCTCCGTCTATGCGGAGAAGAAAGATGGCCTCTCACAAGGCAAACAAGGCCTAGAGCTACACTACGACTCTCTGTTGAGAGGTCAAATAGGCGAAGGCGTCAAACGCTACAATGCTCAGCGCTACAACCTAAAGGTACTCACCGCTCCCAAGCCAGGGATGAATATCTACACGACACTAGATATGAATAAACAAAACCTGCTTGAAGGCATCATGCGTGCCCAGCTTGGCAAGTTCAGAGCAGGTAGTGGTAGCGCCGTACTGATGGAGGTAAAAACAGGCAAGATACTTGCCATTACGAACCTGCAGCGCGATGCCCAAGGCGACTATCAGGAAACCATAAACTACGCAGCCTCGGATATGAGTGAGCCAGGCTCAACCTTCAAGGTCGCCTCCATGATGGTTGCCCTTGATGATGGTATCGTCAGCCCAACGGATACGATTGATGTGGGCAATGGAGGCTGGACTGTGGGCAAGCGACTCCTCAGAGACCATAACTATGGACGTGGCTATGGGCGTATCTCGGCTTCGCAAGTAATTGAGCGCTCGAGCAACGTAGGAGTAGCGAAGATTATCGTCAAGGGCTATGCCAATCGCCCCGACGACTATGTGCAGAAGATCCGTGATCTCGGCTTCGGACTTGACCTAAAGCTAGAGATACCAGGAGCAGCTCGAGCCAGAGTCCGCAAGAAGTCGGACAACCCCAACCGCTGGTATGGAACAACGCTAGCATGGATGAGCTTCGGCTACGAGACGCAGATACCCCCTATCTATACACTAGCATTCTTCAACGCCATAGCCAACGGTGGCAAGCTGATGCGCCCCTATATGGTGACGCAGATACGCGACGACGAGGGCGAGGTTATCGAGCAGCAAGAGCCTACTGTACTCAAGGAGAGCATCTGCAAGCCCTCTACCCTTACCGCCCTACAGGATATGCTCCGCAAGGTGGTAACCGATGGCACGGGACGCAGCTTGCGCACCGACGTCGTAGCCATCAGTGGCAAGAGCGGTACGGCTCAGATTGCTCAAGGAGGCAGCTATAGCGGGCCTGACGGCAAGACGCATCAGGTTTCTTTCTGTGGCTATTTCCCTAGTGAAGCACCGCGCTACTCCATGATTGTAGTCATCCGAAATCCCTCCAAGGAATTCGCTGCAGGTGGTGGCTCGATGGCTGGGCCTGTCATTCGTGATCTAGCAGAACGCTTAATATCTATGGAGACACCTCGTAGCCTAGACTCTATCCCAACGCCGAAAGACATTCAACCACGCATGGCGGTAGCCTCTGGCAGAAAAGAAGCGCTACAAGCCCTCCTGCAGCAGGTGGACGAACGGTATCAGGCCGACGGAGAAATCAGCGAAGAGGAATACATCCATATAGATGCCGAGCGTCGCGAGCGTAAACTCCCCAAAGCTTCCGCGGGAACAATACCCAATGTAGTAGGGCAGAGTGCTACCGATGCGACACATACGCTACTGAGCCGAGGATATATCCCACGCTTCTCGGGTAGCGGACGTGTCGTCTCACAGAGCATCCCAGCAGGCTCCAAGGCCAAGCAAGGCACCAAAATCAACATTACTCTAGGACAATAGACTAGTGGACGAGGCTATCAATTGGCTTCGCCTAACCCATCATATTAATCTATGTTACTGACAGAACTACTCAAGGCAACGACTGCAAGGCGTCTAGAGCCCGAACAAATACCATACGAGCTAATCGGATCGGCCGAAGGAGTCCAGCTAACAACCCTTACCGAAGATTCACGCCAAGTAACTCATGGCACGATTTTCGTTGCCGTTCGAGGCGTGGCTGTAGATGGGCACAACTACATAGACAAGGCCATCGCATCTGGAGCCAAGGTCGTCGTCACGCAAGAGCGCCCCGAGGCGCCAACCCCCAGTGTGTGCTACGTGCTCACTCCCGATAGCCGAGAGATGCTTGGACGTATGGCTTCGGCTTGGCATGGCCATCCCAGCCAATCGCTCAGAGTGGTAGGGGTAACGGGGACCAATGGTAAGACGACCATCGCTACCCTCCTCTACCGCCTATATATGTCTGCGGGCTATCCGACTGGCCTCATCAGTACCGTGCGCAACTATGTCGGCACAGAGGCTATCGACACGACGCACACTACCCCTGGAGCACTAGAGCTACAGGCTCTGCTAGCTCGCATGCGGGATGCGGGGTGTGCTTTCGTCTTCATGGAAGTTAGCTCGCATGCTGTAGAGCAGAGGCGTATCGCTGGGCTCGCGTTTGAGGGCGGAGTCTTCACGAACCTCACGAGAGATCATCTCGACTATCACGGCACGCTCAAAGAATATCTCTATGCCAAGAAGCGCTTCTTCGACCTATTGCCCTCGGAGGCCTTTGCTCTAAGCAATGCCGACGACCGCAATGGAGAGGTGATGCTACAGAATACCTTAGCTAGACGCAAACTATATGCCCTCAATACGCTTGCCGACTTCAAGGGACGTATCTTAGAGCAATACGCAGACAGTACGCTACTCGAACTGGATGGGCAGGAAGTCTCGGTTCGCCTAGTAGGAGCTTTCAACGCTTACAACCTGCTAGCAGTCTACGCCACAGCACACTTACTTGGTATGCCCAAGGACGAAATCCTTCGCTACCTCTCGGCTTTGACATCTGTGGACGGGAGACTAGAGGCGCTACGCAGCGAGAAGCGAGGCTATACGGCTTTTGTCGACTATGCGCACACCCCAGACGCCCTCTCCAACGTACTACAGACCCTCGACGACCTAAGGCAAGGAGCACGACAGCGCGAGGCTCGCATCATTTGCGTGGTAGGCTGCGGAGGCGATAGGGATAGAGGGAAGCGTCCTCTGATGGCTGCCGAAGCACTCCGATATGCCGACTACATCATCCTAACTTCTGACAACCCACGCACCGAAGATCCTGAAGCAATCCTTGACGAGATGCAGGCAGGTGTCTCCGAGGGCGATGAATACCGTACGCGACGCATCACCGATCGCGCCGAGGCTATCCGAGAAGCCTGCTCGATGGCTCAACCACACGACCTAGTTCTCATAGCAGGCAAGGGGCATGAGACCTATCAAGAGATCCAAGGCGTGCGCCATCCTTTCGATGATAGAGAAATTATTCGTCAGCAGTTTGCCACAGAGTAAGCCATACGCTACTTAACCCTCAGATTAATATCACCACTATGCTATATCATTTATTTGACCTCATCCAAGACTGGGGCATTCCCGGCAGCCGACTTTTTGCCTATGTCTCTTTTCGCACTGGGCTAACGCTTATCTTAGCCCTGCTGATCACAACGATACTAGGGCATAAGATCATACGTTATCTACAGCGTCTGCAGATTGGCGAGAGTATCCGAGACCTAGGGCTAGAAGGACAGCTTGCCAAGCGTGGCACCCCAACTATGGGAGGGCTAATCATCATTCTAGCCATTCTTGCTCCTACCTTGCTCTTCGCACGCCTAGACAACATTTACATCCTACTGATGATCCTCACGACCGTGCTGATGGGGCTCCTCGGATTTTTGGATGATTATATCAAGGTTTTCAAGAAGGACAAGGAAGGTCTACCTGGTAGGTACAAGATTGTCGGTCAGGTATTCCTCGGCCTCATCGTTGGACTAACTCTATACCTAAGCCCTGCGGTCGTCATCAAGGAAAACAGCGAGATCACGACAAATAGTGGAACCCGAGAGATTCACTTCTCCAAGGTGGATAGCAAGAGTACACAAACCACCATCCCATTCGTCAAGAACAATAACCTCGACTACGCTCAGCTCCTTCCCCTAGAGGATGGTACGACGAAAACGCTACTTGGCTGGGCCATCTTCGTTGCCATGACGGTCTTCATCGTCACGATGCTATCCAACACGGTAAACCTAACGGATGGGATAGACGGCTTGGCCTCTGGCTCGTCGGCGATTGTTGGAGTAGTACTTGGGGTATTAGCTTACGTTTCGTCTCACTTCCAGATGGCAAGCTACCTCAACATCATGTTTATCCCAGGAGCGGAGGAGCTTGTAATATTCGCAGCTGCATTCGTTGGGGCGACTCTAGGCTTCCTCTGGTACAATGGTTTCCCAGCTCAGGTCTTTATGGGCGACACGGGTAGCCTCACGCTTGGGGGCATCATCGGTGTATTTGCCGTGATTATCCGCAAGGAGCTACTACTACCTATCCTCTGTGGTGTCTTCATTATGGAGGGGATATCGGTTATCCTGCAGGTTAGCTACTTCAAGTACACGAAGCGCAAAACAGGTGAGGGTAAGCGTATCTTCCGAATGTCTCCCCTGCATCACCACTATCAGAAAGGTGTAAATAGCGGTATCGAGTGCCTGTGGAACAAACCTCGAACAGCTCTACCCGAAGCAAAGATTACCATGCGCTTCTTCCTCATCGGCATCATTTTGGCCGTTCTCACAGTCGTAACTCTCAAGGTTCGCTAGAGGAATATCCGCGACATACAATCGATTTAGGAACAAACAGTGGGGCTGTGGCAAAATTCGTTTTGCTCGCAGCCCCCTGTTAGGTGTCTCAGATTACCCTAACTTAGACCTTAACGCGCTTCAGTTCGTCAAGCATAGCAGGTCGCCTCCGATACTTTATCCTAAACTCCGATAATATAGAGGCAACAACCTCTCGACCTCCTGAGAGCCGAGCCATATAGGAGAGCAGTTTAGCTACTAGCTGATACCCTTTGCGATCAACCTGCCCAGAGGCAAGAGTGCGCACCTTGTTACTTAGTGACGCCAATTGCCGAGCATCATACTGGGCAGGCAAATAGCGCCCATCACTAAGATAGTTAAGCCCCGTATGGCTATACCGATCAATGATGTCAAATAGCTGGTCGTAGGACTTTTCATCCTTGTAAATCCAAACTAGATCCTCATAGCTCAGCCGCTTACTTTTCATCAGCTTGGGACGTAAAGCCTCCCAGTCCGCTTGAGGTAGAAGCTTCCTAAGTTTCTTATAGTACTTGAGGGCTTCGCGGGAGCTAGAGAATAGCTCACGACAGACCCGAATACACTCTCTAGCATTGGAGCATCTCTCCCAGCAACCGAGCTCTAGCTCGAGGAATCTCGTTTGCCAATACCTCGCAGTGGGATCTTCGCTGTACTTCGAGCTTTCCTTACAGAGTTTGATGGCCTCTTGATATAGCCTTCTGTCGATTAGTTCTTGAACTAGAGCAAAGCGAATGTCTGCTATATGGATATACTGGTGGTAGAGCTGATCTAGACTCTTGATATCTCCACGCTGTTTATAGAGCTTAGCTAAGTGCTGTATATGCGAAGTCTGACGATAGGGATCAGTTTCCTGTTCAATACTTAGTCGTACAGCTTGAATAGCCTCTTCCTCGGACGAAAGTAGCCGACGTACCTCAAAAAGCCAATCCTCATCTGCATAGTCTCCATGGATATTTCGTATTAATTGAGTCTCATAATATATCCCATTGACATAGGCCAAGGCCCATGTGCGAAGTCGCTCGGCATCATTGGATTGACTAATCCGATCGCAAACCTCAAGAATCTTTGGATAGGCCCATGAGAGATGCTCGTCAAGGCTATCGAACACGTCATCATCATAGAGTAAACAACCTTCCCATCTGCAGCCAATTTGTCGCAGTGTCTCAAAAGCTAGAATCAGCACAGCTCGCCATTGCTCTTGCTGGAATAGGGAGTCGATCTGCCGCCTAAGAATGTAGAGATGCCTAAATATAGCACTCCAATCAAAGTCGTAGCTGTCACACCCTCTCCCTGCTTGTTCCTCAAAGATCTTACGTACTATAGCCTGATATTGATCATCCGAAAGTCCAATCAACCTCTCTGTAGGGCATAATCTGCGCTTAAGGTACTGAGTAAAGTGCCTATCTATCTGGCTATAGTCTCTGACCAAAGAGAGTAGCTCCTCTCGGGTTAGGTGACTCAATTGTCCTTTTTGTTGTGCTGTGGGAGGGTCTACGATCTCTAGGCCTACGACAGGAGCGACGACATTGAGGTGTTCTTTAATCTCGTAGAGAACAGCCACAATATGCTTACAGGTATCATCATATGGACAATCGCAATCTGCAGTTAGAACCTTACGCCCTGCGAGCGAAATCTCGACTTCATAGTCATCCGTTCCGCTTACCCAAGCGCTCCAAGTTTTTTTGTCCAGCTGTTCAAGACTATCAACAGCTCCAGCCCTGTAATAATCCCATCCTCGCTCGAGAATACGAGGAGGTATGAATTGGTCAAAATTATCTAAAGTGTACATACAGAATAGCCTATCAACATTAGCTGATAGCAAAGATAGAGGAATATTGGAGAAACTCCTTTTTCTATCTAGAGCAATCTCAGAGCAGACCTTGGTCTGCCATCATGTATCATATCATACGCCTTACTCGATCTAGAGGATAGAATGTCTGGAATCTCTTAGGATAAGGTTTATATTTTAGCCATTGTAAAGATGAAATAGACAGATCGACAAGAGAATTTATTCAGGAAAAGCATCAATTGTGTATTTTATTCTATAATTGTTTCTATCTTTGCCCTTGTCATAGGTGATCAGTCGGTAGTCAATCGATTGGCTTAAAAGGGAACTTCGGTGCAAGACCGAGACTGTACCCCCAGCTGTAACTCCAATAGACACAATAGTTTTACATCCCAATGCCACTGCTTAGGCTTATTACAGACAAGCGGGAAGGCGTAAAACTAGGAGAAGTCAGAAGACCTGCCCATGACAAGCGATGTTTCCCACCCTGGGGAAGAGGGGTGATGAAGCGACAGAAATAAATTCAGACAAGACTAAAATTATTTTAGGCTCGTGCTCGGCTGCGCGTTGAGGGTATTGTACCTTGATGCAATAGGCCTTTGCGGATACTTGTGCGTAGACTTTAGGCTCTATGCCATAGGCTTCGTCCGCAGGCCTCTAGGCTCGTGCGTGCCAAACTTAACTATCGGAATTATTACTTAAACGTTTCACTGATAACCGTTAGACCGATATGATGACGAGAAAAGAGTACGAGGACAGCCTTAGGGAGATGAACCTAAATGTCTGGTTTATGGGGGAAAAAATCGAAAACCCAGTAGACCATCCTATCATTCGTCCGTCCATGAATTCCGTAGCGATGACCTACGAACTGGCGCAGATGCCCGAGCATCAAGAAGTGATGACTGCTGTGTCGAACCTCACAGGTAAGCGCATCAACCGATTCTGTCACCTACATCAAAGCACCGAAGACCTCAAAAACAAGGTTAAGATGCAGCGTCTACTGGGGCAGAAGACCGCATCGTGCTTCCAGCGCTGTGTGGGGATGGATGCCTTCAACGCTATTTACTCCACCACCTACGAGATGGACGAGGAGCTAGGTACGCAGTACCACCAGCGATTTGTCGAGTATCTGAAGTATGTGCAGGAGAATGACCTAGTAGTCGATGGGGCGATGACTGACCCTAAGGGCGACCGTGGCCTCTCTCCTTCGCAGCAGGAAGATCCCGATTTGTACCTCCATATCGACGAAGTGCGTGAGGATGGTATCATCGTCTCTGGTGCCAAGGCTCACCAAACGGGAGCGGTCAACTCACACGAGCATCTGATCATGCCTACCATCGCCATGCGCGAGGAGGACTCCGACTACGCAGTTTCTTTCGCTTGTCCTAGCGATGCCGAGGGTATCTTGATGATTTATGGCCGCCAGAGCTGCGATACACGCAAGAGCGAGGAGTATCATGACATTGATCCTGGGAACACAGAGTTCGGAGGACACGAAGCACTTGTCGTTTTCGACCGAGTGTTCATCCCCAACGAGCGTGTATTTATGTGTCGTGAGTACCAATTTGCGGGCATGATGGTAGAGCGATTCGCTGGTTACCACCGCCAGAGCTACGGAGGCTGTAAGGTCGGTGTAGGCGACGTGCTGATTGGAGCTGCTGCTCTTGCTGCCGACTACAATGGTGTGCCCAAAGCAACCCACATCAAGGACAAGATTATCGAGATGACACATCTGAACGAGACGCTCTACGCCTGTGGTATCGCCTGCTCGAGTGAGGGAAAGCAAATGAAGGCTGGCAACTATATGGTAGACCTCCTGCTAGCTAACGTATGTAAGCAAAATATTACACGCTTCCCCTACGAGATCGCTCGCCTTGCCGAGGATATAGCAGGTGGAATTATGGTGACCATGCCCAGTGAGGCAGATCTACGTCATCCAAAGCTCGGGGCAGTTGTCCGTAAGTACCTCGTCGGTGCCAAAGGCAAGCACGTCGAGAATCGCATGCGCATTCTTCGCCTAATCGAGAACATCACGCTCGGGACAGCAGCTGTGGGCTACCGTACAGAGAGTATGCACGGTGCAGGTTCGCCTCAAGCGCAACGCATCATGATCGCTCGACAGAGTGATCTAGAGGGCAAGAAAGAAATGGCGCGTAAGATCGCCAAGATAGATGTATCGCTAGATCAATAAAGCAATGAATGCTTTGCCATTCAATACTGAGAACGTGAGTGAAGTGCTTAGCAAGAGGGTTCGCCCCCTCTTGCTCCAGCACGGAGGCGATCTGGAGCTCATTGAGGTCAAGAACAAAACCATTCGCGTACGCTTCCTCGGCTCTTGCAGTTCTTGCCCCTCGCTCAATGACACTATGGAGCGTGTAGTCCAGAGCATCGTTCGCGAAGCTTTCGGTGATGACACCCTGCAAGTAACCCTACGGCAGGGCGTAAGCGAAGATCTACTCCAGCAGGCCAAAGCAATCCTACGTCAGCGAAAACTCCAACCTTAAACCAACCCAAACCTACGCTATGAACTGGACCGAAACTTACAAAGAGCGGCAGACGACAGCAGCCGAAGCTGTTCGACACATCCGCAGTGGCGATCGCATTGCTCTAGGACATGCCGCGGCCGTACCACAGACACTAGTCAAGGCTCTCACGGAGCAAAAAGAAGCCTTCGAGGGAGTCGAGATCTATCATATGCTTTGTCTCGGGCCAGGGGAGTATATGCTCCCCGAGATGGCGAGACACTTTCGCCATCGTACCAACTTCGTCGGTGCCAACTCTCGGGCTGCGGTCGATGAAGCTCGTGCCGACTACTGCCCGATTTACTTCCACGAAGTGCCCAAGATGATGCGTGAGGGTCTACTACACATCGATATCGCGATGATTCAGGTCTCCGAGCCCAATGCCGAGGGCTACTGCAGCTTCGGGATTTCCTGCGACTACACCAAACCCGCGACAGAGTGTGCTCGTCTAGTGATTGCCGAGGTCAACAAACAGATGCCTTTCGTCGGTGGCGATAACCTCATTCATGTCTCCAGACTAGACCATATCGTCCTCTGCGACTATCCACTCTACACCATTCCCAAAGCTAAGGCTGGAGAAGTGGAGCAGGCTATTGGCCGGCACTGCGCTAGCCTAATCCCAGATGGGGCAACACTACAGCTAGGCATAGGCGCTATTCCCGATGCCGTATTGCTCTTCTTGGGCGACAAGAAGGATCTAGGCATCCACACCGAGATGTTCTCCGATGGAGTAGTCGAGCTCGTTCGCTCAGGCGTGATTACAGGTAAAAACAAGAGCTTGCATCCAGGTAAGATGGTCTCTACGTTCCTAATGGGTAGCGAGGAGCTCTATCGCTTCGTGAACAACAACCCAGACGTATGGCTATACCCCGTGGACTACGTCAATAGCCCTGCTGTCATCGCCCAGAACGATCGTATGATCAGCATCAACAGCTGTATCGAAGTCGATCTGATGGGGCAGGTCGTAGCCGAGTCGATGGGGGATAGACAGTTTAGCGGAGTGGGCGGACAGGTCGATTACGTCCGTGGAGCGTCGATGTCTCGTGGCGGTAAGAGCATCATCGCCATCCCCTCCACGGCTCGTGGAGGTAAGGCCTCACGTATCGTACCTCACCTAGCCATAGGCGCAGCCGTTACGACCTCGCGCAACGAAGTAGACTACATCGTCACCGAGTATGGCGTAGCACACCTCAAGGGGCGTAGCCTACGGGAGCGAGCCGAAGCACTGATTGCCATAGCACATCCCGACTTTAGGGCTGAGCTCCAAGCGTTTTATGATCAGAAGTTCCATAAATAGAGTAAAGTGATGCAACTATTCAAACTGAAAACTACAGTTCACGAGTTTGCCGACTTTAAGGCGTTCGCCGAAGCTTTCGCCCTCGGCGAACGAGACCTCGTGATCACCAATGAGTTCCTCTACGAGCCTTTCATGAAGGCTTGCAGTCTGCCTTGCCACTTCGTCATGCAAGAGCACTACGGCATGGGTGAGCCTTCGGACGAGATGATGAACCAAATCCTCGCCGACCTCAAGGACATTATCTACGACAGAGTAATCGCCATCGGAGGTGGTACAGTCATCGACATTTCTAAGCTATTCGTCTTAGACGGACTGACCTCGGCGCTTGATGCCTTCGAACGCAAGATTGAGCTGAAGAAGGCGAAGAAATTGGTCATCGTACCTACTACCTGTGGTACTGGTAGCGAGGTAACGAATATCTCAATCGCCGAGATTAAGAGCAAACACACCAAGATGGGCTTGGCCGACGACGCAATCGTGGCTGATGATGCGGTAATAATACCCGAATTGCTTCGCGGCCTGCCCTTCCGCTTCTACGCAGCCGCCTCGATTGATGCGCTTATCCACGCTGTCGAGTCCTACGTTTCTCCTCGTGCCAATGCCTACTCGCATATCTTTAGCCTAGAGGCTATGCGCATCATCATAGGAGTCTTCCGCAAGATTGCAGGTAACCCAGAGGCCAGACACGAGTATGCCAGTGAGATGCTCACGGCTGCGAATATGGCTGGTATTGCCTTCGGCAACGTTGGTGTGGGTGCTGTACATGCCCTATCGTATCCACTGGGGGGTAACTATCACGTGCCACACGGAGAGGCGAACTATCAGTTCTTCACGGCTGTCTTCAAGCTCTATCATCAGAAAAAACCCACTGGCGCAATCGTTACTCTAGAGCAGAAGCTCGCCGAGCATCTAGAATGCGCACCTAGCGAGGTCTACGAAGCACTCGATGCGCTACTCGGTCAGCTCATCACTCGCCGTCCGCTCCGTGAGTATGGTATGCAAGAGGAGGAATGCCGTGGCTTCGCCAAGGCTGTACTTGCCACTCAGCAGCGTCTCTTGGCGAATAACTACATTCCCTTCTCGGAGGACGAAATCGCTCAGATCTATACACAGCTCTATTAGGAACCTAAACAACCAAACCAAATAACTAGCAATGGAAATCAAAGAAATGATTAGTCTAGCTCGTGAGGCTCAACGTGAGTTCCAAGCCAGACACAACCAAGAGTCGGTCGATCGTATCTGTCACGCAGCGGCCAAGGTAATCTATGACAATGCCGAGATGCTCGCGCGTGAGTCGGTCGATGAGACTCGCATGGGCGTGTATGAAGACAAAGTAACCAAGTGCAAGGGTAAGTCTAAGGGCGTTTGGTACAACCTCAAGGGCAAGAAGTCGGTCGGCATCATCAACATCGACGACCGTACGGGTATGATCGAGGTGGCTAAGCCTATAGGCGTAGTGGGGAGCATTACACCAACGACCAATCCAGTTGTAACCCCGATGAGCAACATCATCTTCGCCCTAAAGACCTGCAATGCCATCATCGTAGCCCCTCACCCTCGCAGTAAGCATTGCTCTGCACACGCCGTACGCCTCATCAAGGAGGCAATCGCACCATTCGGGGTGCCAGATGCGATGATCCAGATCATTGAGGAGCCTAGCATCGAGAAGACTCAAGAGCTGATGAAGGCCGTCGATGTAGTCGTAGCTACAGGTGGTATGGATATGGTGCGCTCGGCGTACTCTTCGGGCAAACCTTCCTTCGGCGTCGGCGCAGGCAATGTACAGGTAATCGTAGACCGCAATATCGACTACCACGAGGCAGCCAAGAAAATTATTGCAGGTAGAGCTTTCGACAACGGCATCATCTGCTCGGGCGAGCAAAGCGTAATCTACCACCAAGCCGACAAAGACATCGTCTTCGATGCTTTCCGTGCCAATGGTGCATATTTCTGCTCCGAAGACGAGGGCGATCGCATCCGTCAGGCGATTTTCACAGACGGACATTTGGCTAAGGATATCGTTGGGCAGAGCGTTCAGTTCATTGCCAACAAGGCTGGTATCAGCGTTCCCGAGGGTACTCGTGTAATCATGGTAGAGGCTCGTGGCGTCGGTGCCGAAGACGTCATCTGCAAGGAGAAAATGTGCCCCGTAATGTGTACACTCCCTTACGAACACTTCGAGCAGGGCGTAGAGATCGCTCGCACGAACTTGGCCCACGAAGGCAATGGACATACGGCAGCAATACACTCAAACAACCAAGCACACATCATCTTGGCAGGCTCCGAGCTAACTGTTTCGCGCATCGTAGTCAATGCTCCTAGTGCCACGACTGCCGGCGGACACAT
Organism: Porphyromonadaceae bacterium; assembly: GCA_030528445.1. Taxonomy (GTDB): domain Bacteria; phylum Bacteroidota; class Bacteroidia; order Bacteroidales; family Porphyromonadaceae; genus Porphyromonas. Next base: position 9,550 of record JAUMYV010000001.1, on the reverse strand, counting down.
CCGCAACGGCCTAGCCGTAACCAATACCTTGGGTTGTGGTACCTGGGGGAATAACTCTATATCGGAGAACTTCACCTACAAACATCTGCTCAACATCTCTCGCATCGCTCCACTCTCCGACAAGATCGTAGAGCCAACGGAGGAAGAAATGTGGCGCGTGTAGGGCTTGCTCTAGGGGAATCATGCGAGAGATCTGCGCAATACGCTGGCGTCTCTCGCCTCCCTAGACCAATAGCTCAAAAGTAGCTTTGAATTAACTATTCAACAACGATAATATATGGACTTTAGCAAGACCAAACAGGAAGAACTTTTCCTGCAAATGATCCGTGCCTTTGCCGAAAAGGAGGTAAAGCCCTTAGCTGCTGAAATCGATGCAGAGGAGCGTTTCCCCATCGAGACGGTACGTAAGATGGCTTCGCTCGGGATGATGGGGATTCCGTTTCCTACCAAGTACGGCGGAGCAGGTGCCACCAACCAGATCTACTCCATGGCGATCGAGGAGCTCGCTCGGGTCTGCGCCACTACGGGCGTAGTGCTCTCGGCACACACATCGCTATGCTGCGCACCAATCTATCAGTTCGGCACTGAGGAGCAGAAGATGAAGTATCTGCCTAAGCTCTGCTCTGGCGAATGGATCGGAGCCTTCGGATTGACCGAACCTAACGCAGGGACTGACGCTGCCGCACAGCAGACGACAGCCGTCCTGGACGGAGACAACTACATCCTCAACGGGAATAAGATCTTCATCACCAACGCCGAATACGCCCATGTGTACATCATCTTCGCCATGACGGACAAGAGCCGTGGGACGAAGGGCATCACTGCTTTCATCGTCGAGAAGGATATGCCCGGCTTCACCGTCGGCAAGAAGGAGCTGAAGATGGGGATCCGTGGCTCGGCTACCTGCGAGCTCATCATGGAGGACTGCATTGTGCCCAAGGAGAATATGCTCGGCCTTGAGGGCGGAGGCTTCAAGGTAGCGATGCAGACGCTCGACGGCGGACGTATCGGTATCGCAGCTCAAGCTCTGGGCATTGCGCAGGGAGCACTCGACGAGACAGTCAAGTACACCAAGGAGCGTAAGCAGTTTGGCAAGTCGATCGCTCAGTTCCAGAACACACAGTTCCATCTAGCAGACCTCAAAACCGAAATTGAGGCCGCACGACTTATGGTACGTTCGGCTGCTTGGAAGAAGGATAATGGTGTTCCCTACTCGATGGATTCGGCTATGGCTAAGCTCTACGCCGCCGACGTGGCGGTCAAGATGACCAACAAGGCTGTCCAATTCCACGGTGGCTACGGCTACACCCGAGAGTATCCCATCGAGCGCATGATGCGCGACGCCAAGATTACGGAGATTTACGAAGGCACAAGCGAAGTGCAGCGCATCGTGATCGCTTCGCACTTACTTAAATAATGTACCGATATGAAGATAGTAGTTTGCATTAAGCAAGTCCCCGATACGACAGAGATTAAGATCGATCCCGTGAAGGGAACACTCATCCGCGACGGCGTGCCCAGCATCATGAACCCCGACGACAAGGGCGGCCTAGAGCAAGCCCTGCGCTTCAAGGATGAGTTCGGTGCCCACGTTACGGTCATCACGATGGGTCCTCCACAAGCCGAAGCCATACTGCGCGAAGCCTTCGCTATGGGTGTCGACGAAGCGATTCTTCTGAGTGACCGCAAGTTTGGCGGTTCGGATTCGCTCGCTACGTCCTACACGCTCGCCGCTGCGCTACGCAACCTAGAGTTTCACCTCCTGATCACTGGCCGACAAGCAATCGACGGAGATACCGCACAGGTAGGCCCCCAGATCGCCGAACACCTAGGTCTACCACAGGTAACCTACGTGGCAGATGCCAAGAAGATCGGTGAGCGAACCCTCGAGGTGCGCAAGGAAACGGAGATGGGCTACGAGATCCTTGAGGTCGATATGCCCTGCGTGCTGACGATCCTTGCCTCTGGTTACGAGCCTCGCTACATGAATGTGCGTGGGATCATGGAGACCTTCGACCGCCCCATCACGCTCTGGAGCAGCGCAGACATCACCGTCGATGAGCAGTTCATCGGGCTCAAAGGCTCACCCACTCGCGTCGGCAAGTCCTTCACCAAGGGAGCTAAGGCCAAGGGCGTGCTCTACGAAGATCTCACTGCCGAAGAGGCTGCGGACGTGATCCTAGAGAAACTCAAAGAAAAATTCATCATCTAATTCTTAGCTAGCTTATGAATATCCAAGATTATCAAGGCATATTGGTCTTTGCCGAGCAGCGCGAGGGCGTGATCAGCTCCGTCGCTTTCGAGCTACTCTCCAAGGCGCGTGAGCTGGCCGAGCAGAAGCCAATGACCGTAACAGCCCTCCTCATGGGCGAGGGCATCACACCACTGGCGAGCGAACTGCATGCCGCTGGTGCAGATCACGTCATCCTTGTGGACGACCCAGCCCTAGGGCACTACCTAACCGAACCCTATACTCATGCCTTTCATCAGGTAATTATGGCCAAGAAGCCCGAGATTGTGATGCTAGGGGCTACGACGATTGGCCGAGACCTAGGGCCACGCCTCTCGGCTAGGCTGATGACGGGCTTAACTGCAGACTGCACACAGCTCGATATGTCGCCCGATGGCCATCTGATGATGACCCGCCCAGCTTTCGGTGGTAACCTCTGTGCGACTATCCTATGTAAAGAGCATCGCCCACAGATCTCTACCGTTCGCCCTGGAGTAATGCGTCGTTCGGCAGCCGATCCTAGCCGCACTGGCACGGCGGAGAGCTTCGCCGTAGCGTTCTCGACTGAGGCTCCCAAGGTGCGCGTTAAGCAAGTGGTCAAGGCCGAGAAGCACCTTGTGGACATCACCGAGGCGAATATCCTCGTCTCTGGTGGTCGTGGTGTCGGCAGTCACGACGGCTTCGACAAGCTAAGAGCCCTAGCGGCCTGCATCAAGGCTGAGGTTTCGTCCTCTCGCGCAATGGTAGACGCTGGGCTGATTGGTCACGAACGCCAAGTGGGGCAGACGGGTAAGACGGTTCGCCCTGATGTGTACATCGCTTGTGGCATATCTGGTGCTATCCAGCACCTAGCAGGTATGGAGGAGTCGGAGTATATCATTGCGATCAATAAGGATAAGTTCGCCCCAATCTTCGGTGTGGCTGATCTCGGCCTCGTAGGCGACCTCCACCAAATCCTCCCCGCCCTAACGAAAAAGCTCAGCCGCTAACCTACGGCTGAGCTTGTAGCCTCAGTATCCCCCCGAATAATGCGATAGGCTGTTCGGGGGGATATTCATTTATTGCTGTCTATTTACCCCTTACTTGTTGGATTCAGGAAGTCGCCCAAAACATATCTTATATATACGGGGGAAACGCCCAATTAGGCGAATCACAAAGACCGAAAGTCCAATCACTGCTGCTGATATGAGTAGGGCTATCAGAGCATATACCCCACTTGGTAGTCTATTTTCTTTGAGCCAATCGGGGATAGGCAGATAATGATTGGTGAGGAAGAAGTAGTGTACGAAGTATATAGGCAGACTGATCTTCCCTAGTTGGGTTAGGAGTGAGCTTACTCTAGGGAAATGGCTATTCAACTTAATCGCACCATACCACAGGACACAGAGCATAGACATAACGGCAGGGTAGTAGACCAAGAGAGAGAAGGTATCCGTGTTGTATCGGTATGCCAAGGGGATTAAATCCGAAAACATATAGAAGACATAGAATGCAAAGCAAACGGTTACCATTGTGATTGGTCGAGGAGTATACCTTTTGTCGAGCAATTCGTAGTGACTTACGAAATAGCCCGTGACGAAGTATGGATATAGCCAAACCAAAAGCTCCCAACCAATAGCCGAGTAGAATCCACCTGTGTAATTTCTCAGAAGAGTATTAAGCCCTTTGAGCAAGAAGAAAGGAGCGAGTACCCATAAAACTTTTAGCCATTGATGTTTTGGGGGAGTGAATAGATTATTCAGATACAACCCCAAGGAAAAAAGAACGAATAGCAGGAACAGAGTCCATGTAAACCAGAAGCCTCCATGATATAAGCCAAAGAGCATCGTTCGTGGACTGATGGCAAAGATGATTGCATAGAGTAGAGGTACACACAGAAGGGGTAATAATAGCTGAGGGGCTTTGGTTTGCCAGTATTTTACCACATCAGACCAAGCAGAGAAAGAGACTCTATATGACAAGAACCCAGATACTAGGACAAATAATGGCATATGGAAGCTAGAGATCCAGCGAAAAGTCAAGCTCTCACGTACATCTAAACCCAAAGGAGAGTAGAGGTCAAATTGTATTATATGAGCAATAACGACACAGACGATCGCGAATCCTTTGAGGATGTCTAGATGAGGGTAATGTTTTTTCGGGGCTGAGGTCATATTTAATAATCAGAAATATCCATATATCATGAGCGGGCAAAGATATAAAATGTCTTATTCCCTACCGCCATTGGTAGTAGCGAACCCAGTCGATGTGCATCTCTACGGGTTTGTCGAGGCCTCTCACTTCGCCGACCCATTGTCCGCCGAGCTGCATATCAATCAGCAAGAAGAAATCCTTACCGAAAGGGAATTGCCCCTTGTTCTCTAGCCCCTTTATTCGAGGGTAACTAAGCGTTAGTTGCCCATTAACAAAGAAGCGTAGCTTATCGGCGTGGATCTCCACCGCATAGACGTTGTAGTCGTCGGGCTTGATGAGAGCCGTTGTCGTAGGTGCTGGGTCTTTGATTTTGAGATGCCATGTGTAGTTGGTGTGTAGCGTCTGATGGACAAAGCTGTCGAAGTTGAGCCGCTCCATGATGTCGATCTCCCCTCCCTTGGGCCATTCGCCCTTGTGTGGTATCATCCAGATTGCAGGCCAAGCCCCTTGTGCTGCTTGTAGCTTGCAACGCACCTCGATGCGCCCGAGGTCGAAGCGTCTTTTGCCCCGTGTATAGACCCCACCCGTGAGGTACTGCGACGGATCTTCGGGGAGCACATCATTGCGTCGCCCCCTTAGGATCATCACCCCGTCCTTGATGTCGAAGAGGCTCTCGTGGTCGCTCATCGTATTGCACCAATCGGGTTTGCCACGTGGTATTTTCACCCAGTCGCCAGTGGCGAAAATGTCCGAGCGATCAAACTCGTCTGCCCACACCAGTTGCCACCCTTGAGGCTTAGGCACTTCGGGCTCTGTTCTGTCTTTGGACGAACAAGATACGACAAGAAAGGCAATTGATAGCAGGAGCATCTTGCTCCATGCTTTGGCTTGTTGATGGAGATTCATAAGCATGATATTTGAGTGAACTATTTGCTACAAAAATAGCATAATTGTCAGCTCAATGAGCTTCGATTATTTTCGATTGATTCAAGACTCCGAGATTTATATTTTAGCTCAAATTTCAGAATGTTGATGAGAGAAATACTTTGCGGAGTAGCGAATGGTGGCACATCGCGTATTTGCCTCCTAGGAGGCTCTATAGCGCGTTCGAGCTCGTTTTGGCACTTAGTTCCCAGCCGAATGAAAATAACCGCTTTAAACGCATATTCTATATAACACTAATAACCAGATATATAAAAGTGAACTTCACACGAATTTATTCTTCTAATGCTATCATTTCAGAATTTCTCTGCACTAATCTTTTCGGATGCGTGTACACATCGTGGCGGATTAGTCCTACAATCCGAGAAAATCTCTAAGCGTTTTTCCGCCAAGGCGAATCAATCGCCCCAAATCATCCTCCGCTTCGCTCGAATTTCAGCCTAATTCCTTTACACACTTTAACCAAAGGCGCGAAAAATCGAATTTCGAAAGTTTCAACCAAGGAGCTACTCCCACAGCGCTCTATGTTCTCTATGATTTAGTTCAGGACGACATTCGCCCTCCGGGCGGATGTCATTGGCAATTCGGGAATGTAGCCTAAGCTGACAAGCAGTATCTTACAGAAAAAGGCGGTGTGCCGATCACATTTCGACACACCGCCTACCGATTATATTGTTTAATTGCTGTTTACTCTACAACAAATTTGGTGCTACGACCATCTTCTGTTTGTATAAAATACATCCCAGCAGGCCATTGGGTAGCATTAATCTTCACCGAATTGCTGACGGACTCTACTTGGTGCATCAAACGGCCATCTAGGCTGTAGACCTTAACCAAACTATTAGAAGCAACACCCTCTACAAGAGCCTCATGACGCACAGGATTGGGATAAACTGATAGCTCGACTTTGGGAGCGAGGGCATCAACCCCTGTATCCTTAGCCTTCTCAAACTTAGCAACCACATTGAGCGGTTCACTGCCCACCCAAACCTCACTGCTTGGATAGATTTCCTTACCATTGACGACTAAGGAAGTTAGACTATATCCCTCGTTGGGGTAAGCATCTAACCAGATAACAGATTTCTCCCTCACGGCCTTAGTCCCATTAGGGTAACCATAGAGCTTCACTCGACCAGGACCCTGATTGGAGATTGTTACTGCCACTTCCTTGCGAGACTTAGGAGCGGCAAGATCACTTGGAACCCCTTCGTAAATGGGCCTAACAACATAGCTGGATAGCTCCGTTGATTTAGGCGTATAGGAGCATGTTTGCTTACCCACCTCGGCCTCAACAGTTCCTTCCTTCTCACCTTGACGGTAAATATCGTAGGCTACAGGGCGAGGTAGAGCTGGTAGGGCTGACGAATAAGAATTAATATTATCCGTATTGAGCTCTTCCTGCACAGGCGTATTGCTGTTGCTCACAATCAACCTAAACGCCATATTGCCCTGCCAAAAGTCTGGGAGGAAGTTATGAACGCGGCTCATGAAATAGATCTGATACCACTCCTCACGGCTATTAACACTCGCCATGACGAGAGGGCCAACGAAACGATAGCGCTGATTCGTTTCTTCGAGCTGCATGTATGCCATAGAGCTAGGTTTTTGGCTATTAGCCGTTTCAAAACCTACTCTTAGCATATATTCGGGGTAAACCCTCAATGGAGTCTCTAGCTTGACCGTATGCCAGCCAGACTTCCAGTCGCTAGGTACACTAACCTCTAGGCTTCTCTTATAGAGCTTATCATCATTCCCAGGATCCGCAAAAGAATTTCTTCTCAATACAGGTCCATTACCATGATCTAGATTAATCTTAAACCGCTCACCCGCCTTACGAGGTAGAACCTTTATCTGGGTAATATAGGCTGGAGCGTATTGAGGCAAATCCTTGGTATGATAGAGCGAGCCAATAGGCCACTTCTCGGCAAACTTAATCGTTGACTGTCTAGCAATCTGCACCTCATGTTTGGGGATATAGGAGATAGGGATTGGCGCAAAACGGCTGTCTTCGGCATCGCGAGGTACTCGAGTCCACTCCTGATAGAGGGTAGGCTCTTGCCATTGGAGCATACTACCCGAGATTTGGGGTTTGATTTCTTGGATAAGATCCTCTAGATAAACCCCTACTGGTTCACTCCACGAAGTCCACTCCGTGCGACCATTATCGTGTACAAGCACCGTTCTCACCGAGTAAGCCAGATCCGTATCAGCTCCAAACTTCACGTTGACATCATCAACGTAGCTGTACTCAGATTTGCCAGCTACATGCCCGATACGCTCTAGAATCACTTCTCCACGACGGATATCGTAGTAGAGTTTCCCTCCTCCCGTGCGTTCGACGTCCTTGGGACTATGCCAAGTGAGCTGAACGAGATTTTTCTGTTTGAGCGACCTTAGTGCCTCAACCTTGGTCACGGGATATAGGTAGCGATTATCTCCTCGATAAGTTCCCTTGAGGCTTACGGCCTGCCCTTGAGTCTTGGGGTCGAGGTAGATATCCATACGCTTATCCGCCCCTTTGTCCTTAAACTTATCCCAGTGATAGGCTAGGCGACCGTAGAAGCTCTCGGAGTTTGGCAGACACTTAAGCGTTTCTTGCCCACCAGTGAGCGTACCGACGAGCAGATTAGTCTTACTATCGAAGAGGCTCCCGCCAGAGGATCCGCCTTCGGTTTCACCATGAGTGAAGGTCATTACTAGGTAAGCATTCTCAGCTCCTTTGTTATAACCATCCCATTTGCCTACTCTAGGTTTCTTGTCAAAGACTGCAATCTTCATGGCATCACCTAGAGGATGGTGCAGACTAACTCCATTGTCGGGAACCTGCTCCTGCCTATCCCAGCCACTATAATAGACACGATAGCTCAGAGGAATATCTTGATTGAGTTTGAGGAGCATTCCATCGGAGTACTCGTGCATGGGTAGGTAAGCAAGCTTGGTACAACCCACAAGGCTTTTAGCCTCAATGCTACCGACGCTACTGCGACTACAGTTTGGCTTAATGTAGTGGAAGGTGAAGACCCAGCGATTGAGGTCCGTAGCAGGGAAGTTGTATGTACCCTCTCTGTGAGCGGCACAGTGCCCAGCCGTCACGATATAGGGTGCGAAGTCTTCGTTAGTATTATTCAGAAGAGTCCCTGAGCACATCTCAATCTGATTGCCCTTTTTGAGTAGAATCTGCACGATACTATTCTTCTGATCGTCCCAGCCATCGCCTTGCTCACAATTGGCATCGACTTGGCAACCCGTACGCTCTTCGTCTTCGCCAGCCTTCTGGTGGATCGCATGCGTCTGCAAGTCGTAGTACAGGTAGCCCACAGCGTCTATAACGATACGAGGCAGAGGCAGAGCCCTAGGAGCTTCATACTCAAGGATCAGCTCTTCGCCACGTATTGGCTCAATAGCAAACTCTCCACCTGACGGATTCGTCTGATCGGTGTAAGCCCCCAAGATTGTACTTCTGTCCACATTATAGACATACAATTTGCCACCACGAGGAATCTCAAAATGGCTAAAGAATAGATAAATCGACTTCGCATTTACCCCCTTGACCTGCATACGGTAAGTAACGCTACCATCTGCAAGCTCGGTACGGATGCCATCTCTTATGAGGTTATAGTCGACTGCAATCGCCTCCCCTGCTATCATAGGAGAATTGATTGTCTTCATCGCCGCAGCTCTCAGACTCTCGGCCGATCGCTGGCGGGTAACTGTATAAAGGGGAATTGTGGAGTCTGAATGAGCCGATATGGCTCTCAATGCATTGGTCTGCTCTACCTCCAGAGTAAAGCTCTTGGGCTTTCCTCCAAACGACTGCTGAGCCTCAAGGCTAGTAATGGTTGAGAGAAACGAGCCGACCAAAATCGGTAAAATGTTCTTCAGCTGCTTCATAGCTCTAAGTTTTGAAATGTTTCTTCGGTTAATATTTATATCAGGCGTAAGATAATTTGGTTTTGATAGTGCCTAAACGAAATAGAACGTGGAGCAAAGGTCTAACTTTCTCATGAAAGAGCAAAATATTGCACTAGCTTATTTGTTTTCTGCACCCTCAAACAAAATAAGGCCGTACTACCGATGCGTACGACCTTATGGATTTTTCTACTCTTCAGATGTGTATATAACACACCTCTCCGCCCCTCGTGTAAAGCAAAAAGAGGGAGTCAGCCGAATGACTAACTCCCTCCCCTACCAAAACTGGCGGCTACCTACTCTCCCACTAGACGCAGTACCATCGGCACAATTGGG